>NZ_JBFAIR010000026.1:0-160745 GCF_040654815.1 Streptomyces sp. NPDC050619 | reverse complement strand
AGCCTCACAGGGCCCTGAGCCGTCCGGTCCCTACGGATCTCGAAGTCCATTGCATCCCCTGAACTGGGGTGTTGCAACGACCACTAGAACCCAAGGTCGTGTGATCGGGCCCGGCCCTTCGGCATGCGCCGTATGACCGTAACCTCTCCGCGACCGAAACCTCTCCGCGACCGTAACCCCTCCGCGACCGTAACCTCTCCGCGGAGTGTCGCGTTGTGCCCGTTTACACCCGATACATCAAGATATGCGCGAAATCATCATTTCGCGTCCGTCCGTGTCGGTTCGGCGGAGAGGGGTTCCAGGATGAGCAGCGCAGCGGGGTCGCCACATGGATTCGTGGCCGTACGGGGGCGCGGCTACCGTCCCGAACAGGTCGACGCGTACGCCCGCGCCCTCTCCCGCGACCGCGACGCAGCCTGGGAGCGCGCCGCCCGTCTCACCGTGCTCGCCAAGGAGATGGAGGCGGAGGCGGTGGCGCTGCGGGAGACCGTGGCGCAGCTCGCTCCGCAGACGTACGAGGCGCTCGGCGAGCGTGCGCGGCGGCTCTTCCAGTTCGGGGAGGAAGAGGCCGCGGCCGTGCGGGAGGGGGCGCGGCAGGAGGTGCAACGCCTTGTGGAGGAGGCACGGGCGCGCGCGGACAGCGTGCGCGGGGCCGCACAGGCGCACGCCGACACCGTGCGCGCCGAGGCGGACGAATGTGCCCGGCAGCTCCTGCTCGCGGCCCGCGCCGAGGCCGACGAGATCCGGATCGGCGCCCGGCGCGAGGTGAAGGAGCGCCGCGGTGAGGCGCTGGCCGGGCTGCGCGAGATGCGGCAGCGCACCACCGGGATGCTCGCCGAGCAGGCCAAGGAGCACGCCGAGCGGTGGGCCGAGGCCGAGCGGGAGGCGCAGGAGCGGGTGGCCGCGCTGGACGCCCGTCATGCCGAGCGGGTGACGCGGGCCGAGTCCGCCTTGTCCGAGGCGAAGCAGGCGTTCGCCGAGGCGGAGGAGTCGGCTCGGCGGCGGCAGGAGGAGGCGCGGGCGCGGGCCGCGGAGGTGGTGGAGGAGGCGCGGGCGCGGGAGGAGCGGATCGCTCGGGAGACGGAGCGGGTGTTGCGGGAGCACGGCGAGCGGTGGGACGACGTACGGGCGCACATGGATCACGTGCGGAACAGTCTGGCGACACTTACGGGACGGGCCGCGCTGGAGTGAGGGTGCTTGTCCGTCCGACTGGGGACGGACAAGCGGGGCCGGGCGTCCGCCCGAGGTATGGCTCCTGTGGTCCCACGAGCGGACGTCAAGTACTGGGCCCGCGCCCTAACGTCCTCTGCATGAACAGACCACGCCACTTATCCACAGCCACTGCCACTGCCACTGCCACAGCCACGGCCGCCGTGCTCGCGCTCACCTTGACCCTGACCCTGCCGATCGTCGGCGCGGGCACCGCAGCCGCAGTGCCCGCAGCCGCAACCGCCTCCGTCGCCGTTGACGCCCCGGTCCAACTGCCCCGCCCCACCGGCCCGTACGCGGTCGGCCGCGGCACGCTCCATCTCGTCGACGCCGACCGCGAGGACCCCTGGGTGCCGTCCGCCGGCCCGCGGCAGCTGATGGTGTCGATGTACTACCCGGCTCGGTCCGCAACGAGCGGGCCCACAGCCCCGTACATGACCGACGAGGAGGCGCGCCTGCTGCTGCGCCTGAGAGCACCGGACGCCACCGTCGCGCCCGAGGTGATCAGCGGCGTCCGTACCTGGGCCCACACCGACGCGCGTCCGGCGCGCGGCGCGTTCCCGCTTGTGGTGCTCTCGCCCGGCTTCACCTTCCCGCGCGCCACCCTCACCGGCCTCGCCGAGGACCTGACCAGTCGTGGGTACGTCGTCGCGCTGGTCGACCATCCGTATGAGAACGCCGGTACGACCCTGCCCGACGGGCAGACCCTGCCCTGCGCCATCTGCGACGAGCCTCCCGCGGGCGGCATCGCGGAGGTCGCCCGGAGCCGGGCCGTGGACGTCTCCTTCGTGCTCGACCGGCTGACCGGCCGTCACCCCGCCTGGCGGTACGCCCGCATGATCGATCCGAAGCGGATCGGCATGGCCGGGCACTCGATCGGCGGCAACGCCGCCGCCGCGACGATGGGCGCCGACGCGCGCGTGCGGGCCGGCGCGAACATGGACGGTACGTTCTTCGTCCCCCTCCCCGACCTCGACGGCCGTCCCTTCCTGATGTTCGGGGCCCAGGCCAGGACCCTCGACACGACCTGGGATGAGGCCTGGGCCCACCTGGACGGCTGGAAGCGCTGGCTGACGGTCGCCGGAGCCGACCACGGCTCCTTCACCGACGTGCCGCTCCTCGCGGAGCTGGCCGGCATCCCCGATTCCAGCCAGCTCCCCTTCGAGCGCGAGCAAGCCCTCACGCGCGCGTACATCGCGGCTTTCTTCGACCGGCACCTGAAGGGGATCGCACAGCCACTGCTCGACGGGCCGTCAGCGGCGAACCCCGAGGTCTCCGTCCGACTGCCCTGACACCTCCCTGCCCTGACACCTCCCTGCCCTGACTCCTCCCAGGTATTGACCGGTCTTGACCCGTAGGTCACTCCTTGAGGACCGGGAACCTGCGCGGCGCCAGGAACAGCAGCACCAGGAACGCCACCGCCGCCGCGCACCCCGCCCCCAGGTACACCGTGTGCACCGCGTCCGCGATCGCCCGACGGGTCGCCTCGGGCGCGGTGCCCGCGTCCAGGGCGCGTGTCATCGAGTCGAGGTCGCTCGCGCCGCCGAGCCGTGCGGCCAGGACGCCGTTCGCGACCGCGCCGAAGAGCGCCGCGCCGATCGTCTGGCCGGTCTGCCGGCAGAACAGGACGGACGCGGTGGTCGTGCCGCGTTCCGCCCAGCCGACCGTCGACTGGACGCCGACGAGCAGCGGGAGTTGGAACAACCCCAGCGCACAGCCCAGCAACAGCATCAGCAACGTCGGCTGCCAGGCCTGGCCCGGATACGGCAGCAACGGGAACGCCAACAGGATCAGGGTCGCCGTTCCGATGCCCAGCATCGCCGTGTTGCGGAAGCCGATGCGCCGGTACACGTGCTGGCTGAGCGCCGCCGACACGGGCCAGCTCAGCGTCCATACGGAGAGCACGAATCCGGCGGCGACCGGCGCCAGGCCGAGCACCGACTGGGCGTACGTCGGCAGGAACACCGTCGGCGCCACCATCAGCAGCCCCAGCGCGCCGAGGGCGAGGTTGACCGCGGCGATCGTACGGCGGCGCCACACCCACCCGGGGATGATCGGCTCGGCGGCCCTCCGCTCCACCAGCACCACGACTGCCACCAGCCCAAGTCCCGTACCGAACAAGGCGATCGACGGGCCCGACAGCCACGGCCACGCGACCCCGCCCTGTACCAGGGCCGTGAGCAGGACGCCGCCGCACGCGAACACCGCCAGCGCGCCCGCCCAGTCGACACGCGTACGCGTGCCGGTCGTTCTCTCGTCCTTGGGTACGACATCCTGCCCCGGCTCATGCAGGTGCCGGACGATCAGCCACAGCGCGACAGCGCCGATCGGCAGGTTGACCAGGAAGATCCAGCGCCAGTCCGCGTACGCCGCCAGCACCCCGCCCACGCCCGGTCCCGCGACCGCCGACACCGCCCACACCGTGGACAGCTTGGCCTGGATCTTCGGGCGTTCCTTGAGGGGGTAGAGGTCGGCGGCGAGGGTCTGCACCGTGCCCTGCAACGCCCCGCCGCCCAGGCCCTGCACGATCCGGAAGGCGATCAGCGCGCCCATGTTCCACGCCAGGGCGCACAGCAGGGAGCCGAGGAGGAAGAGGACCGCGCCCGCGATCAGCACGGGCTTGCGGCCGAAGGTGTCGGAGAGCTTGCCGTAGACGGGGAGGGTGACGGTCACGGCGAGCAGATAGCCGGAGAACAGCCACGAGAAGACGGAGAAGCCGCCGAGGTCGCCGACGATCTGCGGCACGGCCGTGGAGACGATGGTGGAATCGAGCGCCGCCAGCGCCATCGCGAGCATCAGTGCGGCGACGACGGCGCCGCGCCGGTCCGGTCCGGTTCGCTGTGCGGCCTCCTGTATCGCGGGTCTCGTGTCTCCCACCCAGATTCCTTCCCATTGCACCTATCTGCCGACCGACAGCTTCGCATCCGCCATGTACCTGGCGGGAGTACGCGGGACTGCTTGACCCTCACGCTGCGGGAGGGTGGAGCCTGAGTGGGCCGGAGGGTGGAGCGGACCCCGAGAACGGCTCCACCCGCCGGTGGACTGCCCCTAGGGGTACCTCCGTACTACGGCTCGGGGAGGGTTCGTACCGCCGGAGGACGAGACGGGCCGACGTGGTCCTTAATCTGGCTTTATGCCGCTGGGAGGCGGTCGGGGGCGGTTCACCGCACCCACGGGGGTGGGGTTTTCCTCAGTAGAAGACTGCGCTGAGCACCAGCGCGCCGGGCCCCCTCCTTCGGCCAGACTCATCGACGTAGCACTCCACACGACTTCGCAATTCAACGCGACTTACCTGCTGACCGACATAGGAGACATACCGTGACATCGGCTGTGACCATTCCCAGGCACGGGGGCACTGGAGGGCGTACGGCCGTTGCCGCGCGGGCGCGGCAGGTCGTGAAGGCGTACGGGTCCGGGGAGACCCGTGTCGTCGCCCTCGACCACGTCGACGTGGACATCGCCCGCGGTCAGTTCACCGCGATCATGGGCCCTTCGGGGTCCGGCAAGTCCACGCTGATGCACTGCCTCGCCGGTCTCGACGTCGTGTCGTCCGGGCAGATCTTTCTGGACGACACCGAGATCACCGGCCTCAAGGACAAGAAGCTCACGCAGCTGCGCCGGGACCGGATCGGGTTCATCTTCCAGGCGTACAACCTGCTGCCGACGCTGAACGCGATAGAGAACATCACACTTCCCATGGACATCGCCGGCCGCAAGCCCGACAAGGCGTGGCTGGACATGGTCGTCGAGACCGTCGGGCTCGCCGACCGGCTCAAGCACCGGCCGACGCAGCTCTCCGGCGGCCAGCAGCAGCGAGTCGCCGTGGCGCGGGCCCTGGCCGCCCGCCCCGAGATCATCTTCGGCGACGAGCCGACCGGAAACCTCGACTCGCGCGCGGGCGCCGAAGTCCTGGGCTTCCTGCGCCGCTCGGTCGACGACCTGGGCCAGACCATCGTGATCGTCACGCACGACCCGGTGGCCGCGTCGTACGCGGACCGTGTGCTGTACCTCGCCGACGGCCGGATCGTCGACGAGATGTACAAGCCGACCGCCGAGGCCGTCCTGGACCGCATGAAGGACTTCGACGCCCGGGGGCGCACGTCATGACCGTCGTGAAGACCTCGATGCGCAACTTCTTCGCGCACAAGGGACGCATGGCCCTGTCCGCGGTCGCGGTGCTGCTGTCGGTGGCGTTCGTGTGCGGCACGCTCGTGTTCACCGACACGATGAACACGACGTTCGACAAGCTCTTCGCGACGACCGCGTCCGACGTGACGGTCGCCCCGAAGGAGGCCAAGAGCGAGGACACCCCGCAGAACGGCAAGCCCGAGTCGCTGCCCGCGTCCACGGTGGCCCAGGTGGAGAAGGCGCAGGGCGTCAAGTCCGCCGAGGGCGCGGTCGGTTCGTCGGCCGTCACCGTCGTCAACAGTGACAACGACAACATGGGCTCCAGCAACGGCGCCCCGACGATCGCGGGCAACTGGACGAAGAACGACGAGCGTTCGATGGAGATCACCTCCGGTCACGCCCCGCGCGGACCCACCGAGGTGATGGTCGACGCCGACACCGCCGACAAGCACCACCTCAAGATGGGCGACGAACTGCGCACGATCTCCGTCGCCGGTGACTTCAAGGCGCGGATCGTCGGCATCGCCACCTTCAAGGTGACCAACCCCGGTGCCGCGATCGTCTTCTTCGACACCCCGACCGCGCAGCGCGAACTCCTCGGCGCCACCGGCCGGTTCACCCAGATCTACGTCAACGCCGAGGCGGGCCTGTCCGACACCCAGCTCAAGCAGAACGTCGCCCAGGCCCTGGACGGCACGTACAAGCTCCAGACGGCCAAGGAGAACGCCGACGAGAACCGCCAGGACGTCGGCGAGTTCATGAACGTCATCAAGTACGCCATGCTCGGCTTCGCCGGGATCGCGTTCCTGGTGGGCATCTTCCTGATCATCAACACCTTCTCGATGCTGGTCGCCCAGCGCACCCGGGAGATCGGCCTGATGCGGGCCATCGGCTCGTCCCGCAAGCAGGTCAACCGCTCGGTGCTGGTCGAGGCGCTGCTGCTCGGCTTCGTCGGCTCCGTCCTGGGCGTGGGCGCGGGCGTCGGCATCGCGATCGGCCTGATGAAGCTCATGTCGGCCGCCGGGATGAACCTCTCGACGGACGACCTGACCGTGAAGGCGGCCACCCCGATAGCCGGGCTCGTCCTGGGCGTCGTGGTCACCGTCCTCGCCGCCTATCTCCCGGCCCGCCGGGCCGGCAAGGTCTCCCCGATGGCCGCACTGCGCGACGCCGGTATGCCGGCCGATGTCAGGGCGGGCCGGGTGCGCGGCCTGATCGGCCTGGTCCTTACCGGCGCCGGTGTCTTCGCCCTGTTCACGGCGGCCTCCGCCGACAAGGCGAGCGACGGCTCGCTGATACTCGGCGCCGGCGTGGTGCTGTCGCTGATCGGGTTCGTCGTCATCGGTCCGGTGCTGGCCGGCGGGGTCGTCCGGGTGATCAGTTCCGTCCTGCTGCGGCCCTTCGGCTCGGTGGGCCGCCTGGCCGAGCGCAACGCCCTGCGCAACCCGCGCCGCACCGGTGCCACCGGCGCGGCCCTGATGATCGGCCTGGCCCTGGTGGCCTGCCTCTCGGTGGTCGGCTCCTCGATGGTCGCCTCGGCCACCAGCGAGCTGGACAAGTCGGTCGGCGCGGACTTCATCGTCCAGGGCAACCAGCGGATCGTGCCGCAGGCCGAGAAGGCGATGGAGCAGTCCCCCGGCCTGGCCCACGTCACCAGCTACAAGGAACTCGAGGCCACACTGACCTCGCCCGACGGCAAGACCGACGACTCCGGCGTCACCGCCGCGGACCCGTCGTACGCCGAGGACCTGCGCCGCGCGACCACGGCGGGCACCCTGACGGCCGCCTACGGCAAGGACGCCATGTCGGTCGGCTCGGACTACGCCAAGGCGCACGGCGTACGGATCGGCGACACCATCAGCGTCGCCTTCAAGGGCGGCGAGACGGCGAAGCTGAAGGTCGCGGCCATCACGAGCGACGACAGCGCCCTCGACCAGGGCGCCCGCTACATCAGCACCGAGACGATGCGGAAGTACGTCCCGGCCGACCAGATCCCGCCGAACACGATCATGTTCGCCAAGGCGAAGGAAGGCCAGACGGAGCAGGCGTACGCGGCGCTGAAGAAGTCGCTGGACAACTACCCGCAGTACCAGGTCCGCGACCAGACCGACTACAAGCAGGAACTGAAGGACCAGATAGGCCAGCTCCTGAACATGGTCTACGGCCTGCTCGCCCTGGCGATCATCGTGGCGGTCCTGGGTGTGGTGAACACCCTGGCCCTGTCGGTGGTCGAGCGGACGCGGGAGATCGGCCTGATGCGGGCCATCGGCCTCTCGCGGCGCCAGCTGCGGCGGATGATCCGCATGGAGTCGATAGTGATCGCCCTCTTCGGCGCCCTGCTCGGCCTCGGCCTGGGCATGGGCTGGGGCGCGACGGCCCAGAAGCTGCTCGCCCTGGAGGGTCTGAACGTCCTCGACATCCCCTGGCCGACGATCATCGGCGTGTTCATCGGCTCGGCGTTCGTGGGCCTGTTCG
Organism: Streptomyces sp. NPDC050619; assembly: GCF_040654815.1. Lineage (NCBI taxonomy): Bacteria > Bacillati > Actinomycetota > Actinomycetes > Kitasatosporales > Streptomycetaceae > Streptomyces > Streptomyces sp. NPDC050619. The sequence goes on along the minus strand of NZ_JBFAIR010000026.1, from coordinate 152,933 downwards.
CCGCCCTGATCCCGGCGTTCCGGGCGGGCCGGATGAACGTCCTGAACGCGATCGCGACCGAATAGCCACCACCGAGAGCGGGGGAGGGCCCGGCGCCGAGAAGTCAGGGGGGACTTCTCGGCGCCGGGTGCGTTGGTGTCTTTTCGAGCCCAGCTTCTTGGCCGACCGAGTCGGGCGGTGGGTGGGCATAGGCCCGGGGGTCCAGGGGGCGGAGCCCCCTGGTACGCCCACACGAACCCCGAGCACCAGACAACGGGAGGGTTATCCACAGCCCCGCCGCCCAACCCGACGGCGTCGTACCCTGGAGACCCCCCGGCCCGTAACACGAGTCGGGCGATTCGCGTTGCCCGCCCCCTGAAGAACCCTGACGAACTCTGACGAAAGCCGCCCCCGAATGAGCCTGCACGGTCTGCTCGACGCCGTAGTCAAGGACCCCGCCCTCGCGGAAGCGATCACCGCGGCCGTCGACGGCAACCGCATGCACGTCGACCTGGTCGGCCCGCCCGCGGCCCGCCCCTTCGCGGTCGCCGCCCTGGCCCGCGAGGCCGGCCGCCCCGTGCTGGCGGTGACGGCGACGGGACGGGAGGCGGAGGACCTGGCCGCGGCCCTGCGCTCGCTGCTCCCGCCGGAGGGCGTCGTGGAGTACCCGTCCTGGGAGACCCTCCCGCACGAGCGCCTCAGCCCCCGCAGCGACACCGTCGGCCGCCGTCTCGCCGTACTGCGCCGCCTCGCCCACCCCAGCGCCGACGACCCCGAGACCGGCCCGGTCTCCGTCGTCGTCTCCCCCGTCAGGTCCGTCCTCCAGCCGCAGGTCAAGGGCCTCGGCGACCTGGAGCCGGTGGCCCTGAAGTCGGGCGGGACCGCCGACCTGAACGCCGTGGTCGACGCCCTCGCCGCCGCCGCGTACGCGCGCGTGGAGCTCGTCGAGAAGCGAGGCGAGTTCGCCGTACGCGGCGGCATCCTCGACGTCTTCCCGCCCACCGAGGAACACCCCCTGCGCGTCGAGTTCTGGGGCGACGACGTGGAGGAGATCCGCTACTTCAAGGTCGCCGACCAGCGCTCCCTGGAGGTCGCCGAGCACGGCCTGTGGGCCCCGCCCTGCCGCGAACTGCTGCTGACCGACGACGTGCGGGCACGCGCGCGTGCCCTCGCCGAGCAGCACCCCGAACTCGGCGAGCTGCTCGGAAAGATCGCCGAGGGCATCGCCGTGGAGGGCATGGAGTCGCTCGCGCCGGTCCTGGTCGACGAGATGGAGCTGCTCCTCGACGTGCTGCCCAAGGGCTCCATGGCCGTCGTATGCGATCCGGAGCGGGTACGCACGCGTGCGGCGGATCTCGTGGCCACCAGCCAGGAGTTCCTCCAGGCCTCCTGGGCGGCCACCGCCGGGGGCGGCGAGGCGCCGATCGACGTCGGCGCGGCCTCCCTGTGGGCCATCGCGGACGTCCGGGACCGGGCGCGCGAGCTGGACATGATGTGGTGGTCGGTGTCGCCGTTCGCGGCAGACCTCGAACTGGACGCACTGGACGCGGACACGCTCAAGCTGGGCATGCACGCCCCGGAGACCTACCGGGGCGACACGGCCAAGGCCTTGGCCGACACCAAGGGCTGGCTCGCCGACGGCTGGCGCACGGTGTTCGTGACCGAGGCCCACGGCCCGGCGGCCCGTACGGTCGAGGTGCTGGGTACGGAGGGCGTCGCGGCCCGCCTGGAGACGGACCTCGGGAAGATCTCCCCGTCGGTCGTGCACGTGGCGTGCGGGTCCATCGACTACGGCTTCGTCGATCCGGTACTGAGGCTCGCCGTCCTGACGGAGACCGACCTCACCGGCCAGAAGGCGGCCGGCAAGGACGGCGCCCGGATGCCGGCCCGCCGCCGCAAGACCATCGACCCGCTGACCCTGGAGGCGGGCGACTACATCGTCCACGAGCACCACGGCGTGGGCCGCTACATCGAGATGGTGCAGCGGACCGTGCAGAGCGCGACCCGCGAGTACCTGGTGGTGGAGTACGCCCCCGCCAAGCGCGGCCAGCCCGGCGACCGCCTGTACATCCCCACCGACCAGCTGGAGCTGATCACCAAGTACGTCGGCGGTGAGGCCCCCACCCTGCACCGCCTGGGCGGCGCCGACTGGACGAAGACCAAGGCGCGCGCGAAGAAGGCCGTCAAGGAGATCGCGGCGGACCTGATCAAGCTGTACAGCGCGCGCATGGCGGCGCCCGGGTACACCTTCGGCGCCGACACGCCCTGGCAGCGCGAGCTGGAGGACGCCTTCCCGTACGTGGAGACGCCCGACCAGCTCACCACCATCGCCGAGGTCAAGGAGGACATGGAGAAGTCGGTCCCGATGGACCGCCTGATCTGCGGCGACGTCGGCTACGGCAAAACGGAGATCGCGGTCCGGGCCGCCTTCAAGGCCGTACAGGACGGCAAGCAGGTGGCGGTGCTCGTGCCCACCACGCTGCTGGTGCAGCAGCACTTCGGGACGTTCTCCGAGCGCTACTCGCAGTTCCCGGTCAACGTACGGGCGCTGTCCCGCTTCCAGACCGACACGGAGGCGAAGGCGGTGCTGGAGGGCCTGCGCGACGCCTCGGTCGACGTCGTCATCGGCACCCACCGGCTGTTCTCCTCGGAGACCAAGTTCAAGGACCTGGGCCTGGTCATCGTCGACGAGGAGCAGCGCTTCGGCGTCGAACACAAGGAGCAGCTGAAGAAGCTCCGCGCGAACGTCGACGTCCTGACGATGTCCGCCACCCCGATCCCGCGCACCCTGGAGATGGCGGTCACCGGCATCCGCGAGATGTCGACGATCACCACGCCCCCGGAGGAGCGCCACCCGGTACTCACCTTCGTCGGCCCGTACGAGGAGAAGCAGATCGGCGCGGCCGTCCGCCGCGAACTGCTGCGCGAGGGCCAGGTCTTCTACATCCACAACCGGGTGGAGTCGATCGACCGGGCGGCCTCGCGCCTGCGCGAGATCGTTCCCGAGGCGCGGATCGCCATCGCCCACGGCCAGATGTCGGAGCAGGCCCTGGAGCAGGTGGTCGTCGACTTCTGGGAGAAGAAGTTCGACGTCCTCGTCTCCACGACGATCGTCGAGTCCGGCATCGACATCTCCAACGCGAACACGCTGATCGTGGAGCGCGGCGACAACTTCGGCCTCTCCCAGCTGCACCAGCTGCGCGGCCGGGTCGGCCGAGGCCGCGAGCGCGGCTACGCCTACTTCCTCTACCCGCCGGAGAAGCCCCTCACGGAAACCGCCCACGAGCGCCTGGCGACCATCGCCCAGCACACGGAGATGGGCGCGGGCATGTACGTCGCGATGAAGGACCTGGAGATCCGCGGAGCCGGAAATCTCCTGGGCGGCGAGCAGTCCGGCCACATCGCGGGCGTCGGCTTCGACCTGTACGTCCGTATGGTCGGCGAGGCGGTCGCGGACTATCGGGCCTCCCTGGAGGGCGGCGTGGAGGAGGAGCCGCCGCTGGAGGTCAAGATCGAGCTCCCGGTCGACGCGCACGTCCCGCACGACTACGCCCCCGGCGAGCGGTTGCGCCTCCAGGCCTACCGGTCGATCGCCTCGGTGAACTCCGAGGCGGACGTCAAGGCCGTACGCGAGGAACTCGTCGACCGCTACGGCAAGTTGCCCGAACCGGTGGAGAACCTGCTGCTGGTGGCGGGCCTGCGGATGCTGGCACGCGCGTGTGGCGTCGGCGAGATCGTCCTCCAGGGCAACAACATCCGCTTCGCGCCGGTGGAGTTGCGCGAGTCCCAGGAGCTGCGGCTCAAGCGGCTGTACCCGGGGAGCGTCATCAAGCCGGCGGCCCACCAGGTGCTGGTACCGCGCCCGAAGACCGCGAAGGTGGGCGGGAAGCCGTTGGTCGGGCGGGAACTGCTCGGGTGGGTCGGGGAGTTCCTGGCGTCGATCTTGGGGTCGTGACGGTCGTGACGCCTCGACAGCTGTGAAGCCGCCCGCAGGAGGTGGATCTCCGCGGACGGCCTCCGCTTCAAGGGAGTTCAGCGAGGCGGCTGTTCGGGCCTGTCGCGATCCATGCCGATCTGGCCTTCGATCCGCTGCTGCGCCTCGTCGACCTGGCTCTCGTACTTGTTGCCCGTCTTCTCGTTGACTTTTCGTTCCGCGGTGTCGGACATGTCCTTGCCCTTGTTGCCCTTCACCTGGTTCTTGAACTTGTCGAGGATGCCCATCCAGAGCTCCTTCCGGAGGCGACTCAAAATCGACGATACGCCCGACTAGCGGCCTATGCCCATTTAGTGCCGGTATGGTCTGGACCTCTCGGCCGCTACCTTGGGACCAGGGAAAACCGCCCGCACCGAGGCGGAACCGGGCAGGCAAGGGGAGGGACGCATCATGATGCGTCTGAGGGGCGGGGCGACGCCCGCCGTCATGACCGGGCTGGCAGCGTGTGCCGCCATGGCGCTCGTCGCCGGGTGCAAGGGCATCGAAGCCGGTGGCTCCGCACCGGAAAGCGGCGCGGCGGCACCGGCAGCGGACGGCCATGCCGTCAGCCCGCTGAAGAACCCGGACGGCACGAAGCCGGGCCTCGCCCCCGTGACGAGCGAGACCGACGAGGCCGCGGCCCGCAAACTCATCGAGACGGTGCGGACGAAGGGACGCGGCCCCAAGACGGGCTACGACCGGGACGAGTTCGGCTACGCGTGGATGGACACGGCCGACGGGGTCCCGCTGGCACGCAACGGCTGCGACACCCGCAACGACCTCCTCAAGCGCGACGGCCGGAGCCTGCGCTTCCGCTCCGGTTCCGACTGCGTGGTCATCGCCATGACCCTGCACGACCCGTACACCGGCACGACCATCGAGTGGCGCAAGCAGAAGGCCACCGAGGTGCAGATCGACCACATGGTGCCGCTCTCCTACAGCTGGCAGATGGGCTCCTCACGCTGGTCGGAGGACAAACGCGAGCAACTGGCCAACGACCCGCTCAACCTGATCCCGGCCGAGGGCCGCGCCAACTCGTCCAAGGGCGACTCCGGCCCCGCGTCCTGGCTCCCCCCGAGCAAGCAGATCCGGTGCGCCTACGCGGTCCGCTTCGCCCAGGTCGCCCTCAAGTACGCACTGCCGGTGACCGCACCCGACCGGCAGATGATGCTGAAGCAGTGCGGGGGGTGAGACAGGGGAAAGGGCCTGCTCACCTCAGGCCGGGAAGACGTCTCAACTCGCTGACCCGCAGGAGGCGGGCGAGGAGGAGATACGCCGGCAGCATCGTGGCCGTTCCCGCCGTGAGAGCGAGCGCGGTGGACCAGGCGCCGGTGTCCGTCGAGGCGGCACAGGCGCGGGCGGCGGCCCAGCCCAGTGCCGCGGCGAGACCGGCGGCGCACACCAGTTTCACGTAGGTGCGGCGCAGCCCGCCGTCGTCGAGGCTGCCACCGACTTTTCCGCGCAGCAGCCGTGCCGTCAGGGCGAGTCCGGCGACGTAGGACAGCGCGTAGCCGCCGGCCATGCCGGTCACGGCCCAGCGGGCGGGCAGCAGGACATGGCAGACCGTGGCCAGGGCGATGTTCACCGCGCCGATCCAGCAGGCCATGAAGAACGGCGTACGGGTGTCCTCGAAGGTGTAGAACCCGCGCAGCAGCAGATACTGCGCGGAAAACGGGATGAGGCCGAGCCCGAACGCCTGCAGCATCTGCCCGAGCGGCTCGGCGGAGTCGGCGTCGGCGGCTCCGTGCGCGAACATCAGCTCGGCGATCTGCGGACCGAGCGCGACGAAGAGAAAAGCGGTGGGCACGACGACGACACCGCTGATCCGCAGGGCCCGCGCGAGGTCCGCCCGCAGATCCGCGACACGGCCCTCCGCCACCGCCCTGCTCATGCGGGGCAGCAGCGCGGTCACCAGCGAGACGGTGACGATGGACTGCGGCAGCATCCAGATGGTCTGGGCGTAGGTGTAGGCGGTGTAGCCGGCGCCCGCCTTCGGCAGCTCCTGGTCGGCGGCGTTGGCGTAGTTGGTGACGACCGTCAGGGCGACCTGGTTGGCCAGTACGAACAACAGCGTCCACTTGGCCGCGTGGACGCCCGAGCCCAGGCCGGTGCCGCGCCAGTCGAACCGCGGCCGGAGCCGGAACCCGGCGGCCCGGGCGAACGGGATCAGGGTCAGTGCCTGTAGGGCGATTCCGGCGGTGGTCCCGATGCCGAGCAGCCGCACCTGCTGCGAGGTGATGTCCCCGATCTCCTCCGGCACGGTCATCAGCCCCAGATAGGCGGCGAACATGCCGATCAATACGACGTTGTTGAGGACCGGCGTCCACATCATCGCCCCGAACTTCTCCCGGGCGTTGAGGACTTGGCCGAGGATTCCGAACAGGCCGTAGAAGAAGATCTGCGGCAGCAGGAACCGTGCGAACACCACGGTCAGTTCGAACGCCTCGTGGTTGCCTGGGGTGTCGCGCATGTACAGGCCCACGATCTGCGGTGCCGCCCACACTGCCAGCGCGGTCCCGGCGCCGAGCACGGTGAGGACGAGGGTCACCAGCCGCTGCTCGTAGGCCCGTCCACCGTCGGAGTGCGTGGCGCGAGCCCGTACCAGCTGCGGTACCAGGACGGCGTTGAGCGCTCCGCCGATCAGCAGGGTGTACAGGCTGGTCGGCACGGTGTTCGCCGTGTTGTACGTGCTGGCCAGCAGGCCCGTGCCGAGCGCCGCGGCTTGCAACACCTGACGGATCAGCCCTGTCGCCCGCGACACCACTGTGCCCATGGCCATCAGCAGGGACGACCGGGCCAGGCCTTGCCGGCCGGCCTTCTCCCGCCGGGCAGCGTGCCGTCCCCCGGCCCGCGGACCCTGTGTGCTCGAGGGCGCGGCCTCGGCCGTGCCCTTCGTCCCCTCCACCATGCCGTCAACTTACGCTGCCGAGATCGCGAGCCCCAACTGGCCTTTGCTGTCGGGCCGTTGGCGACAGAAGGGAGCGAGAAAGGGGTTTCCCGCTCCCGACCCCACCCCTACCGTGACCACATGGAGCTGAAGATCTCGACCCTCGCCGAGCGTCCCGACATGTACGAGCGGGTCGTCGGGATGGCCGCCAGCTGGCCGGAGTTCGTGATCCAGGATCCCGTTGGCGACTCCCACTACGGGCGGATCGCCGCCGAACTGCCGCAGTACGTGCTGTTCGCCGAGGACGAGCGGGGAGAGGTGGTCGCGCAGGCGCACGGTGTGCCCTTCGCGCTCCATGCCGAAGGGCGGGGTGAACCGCCCGCGCGCGGCTGGGACGAGGTACTCGTATGGGCCTTCGCCGATCTGGAGCGGGGTGTTCGGGCCGATACCGTCAGCGCGATCGCCATCGCCGTCGCTCCCCATGTCCAGGGCCACGGCCTGTCCGCCCGGATGCTGTCGGCGATGCGCGACAACGCCCGGGCCCAGGGCTTCACCGAGGTCGTCGCTCCGGTTCGGCCCAGCGCCAAGCACCTGGAACCGCGCACGCCCATCGAGGAGTACGCCCACCGCGTACGCCCCGACGGCCTGCCCCACGACCCCTGGCTGCGGGTCCACGCCCGGGCCGGCGCCGCCATCGACTCCGTGGCACCGGCCTCCATGACCGTGTCCGGCTCGCTGGAGCAGTGGCGCCGCTGGACCGGGCTGCCCTTCGACACGGCGGGCGACATCGAGGTGCCCGGCGCGCTGGTGCCGGTGCGCTGCGAACCGGAGCGCGGGTACGCGGTGTATGTCGAGCCCAATGTGTGGATGCGGCATCCCCTGTAGGCGAAGCGATCAGCATGACAACGGTTCGGTACAACCGAGGACCGCTTGTCGGTGTCGGCCTATACGCTCGGACCGACCATCGCGCGACCAGGGATCAGGAGCAGCCATGCAAGGCCACGGCTACACGCAGCCGGTGAAGCAGGCCCCTCCGACCGGGGTGCTGGTCTTCCTGCGCGTGTTCTTCGTGGTGCTCTCGGTGCTCAGCTTCGGCCTGCTGACGTGGACGATGCTGCTGCGCCTGGCCATCGTGACCCGTAGGACGCTCGACTGGACACTGTTCGTCGCGGTGCTGGTGGCGGAGATCCTCGGCCTCTACCTGATCGGCACCGAGTCCGGCGAGGAGATCCACACCACGGGCGGCTGGATGGGCCTCACCCTGCTCCTGGGCAGCCTCGTGGGCGCGATCTCGTACTACCTCGCCGCGGACATACGCCACTTCCACCAGCTCCGCTTCGCCGCTGCCTACGGCCCGCAGCAACACCCGGCACCGGCACCGGCCTCGGCACCGGCGGCGTACGGCTACCCGCAGCCGCAGGGGCAGCCGCGGCCGCAGCCCCACCCGCATCCCAGCCCCCAATCGCCGTACTCCGCCGCCACAACCGTGCCGCAGCCCCCGCCCCCGATGCCCGGTAACCCGGTGCCGCCAGTGCCCCCGGTGGCCCACACTCCCGTACCGCAGCCGCCGCCCGTGCCCACCTCGCCGCCCCGGCGCCCCGCGCCCGCCCGCATCGACCAGGTGCGTGCCGAGCTCGACGAGCTCAGTGACTACCTGCGCAAGCACGACGGCCACCACGAGGGCGGAAGGTGACCGTGGCGGCAGGACGTGTCGTCGCCGGCCGCTATGAACTGTCCACGCTCATCGGACAGGGCGGCATGGGCCAGGTCTGGACGGCTTACGACCAGCGGCTCGACCGGCGTGTGGCGGTGAAACTGCTGCGCCCCGACAAGGTGGCGGGCCAGGAGGCGGACGAGCTGCGCCGCCGCTTCGTGCGCGAGTGCCGGGTCACCGCGCAGGTCGACCACCCCGGCCTGGTCACGGTGCACGACGCGGGCAGTGCGGGCGAGGAGCTGTTCCTCGTCATGCAGTACATCGACGGCGCCGACCTCGCGGGCCACCTTGCCGAACACGACCCGTACCCGTGGCAGTGGGCGGTCGCGGTCGCCGCGCAACTGTGCGCCGTGCTGAGCGCCGTGCACGCCGTGCCGATCGTCCACCGCGACCTCAAGCCGCGCAACGTGATGGTGAAGCAGGACGGTACGGTCACCGTCCTCGACCTCGGCGTCGCGTCCGTGATGGACGCGGACACCACCCGCCTCACCCACACCGGCACCCCCATCGGCTCCCCCGCCTACATGGCCCCGGAGCAGGCGATGGGCGGCGCGGTCGGCCCGTACACCGACCTGTACGCACTCGGCGTAGTACTGCACGAACTCCTCAGCGGCGACGTGCCGTTCGCGGGCTCGACGGCCCTCGGTGTGCTGCACCGGCACCTGTACGAGGCACCGGTGCCCGTGCGCCACATCCGCCCCGAGGTACCCGAGCCCCTCGAAGCGCTCGTCCTGCGCCTGCTCGCCAAGGACCCGCAGCACCGCCCGGCCTCCGCACAGGACGTGTACGAAGACCTGGCGCTGCTCCTGCCCGCGCGCGGGATACCCACCGGGGCGCCCCTCGACCCCACGCGCCCCTTCCTGCGCCCGCACGCACCCTGGCCGGACCGCGCCCGCACGCCCGCGCCCCAGCCCGCCCCCGCCACGCCGGTCACCGAAAAACCCGATGTCGCCGGCGCCGTCGACGAGGTCAAGCGCCTGCTCGGCGAGGGCCGCATCACCCAGGCCGTCGACATCCTCGGCGCGATCCTGCCCGCCGCCGCCGAACAGCACGGCGAGCACTCCCCGGTCGTACGCACCCTGCGCAAGCAGTACGCGGCCACGCTCATGGACGACGGCCAGTACCGGCGCGCGCTGCCCGAACTGCGCCGCCTCGCCGACGAACGCGCCGCCGAGGCCGGCCAGTCCGACCCCACGTCGCTCCGCTTCCGCTACGAGAGCGCCCAGTGTCTCGAGCAGCTCGGCGAACCGGCGGCGGCACTCGCCGAGTACCGCGCGCTGCTGCCGTACTACGAGAACCAGTACGTGGCCGGCGACCCCGAGCTCGCCCACGACGTCCGCCGTCGCATCGGCCACCTGCTCCTCGCCCTCGGCGACCGCGCCGCCGCCCACGACACACTGGCCCGGCTGCTGCACGACGCGGAACGGCTGCACGGTCCCGGACACCCGTTCGCGGCGGAGATCCGCCGGACGTTGCAGTGGCTGGGGCAGGTGCGCGGCTAGAAGCGCGGCTGGCCGATCTCCCCGGCAACATGTGGTACGCCCCGCGGCAGGCGCGGCGGTGCCGGAAGTCCTGGTGAATCGTTGGTCCAATGGGTTGGCCAGAGCTGTCCCACTGCCTACCATCGATCATCGCAAGAACTTTGTGCACCGTCGCACAATCTCCTCGGGAGGTTTCCTTGCACCGCCGCCGTCGCACCGCGCTCCTCCTCTCCGCCGTGATCGCCGCGGCCCCCCTTCTCTCCGCCTGCGGAAACGATGCGCATCCCGGCGCGGCGGCCGTCGTCGACGGCCGGCGGATCACCGTCGCCCAGCTGGAAACGCGGGTGAAAGAGGTGCGCGAGGCGCAGCGGGCGGCGGTGCCGGACGAGTCGCAGTACGCGCAGGCCATCGCCCAGACCGGCACGCTCACCCGGGACACCCTGCACAGCATGGTCCTCGACCAGGTGCTGCACCGTGCCGCCCAGGACGCGGGCGTGACCGTCAGCCGCAAGGAGACCCAGACGATGCGCGCCGGCCTGGAACAGCAGACCGGCGGCGCCAAGGCACTGGAGACGGCCTGGCTCCAGGAGTACGGCATCGCACCGGAGCGCCTCGATGACAACCTCCGCCTCCAGCTGGAGGCCCAGAAGCTCGCCGCCAAGATCGGCACCGAGACGGGCGATCCCGCTTTCTGGAGCGTCCTGTCCAAGGCGTCCAAGGAATTGAACGTCGACCTCAACCCGCGCTACGGCTCCTGGGACGTCCAGAAGAGCAGCCGCGTCGACGCGAAGACGCCGTGGCTGCGAGAAGTCACGGCGACGGCGACGCCACAGACGGCGTAAGGCGGCATGAGGGGGCGTACGTCGACGTAGGCGTAGGTCGGCGTAGGTCGGCCAACGGTACGGTCGGCGCAGTCGATCACCCTGTGGATAACTCGCGGCGCTGTCGGTGCCGTGCGTTAGCTTCGAATCGTGAACGCAACCAGCCCCGAAGCCGCCACCGGCCGCATCGTCCTGCTCACCACCAGCCACCGCGTCGCCCCCGGCCTGCTGTCCTGGCCCGCCTGGCAGGCGCTGCACGCCGCCGACCGTGTGCTGTGCGCGGACGGAGCGCACCCGCAGTTGCCGTATCTGCGTGAGGCCGGAATAGCGGTCGACGAGGCGTCCCCGACCGCCGAGGAACTGGTCGACGCGTGCGCCGGCGGCAGGACGGTCGTGGTGGTGGCGACCGGTGAGGGGGAGCCCGCCCTCACCGACGGCCTGGCCCGCCTCGCGGGCTCCGGCCGCATCTCGATGCCCGACCTGGAGCTGCTCCCCGCCTCCTACGACCTCCCGGGCGCCCGCCTCCTCGACCTCGTCCAGGTCATGGACCGCATCCGCGCCGAGTGCCCGTGGTCGTCCCAGCAGACCCACAGGGGCCTGGCGAAGTACGGCATCGAGGAGGCGTACGAACTGGTCGAGGCCATCGAGGACGGCGACCGCGAAGAACTGCGCGAGGAGCTCGGAGATGTCCTCCTCCAGGTGGTCTTCCACGCGCGTATAGCGGAGGAGGACCCGGACACCCCCTTCTCCATCGACGACGTGGCCGCCGGCATCGTCACCAAGCTCATCCACCGCCACCCGCACGTCTTCGGCGACGAGACGGCCACGACCCCCGAAGACGTCAAGGAGCACTGGCTGCGCACGAAGGCGGTGGAGAAGCAGCGGGAATCGCTGACGGACGGCATACCGCTGGGCCAGCCGGGCCTCGCACTGGCGGCGAAGCTGGCGTCACGGGTCCGCACGGCCGGGCTCGACGTGCCGCTGCCGACCGGGGAGGGCGTCGGGTACGAGCTGCTGGCCCAGGCGGTCCGGGCGGAGGCGGCCGGGGTGGACCCGGAGGCGGCACTGCGCGTCGCCGCGCGGGCATACCGTGACGCCGTACGGGCCGCTGAGGGCTTGAAGGCTTAGTACGGTTGCTCTCGGCGGCTTGGGGCGAGGCAGGGGGCTGGCGTGGGGCAGGAATGGGAGTGGCTGGTACGGGAGTTACTGGCGCTGCCGGACGCGGAGCGGCGCTCCTTGGTCCCGGGGTACTCGCGGAACGCTGATTCGCTGAGCGCCCACGTGCGCGCCGTCCACACGACGTCGCCCGGCGCTTACGAGATGCTCGTCTCCAGGCTGGCGAGGTTGCGCGGTGCTCGGCTCGATGTCGCCTCCACTATTCCGGGCGGCTCGACCGGTGACCAGGTCGCCCACGACCACGTCGACTTCCGGGATTCCACCTTCCACGACCAGGTCGTCGGGGTTCAGCACAACGTGCAGCACAACGTGCAGAACAACCACTACGGCACCGTCCCCGCCCCGGCGGACTGGCGGCCGGTCCTTCACGTGGGGCCCTTGGAGTTCGGCGTGCGTCCCACCCGGCACGTGCCCGGGCTGCCCGACGTGCCGCCGTATGTGCCGCGCGACTGCGACGACGACCTGCGGGCCCGGCTCGCCCACAACGGCCTGGTGCTGATCCTGGGGGAGCCGTACGCCGGCAAGTCGTACACCGCGTGGCAGGGCGTGCGGTCGCTGGAGGGCCACCGGCTGTACGCGCCGGATGCCGGTGAGGACCTGCGTGCCCTGCTCGCCGCGCTGCGCGGGAAGCCCGGCCGGTACGTCGTCTGGCTGGACGAGCTGACCGATCATCTCGGCGCGGGCGGTCTGGACCCGCGGCTGCTGGGACGGCTCACCAGCCTCGGCGTCGTCGTGCTCGGCACGATGAGCCCCGAGGAGTACTACCGGCGGCGTGCCGGGACGGCCCCCGGCGACCGGGTCGTCGCCGCGGCCCGCACGGTGGAGGTGGCGCGCGAGTGGAGCGAGGCCGAGCTGAATCGGCTGGCGGGGCACGACGACCCGCGCGCCTACCCGGCGTACATGTGGAGTGGCAGAGAGGGCGCGGCCTCGTACTTCGCGATCGGGCACCTTTTGTTCGACGAGTGGCGGCGCGTGGGGACCCAACTGGACCATCCACGCGGCCAGTCGCTGGTGCGTGCCGCGGTCGACCTCGCCCGGTGCGGGATCACGGCAGCGGTACCGGTCGAGCTGCTCAGGACGGTCCAGGAGCAGTACGGGGCGCAGGAGAGGGAGTCGTTCGAGGACGCGCTCGCCTGGGCGACGGCGCCGCTGTTCGGAGTCTCGGGACTGCTGGTGCAGGGCGAGGAGGAGGGCACCTGGCGTGCGTACGGGGCTCTGGTCGCGGAGGCGTTGAGATCGGGCGGCGATCTGGAGCCGGTGCCGGACGAGGTGTGGTGGACGCTGCTGGACGCGGCCCGGGAGGACGGCTCCCCGCTCGGCTTCACCGCCGTACTCGATGCCGCCCGCACGGCGTTGCAGACCCGGATCGAGGCGGGGGATCCGGCGGTGGCGCTCGGATTCGCCGTGCGCACCGAGGGCGAGGAACGCGAGGGGTGGCTGCGGCGGGCCGCCGACGGGGGCCACCCGTGGGCGGCCGTGGAACTGGCGCTGGTCCTGCTGGACCGTACGGACGAGGAGGGTGCGCTGCCGTATCTGGAGGCGGCGGCGGCGAGCGGGAGCAGGACGGCCGCGCGCCATCTCGGCCGGCTCCACCGCCAAGCCGCCGAGCGATGGCTGACCCGCGCGGCCGAGGCCGGCGACGAGCGGGCCGCAGGGACCCTCGGCGAACTCTTCGCGGGCGTTCCCGGCCGTGAGAACGACGCCATGCGATGGCATCTGAAGGCGTATCGGCGCGGAGAGGCGTCTTCCGCGGTCGCCATCGGAAGGCTGCTGCAACTCGACGGCAGTAAGAACGAGGCCGAGAGGTTTTACAGGCGTGCCGCCGACGCCGGTGACGCACAGGGCGCGTACCGCCTGGGGATCCTGCTCTCCCAGAAGGGGCCCGAGCATCATGCGGAGGCGGAGGCACTGCTCCGGACCGCTGCCGACGCCGGGCAGGTCCACGCGCTGATCGCGCTCGGCATGCTCAAGGAACTGCAACGCGACCTCGTCGCGGCGCTGGCGCTGTTCCGTGAGGGGGAGAAGCGAGGCGACCCGGGCGCGGAGTTCTACGCCGCCGTGGTCAGCAGTTCGCCGGTGTCCGAGGAGATGTTGCGCATCGCGGAGGAACGCGGCCTCTACTGGGCGTTCAAGCGGCGAGAGACCGCCGATCGGGACACCCCCGACTCCGCCGTATAACGTCAGGGCGTGACCGACCAGCCCACCCCCACGAACCCCGCACCGGAGCTCTTCACCTGGGAGTTCGCCACCAACCCCTACCCCGCCTACGCCTGGCTGCGCGAAAACGCCCCCGTCCACCGCGCCAAACTCCCCAGCGGCGTGGAGGCCTGGCTGGTCACCCGCTACGCGGACGCCAAACAAGCCCTCGCCGACCCGCGGCTGTCCAAGAACCCCGCCCATCACGACGAGCCCGCGCACGCCAAGGGCAAGACCGGCATCCCCGGCGAGCGCAAGGCCGAGTTGATGACCCATCTGCTCAACATCGATCCGCCGGACCACACGAGACTGCGGCGGCTCGTCTCCAAGGCGTTCACCCCGAGGCGGGTCGCCGAGTTCGCACCGCGCGTCCAGGAGCTCACCGACCACCTCATCGACCAGTTCGCCGAGACGGGAAGCGCCGATCTCATCCATGAGTTCGCCTTCCCTCTCCCCATCTACGCGATCTGCGACCTGCTCGGCGTCCCCCGCGAGGACCAGGACGACTTCCGGGACTGGGCGGGGATGATGATCCGTCACGGGGGAGGTCCGCGGGGCGGTGTCGCGCGGTCGGTGAAGAAGATGCGCGGCTATCTCGCCGAGCTCATCCACCGCAAGCGCGAGGCGCTGCCGCAGACCGCCGCGCCCGGCGAGGACCTCATCTCCGGGCTCATCCGCGCCTCCGACCACGGTGAGCACCTCACCGAGAACGAGGCCGCCGCCATGGCCTTCATCCTGCTGTTCGCCGGTTTTGAGACGACCGTAAATCTCATCGGCAACGGCACCTACGCCCTGCTCACCCACCCCGGGCAACGGGCCCGCCTCCAGGACTCCCTGGCCGCCGGGGACACCGGCCTCCTCGCCACCGGCGTCGAGGAACTCCTCCGCTACGACGGCCCCGTCGAGCTCGCCACCTGGCGCTTCGCCACCCGGCCGGTCACCCTCGGCGGGCAGGACATCGCACCCGGCGACCCCGTCCTCGTCGTCCTCGCCGCCGCGGACCGGGATCCGGAGCGGTTCGCCGATCCGGATGTGCTCGATCTCTCCCGCGGCGACAACCAGCACCTCGGGTACGGGCACGGCATCCACTACTGCCTCGGCGCCCCGCTCGCCCGTCTGGAGGCGCAGACCGCCCTCGCCACGCTGCTCACGCGCCTTCCCGACCTGCAACTCGGAGGGGATTCAGCCGATTTGCGCTGGCGCGGAGGGCTCATCATGCGCGGACTGCGTACGCTGCCCGTCGCGTTCACGCCCCGTGGTCGACTGCTCCCACCTGCGTAAAGGTGACATGCCTTCACGTCTGTGATCTTCACGTGATCTGTGCGGCATTAACTTGTGACAAGTAATCGTGTGCCTATACGTTCACGGATCAGCGCGACACCTAGCCGCACACCCGTCGCGCCGGTCACAGTTGTCTCGGGAAAGGCCTCCGTATGCTCTCCGGGAACGGTCGTCACCGTCGCCCCCGCCAGGCTCCGGCTCTGCTCGTCGCGGCCGGAGTGACCGGCTCCGCCATCGCGATCCCGCTCCTCGGCGCCACCGGCGCGAGCGCGGCCAGCGGCACCACATGGGACCAGGTCGCGAACTGCGAGACCGGCGGATCCTGGAGCGCGAACAAGGGCGACGGGTACTACGGCGGGCTCCACCTGGCCCAGGAGGACTGGGAGAAGTACGGCGGCCTCGACTACGCCTCGAGCGCCGACCAGGCCAGCCGCTCCCAGCAGATAGCCGTCGCCGAGAAGGTCCTCGCCGACAAGGGTGTCGGCTACTGGCGGACCTGCGGGCTGCTCAACGGGCTCGACAAGGACTCCGGTTCGGCCGATGTCGACACGGGGCTGGCGGATGGCTCGAGTTCGGGTAATTCATCCAGTTCGTCTGGTTCATCTGGTCCATCCGACTCGTCTGGCTTGTCCGATTCATCGGAATCGTCGTCGAATTCCTCCGCGGACGCTTCCACGCCACCCGCGTCACCCTCTCCGTCCGACGACCCGTCGGACCCGTCGAACGCGAAGGACAATTCGACCAAGTCCGACGCATCCGGTGATTCCGACCCGGGCTCCAGTGACTCACAGGACTCCGACAGCTCCTCCACGGGTGCGGCCGGACAGGACGGCTCCGACAACTCCTGGCAAGAGGGCGGCCTTTCGAGTCTGGTGGACACCGGAGCCCTCACCGCCGGCCGGCATCGCGGAGGCAGTGCCGATGAAGGCGCGGCCGACACCGACACCTCCACGGGCCGTCACGCGGCTCCCGGCGACTCGTACACCGTCCGTTCCGGAGACACTCTCGCGTCCATCGCCGACTCCCTTGGCGTCCAGGGCGGATGGCGTGCCCTCTACGAGACGAACAAAAAGGCGATCGGTGCCGACCCGGGGCATATCGTCGCCGGTCAGACGCTCGAAGTCGGTGCTGAACAGGGCAAAAGGTAGCGGGAGTTCGCGTCACACTTCGCCACTGAATGTCCGGTTTGGTGAAAGTGTGGGATGAGTCTCAGAAGCCCTGATCGTCTTTGAAATTCCGCCGATCGCGTGTCTACGGTCAGGACCGCTCGTCACCACGAGCCCCGGTAGCCGCAACGCCGAATCCTGCCAGCGGCCGCACGGGAACAGTCGTCGCTGAACAGCGCCGAAGGCAGGAGCGGGGGACCCAAGGTAGGCGCCGGGACCAGGACTTGAGGCAACTCGAGACCGGAACCGGCTAGGGGTGAAGTCGCGCACCGAACGGTGTGCGGCCGGGCAACTCAACCGGCCCGAACCCGACAGCTCACCTCGCAGGCGTCGGTGAGGGGATCTCTCCATGCTGTTTTCCGGCAAGGGCAAGCACCGCCGTCCGAGCAAGACCACTCGCGCCATCGCCATCGCCGGTGTCACCGGCGCGGCCGTCGCCGCCCCGCTGATGGCCTCCGGCACCGCCTCCGCCGCCACCGCCTCCGAGTGGGACACCGTCGCCCAGTGCGAGTCCGGCGGCAACTGGTCCATCAACACCGGCAACGGCTACTACGGCGGTCTTCAGTTCTCCGCCTCCACCTGGGCCGCGTACGGCGGCACGCAGTACGCCTCCACGGCCAACCTGGCCTCCAAGGCGCAGCAGATAGCCGTCGCCGAGAAGGTCCTCGCCGCCCAGGGCAAGGGTGCCTGGCCGCACTGCGGCACGGGTCTGTCGAGCGGCGGCTACAACGGTGGCAGCGCCGACTCCTCGTCGAGCGGCTCCAGCAACTCCTCGCAGAGCCAGAGCCAGGGCACCGACACCAGCAGCCGCTCCACCACCGAGCAGCCGGCCTCCCGCTCCGCCGAGCGCCCGGCCGCCAAGAAGACCGTCACCACCCCGACCGGCAAGAAGGTCAAGAAGGGCGACGGCGAGTACAAGGTCGTCAAGGGCGACACCCTCAGCTCGATCGCCGAGGAGCACGACGTCGCCGGCGGCTGGCAGAAGGTGTTCAAGCTGAACAAGGACATCGTCGACCAGGCCGACCTGATCTTCCCGGGCCAGCAGCTGCACCTGAAGTGACACGCGGCTCGTAGCCGTCCCCACGGGCTCCCCGCTCCGGTGCGTCATCCCCCGTACGCACCGGGGCGGGGCTTTTTTGAGTCCTCTTTGAGTCCTCATCCTTTGTTCCGTCTCTTTGTTCCGTTCGGAAACAATTTACTCTCGGTTCTGTCCATGAGGTGGTCGACGGACCGGCCGATGGCCCGGAGGCGGTTAGGCTCGGTCTCGCAGAGCCGACCGCGGCCCCCGTTCGCTACGGGCCTCGTGGCCCTGCTGACCCGCGTCACATCCAAGAAGGAGATGCTCGTGCCGTCCATCGACGTCGTCGTAGCCCGGGAAATCCTGGACTCCCGAGGCAACCCCACGGTCGAGGTCGAGGTCGGCCTCGACGACGGCAGCACCGGTCGTGCCGCCGTCCCGTCCGGCGCCTCCACGGGCGCCTTCGAGGCCATCGAGCTCCGTGACGGCGACCCCAACCGCTACCAGGGCAAGGGTGTCGAGAAGGCCGTCCTGGCCGTCATCGAGCAGATCGGCCCGGAGCTGGTCGGCTACGACGCCACCGAGCAGCGCCTGATCGACCAGGCCATGTTCGACCTGGACGCCACCGACAACAAGGGCTCGCTCGGCGCCAACGCCATCCTCGGCGTCTCGCTCGCCGTCGCCCACGCCGCCTCCGAGGCCAGCGACCTCCCGCTCTTCCGGTACCTGGGCGGCCCGAACGCGCACCTGCTGCCGGTGCCGATGATGAACATCCTCAACGGCGGCTCGCACGCCGACTCCAACGTGGACATCCAGGAGTTCATGATCGCCCCGATCGGCGCGGAGACCTTCTCCGAGGCGCTGCGCTGGGGCACCGAGGTCTACCACACCCTCAAGAAGGTGCTGAAGACCAAGGGCCTGTCCACCGGCCTCGGCGACGAGGGCGGCTTCGCCCCGAACCTCGGCTCCAACCGCGAGGCCCTCGACCTCATCCTCGAGGCCGTCAAGCAGGCCGGTTACGTCCCCGGCGAGCAGATCGCCCTCGCGCTCGACGTGGCCGCCTCCGAGTTCTACAAGGACGGCGTCTACTCCTTCGAGGGCAAGGAGCGCTCCGCCGCCGAGATGACGGAGTACTACGAGGAGCTCGCCGCGGCCTACCCGCTCGTCTCCATCGAGGACCCGCTGTTCGAGGACGACTGGGCCGGCTGGAAGATCCTCACGGACAAGCTCGGCGACAAGGTGCAGATCGTCGGCGACGACCTGTTCGTCACCAACCCGGAGCGCCTGGCCCGCGGTATCGACGAGGGTGCCGCCAACGCCCTGCTGGTCAAGGTCAACCAGATCGGCTCGCTGACCGAGACCCTGGACGCCGTCGAGCTCGCCCAGCGCTCCGGCTTCAAGTGCATGATGTCCCACCGCTCCGGCGAGACCGAGGACGTCACGATCGCCGACCTGGCCGTCGCCACCAACTGCGGCCAGATCAAGACCGGCGCCCCGGCCCGCTCCGAGCGCGTCGCCAAGTACAACCAGCTGCTGCGCATCGAGGAGATCCTCGACGACGCGGCGGTGTACGCCGGTCGCAGCGCGTTCCCTCGCTTCAAGGGCTGACCCAAGCGGGGCTCAACCCTGGGTAAGCCTTAGCCAGTCGTACGTACGTCCCCGTACCCGGTCCCGTACCGTGTCCGGGGACGTACGCGCGTATGACGGGTGTGAAGGGGAGGCGGGAGCCGATGGCCGTGAAGGACCGCGACCGTTTCTCCACCACGACCAGGATCAAGCTGCTCGGCGAGCAGACGGCCGCCCGCGTCTACCGCTCCCAGACCAAGCGGCAGGCGCGCCGCTCCCGGCTGACCGGCCGCGCCGCGCTGCTCGCCCTCGTCCTGTGCACGCTGATCGTGGCGCTCGCCTATCCCATGAGGCAGTACGTCTCCCAGCGCGCCGAGGTCGACGATCTCCAACGGCAGCAGGATCAGGCCCGGCAGCGGGTCGAGCAACTGCGCGACGTCAAGGCACGCTGGCAGGACGACGCGTACGCGGAGCAGCAGATCCGGGAGCGGCTGCACTACGTCATGCCGGGCGAGACGGGGTACATCGTCATCGACCCGGACGCGGCCAAGCAGTCGCGCGCCGAGCTGGGGGCGGCCGACCGCCCCTGGTACGCCAACGTCTGGGACGGGGTCGACAAGTCCGACGCCGCCGACCAGTGAACCGACAGATACCTCAGATACCTCAGAGAGACTTCCCTAAAGGCATGCACACGCCCCCGCCGCCCACCCCGCGCACCGAGCCCACCGACGCGGACGTCGAGGCCTTCAAGCAGCAGCTCGGGCGTCCGCCCCGCGGGCTGCGCGCCATCGCGCACCGCTGCCCGTGCGGCCACCCGGACGTGGTGGAGACGGCCCCCCGCCTTCCCGACGGCACGCCCTTCCCGACGCTGTACTACCTGACGTGCCCGAAGGCCTCCTCGGCGATCGGCACCCTGGAGGCCAACGGCGTGATGAAGGAGATGACGGCCCGCCTGGAGAGCGACCCGGAGCTCGCCGCCGCCTACCGCGCCGCGCACGAGGACTACATCCGGCGCCGCGACGAGATCGAGGAGCTGAAGGGCTTCCCGAGCGCGGGCGGCATGCCGGACCGGGTGAAGTGCCTGCACGTGCTGGTGGCCCACTCGCTGGCGGCCGGACCGGGCGTGAACCCGCTCGGCGACGAGGCACTGGAGATGCTGCCCGAGTGGTGGCGCAAGGGAGCGTGCGTGACGCTCGTGCGGGAGGACGCGAAGTGACCCGAGTCGCCGCCATCGACTGCGGTACGAATTCGATCCGGCTGCTGGTCGCCGACGTGGACGGTGAGAGCGGCGAACTGGTCGACCTGGACCGCCGTATGACCATCGTGCGGCTCGGCCAGGGCGTCGACCGCACCGGACGGCTCGCCCCCGAGGCGCTGGAGCGCACCTTCGCCGCCTGCCGGGAGTACGCGGCGGTCATCAAGGAGCACGGCGCCGAGCGGCTGCGCTTCGTGGCGACCTCCGCCTCCCGGGACGCGGAGAACCGGGACGAGTTCATACGCGGGGTGCTGGACATCCTGGGGGTGGAGCCGGAGGTCGTCACCGGCGACCAGGAGGCGGAGTTCTCCTTCATCGGCGCCACGAAGGAACTGGCGGGCAGCGACCACCTCGACAAGCCCTACCTCGTGGTGGACATCGGTGGCGGTTCGACCGAGTTCGTCGTCGGCGAGGACCAGGTGCGGGCGGCGCGCTCGGTCGACATCGGCTGTGTGCGGATGACCGAGCGGCACCTGGTCGTGGACGGCGCCGTCACCGATCCGCCGACGCCCCCTCAGATCGCGGCGATGCGGGCCGACATCGAGGCGGCCCTGGACCTCGCCGAGCGGACGGTCCCGCTGCGCGAGGCGCGCACGCTGGTGGGTCTGGCCGGCTCGGTGACGACCGTGTCGGCGATCGCGCAGGACCTGCCCGAGTACGACTCGACGGTCATCCACCACTCCCGGGTCCCGCACGACAAGGTCCGCGAGATCACGGACTGGCTTCTGCGCTCCACCCACGCCGAGCGCGCGGCCGTCCCCTCCATGCATCCGGGGCGCGTCGACGTGATCGGCGCGGGCGCCCTGGTCCTGCTGTCGATCATGGAACGGATCGGCGCGGAGGAGGTCGTGGTGAGCGAGCACGACATCCTCGACGGGATCGCTTTCTCGCTCGCGTGAGAGGCGATTCCCCCTTGTGAGCGCGTCAGAGGGGCCTTGCGGTGGCCTTGCGGGCCCCTCCTTGACGTGCCGCCGGAAAAGTTCGTGAAGTTCTTCACAAGGAAATCGGCACGGTCGTGGCGGGAATCCGGTCCGGTTGACCCTTCTGGGGGCCCGATAGGCCCTTGAACGTGTTCAGAAGGGGTGGGCGAGGGTGTTCCCGGAGGGTGTTGGGGGAGGCCCGCCGGGGTGGCTCACAGGGGGTCAGAAAGGCCGGAGAGGCAGCTCAGGCGGCATTGACAACGGCTCGCCCGGTACACAGGTTCCTTCTCGGCGCAATGACCTGGATCACGCGAACGGCGGAGGATAGCACAGACCCCGAGGAAGCTTGTGAAGGGGCGCACGAGCTACCCCCCTGAAGCGGGTGGATACTCGATGGCATGAGCACCACGGAGCGTCCCAGGATCCTCGTAGTAGGCGGTGGGTACGTAGGCCTGTACGCAGCTCGGCGCATTCTCAAGAAGATGCGCTACGGCGAGGCGACCGTCACGGTCGTCGACCCCCGGTCGTACATGACCTACCAGCCCTTCCTTCCCGAAACCGCCGCCGGCAGCATCTCCCCGCGCCACGTCGTCGTCCCGTTGCGACGCGTGCTGCCCAAGGCGGAGGTCCTCACCGGCCGGGTCACCACCATCGACCAGGACCGCAAGGTCGCCTCGATCGCCCCGCTGGTCGGCGAGGCGTACGAGCTGCCCTTCGACTACCTGGTGATCGCGCTCGGCGCGGTCTCCCGCACCTTCCCGATCCCCGGCCTCGCCGAGCAGGGCATCGGTATGAAGGGCATCGAGGAGGCCATCGGCCTGCGCAACCACGTCCTCGAGCAGCTGGACAAGGCCGACTCCACGACCGACGAGGAGATCCGCCGCAAGGCGCTCACCTTCGTCTTCGTCGGCGGCGGCTTCGCGGGTGCGGAGACCATCGGCGAGGTCGAGGACATGGCCCGCGACGCGGCGAAGTACTACAACAACGTGTCCCGCGAGGACATGCGGTTCATCCTCGTCGACGCGGCCGACAAGATCCTCCCCGAGGTCGGCCCCAAGCTCGGCCAGTACGGCAAGGAGCACCTGGAGGGCCGCGGGGTCGAGGTGTACCTCTCCACCTCCATGGACTCCTGCGTCGACGGCCACGTGGTGCTGAAGAACGGCCTGGAGGTCGACTCCAACACCATCGTGTGGACGGCGGGCGTCAAACCGAACCCGGCCCTGTCGCGCTACGGCATTCCCCTCGGCCCCCGCGGTCACGTCGACTGCGAGCCCACGCTCCAGGTCAAGGGCACGGACCACATCTGGGCCGCCGGTGACAACGCCCAGGTGCCCGACCTCATCGGCCGCAAGGCGGGCAACGAGAACGCCTGGTGCCCGCCGAACGCGCAGCACGCCCTGCGGCAGGCGCGGGTCCTCGGCGACAACGTGATCTCCGGTCTGCGGGGCTTCCCGCAGAAGGACTACGCGCACGCCAACAAGGGCGCGGTGGCCGGCCTCGGCCTCCACAAGGGCGTGGCGATGATCGTCATGGGCAAGGTGAAGATCAAGCTCAAGGGCCGGCTGGCGTGGTACATGCACCGCGGCTACCACGGCATGGCGATGCCGACGTGGAACCGCAAGATCCGCGTCTTCGCCGACTGGACGCTCGCGATGTTCCTCAAGCGCGAGGTCGTCGCGCTGGGCGCCCTGGAGACTCCGCGCGAGGAGTTCTACGAGGCCGCCAAGCCGGCGCCGGTCGCCGCGAGCAAGGCCGAGGACAAGTCCAAGGCCGCGGAGAAGCCGAAGGCCGAGCAGGCCAAGGCCTCCTGACGCCCGGTCACTGAACGCCCCGAAGGGGCCGCCCGCCATCCGTGGTGCGGGCGGCCCCTTCGGCGTTCCCGGGGTCTGCCGGGCCACTGGCCGAAACACCGTGCCCCTTACACACATTTTGCCCAGCTGTAACGCGCACGGGGGACTGCGGCCCGGCCCCGCAGGTGTTTACGTGGTGATGGACATTTCAGGATTGCCCTCACGGAGGTGTACACCATGGCGGACGCCGCGCTGCGGCTGAAGAGCCTCGTCGAACAATTGCTGGGAGCCCCCCTCCCCGTGCGCATCCGTGCTTGGGACGGTTCGCAGGCGGGGCCGCCGGGCGCACCGACCCTCGTCGTACGCAACCGCCGAGCCGTACGCCGACTGCTGTGGAAGCCCGGCGAACTGGGCCTGGCCCGTGCCTGGGTCGCCGGTGACCTGGACATCGAGGGCGACCTCTACGCCACCCTCGACCTGGTGTCGGGCCTCATCTGGGAGCGCGGAGAGGACGCGAGGAGCCTCGCCCAGGCCCTGCGCGACCCCGACGTCCGCGCCGCCGCCCGCGGGCTCATCGCCCTCGCCGGCCCTCCGCTGCCCCCGGCCCCGCCCCGGGAGGAGGTCCGCAGACCCCGCCGCCACCTGCACACCAAGCACAGCGACAAGCGCGCCATCAGCCACCACTACGACGTCGGCAACGACTTCTACGAGCTCGTCCTCGGCCCGAGCATGGTGTACTCCTGCGCCTACTGGCCGGCCCCCGAGACGGCGGGCGGCACCCTCGAAACCGCCCAGCGCGACAAGCTCGAACTCATCTCCCGCAAGCTCGCCCTCAAGCCCGGACAGCGGCTGCTCGACGTCGGCTGCGGCTGGGGTTCCATGGCCATCCACGCCGCCCGCGAGCACGGCGTGAGCGTCGTCGGCATCACCCTCTCCCACGAGCAGGCCGCGTACGCCCGTAAGCGCATCGCCGACGAGGGACTGACCGACAAGGTCGAGATCCGCGTACAGGACTACCGGGACGTCACCGACGGACCGTTCGACGCGATCTCCTCCATCGGCATGGCCGAACACGTCGGCGCCGACCGCTACCTGGAGTACGCCGAGAACCTCCTGCGGCTCCTCAAGCCCGGCGGGCGGCTGCTCAACCACCAGATCGCCCGCCGCCCGCAGCGCGACGAATCCTCCTACAACGTCGACGAGTTCATCGATTCCTATGTCTTTCCCGACGGCGAACTCGCCCCCATCGGCACCACCGTCACCCAACTCGAACGCGCCGGGTTCGAGGTGCGCGACGTCGAGTCGATCCGCGAGCACTACGCCCTCACCCTGCGCCGCTGGGTCGCCAACCTGGAGGCCGGCTGGGCGCGTGCCGTCCAGTTGACCAGCCCGGGCCGGGCCCGCGTGTGGCGGTTGTACATGGCCGCCTCCGCGCTCGCCTTCGAGCACAACCGCATCGGCGTCAACCAGGTCCTCGCCGTCAGGACCCCCCTGTCCGGCGACTCGGGGCTGCCCCTGCGGTCCCGTAACTGGAACTGAGCGACACAAAGAGAAGCGACACAAAGAGAAGCGACTCAAAGAGAAGGGCCCCGCTCCTTGTTGCAGGAGCGGGGCCAACTGCCGTCCGGCTACTCCGACTTGATCGCCGACAGCATGTTCAGCCGCGCCGCCCGCCGGGCCGGCCACAGCGCGGCCAGGACGCCCACCGTCGCCGCCATCAGCAGGAACACGGCCATTCGGGCCCACGGCAGGACCAGTTCGTAGGTCGCCATCTTGGTGCTGAGCAGCTCACCGGCCGCCCAGCCGAAGAACACGCCGAGGCCGATGCCCAGCACGCCGCCGAAGAGGCAGATGACCAGGGACTCCAGACGGACCATCCGCTTGATGCCCTTGCGGTCCAGGCCGATCGCGCGCAGCATGCCGATCTCCTGGGAGCGCTCGAAGACCGACATGGCCAGGGTGTTGATGACGCCGAGGACCGCGACGAGCACCGCCATCGCCAACAGGCCGTAGACCATGTTCAGCACCAGCGTGAACGTCTTCGCGACCTCGTTGGAGAGGTCCTCCTTGCCCTCGACCTTGATGGCCGGGTTGGAGCCGAGAGCCTTCTCGATCCGGTCCTTCGTCGCGCTCGACGCCCCGTCGGACGTCTTCACCATGATCGCCGTGTCGCCCGGGTCCGTCTGGTGCGGGGAGAGGGTGGCGTTGTCCACGAGGATCCCCCCGACCATCTCGTTGCCCTCGTAGACCCCGGCGACCGTCAGTTTCTGCTTCTTGCCGTCCTCGTAGTGGACGGTGAAGTTCGAACCCGCCTTCCAGCCGTACGCCTTGGCGATGTCGGCCTCCACGACCGCCTGCGCGCCGCCCACCTTGAAGGAGCCCTCGTCGACCTTCAGGTTGGTCAGCTCGCCGATCGTGTTGCCCGTGACGCCGGTGAGGTACAAGCTCTCGCCGTCGATGCGCGAGGGGGCCTGGCGCATCGGGCTGGTGGCGGTGACGTCGTCGAGCTGCTTCAGCTTCTTCTCGACGTCCGGCGACAACTCGTTGGTGTTCGCCATGGAGACCACGTAGTCCGCCTTGATCGCGGACGCCGCCCTCTTGTCGATCGACTTCTGCAGGCTGCCCGCCATCACCGTCATGCCGGTGATCAGGGTGAGGCCGATCATCAGCGCCGAGGCGGTGGCGGCCGTACGGCGGGGATTGCGCACCGAGTTCTGGCGGGCCAGCTTGCCGGAGACGCCGAACACGCGCAGCATCGGTGCCGCGGCCGCGATCAGCGGGCGGGACAGGAGCGGGGTGAGGATGAAGACGCCGATGATGAGGAGGGCCGCGCCGAGGCTCATGGGGGCCTGGCCGCCCTTGCTGGACATCGTCGTCGCCGCGAGGACGACCGCGATACCCGCCGCCGAGAACAGCGCGCCCAGCGTATTGCGCAGCACCAGCGACTTGGCCGTCGCCTCCGCGTGCACGCTGCTCATCGCCGCGACCGGCGGGATCTTCGCGGCCCGGCGGCCCGGCAGCCAGGCCGCCAGCATGGTGATGAGGATGCCGACGGCGAGGGCCGCGGCGACCGTGCTCGGCGTGATGATCAGCGGCCCGTCCGGGACGATGGCCGTGTCGAACGTGCCCATCAGGGCCCGCAGTCCCGCACCGATGCCGACGCCGGCGGCGAGGCCCGTCACCGCGGCGACCGTGCCGACCACGAACGCCTCGACGAGGACAGAGCGGGTGACCTGCCGGCGCGAGGCCCCTACGGCCCGCATCAGTGCCAGTTCCTTGGTGCGCTGGGCGACCAGCATGGTGAAGGTGTTGGCGATGATGAACGTCCCGACGAAGAGCGAGATGCCCGCGAAGGCCAGCAGGCCCTGCTTCAGCCCGGACATCTGCGAGGAGATCCTATGGGCCTGGTCGTCGGCGAGTTGTTTGCCGGTCGTGGTCTCGACGGCGTCCTTCGGCAGCGCCTTGTCCAGCTCGGCCTGTAGCGCGGCCTGGGTGACACCGGCCTTCGCCTTGACGGCGATCTCGTCGTACGTGCCCGTCTTGCCGAACAGCTTCTGCGCGGTCGCGGTGTCGAAGAGGGCGAGGCTGCCGCCGGCCGCGACATTGCCGTCGTCGGTGGTGAAGATGCCGACGATCCTGGGGTCGAGGACAGGGCCGTTCACCGAGAGCCGTACGGTGTCGCCGACCTCGTACCCGGCGCGCTCGGCGGTCTTGGAGTCGATGAGGACCTCGCCCGCGCCCTTGGGGGCGTGCCCGCTGACCAGCGGATACCGGGCGTCCTTGGTGCCCCAGTAGTTCCCGCCCCGCGACTGGAAGCCGCCGCCTATCAGCTTGCCGTCCTTGTCGGCGATCGCGGTGAAGCCGCTGACGACGCCGATGGCGGACGCGGCGCCGGGCACCTTGGTGCTCTCGTCGAGCAGCGCCTGCGTCAGCTCGGGGGTCTTGCCGACGGTGTTGCCCGTGTCCTCCTGGGGCTCGGGGTCGACGGCCACGTCGACCTGGCCGAAGCCCTTGGCCGAACTCTTCTGGTAGGCCTCGGAGATGGTGTTGGTGAAGACCAGGGTCCCCGACACGAAGGCCACGCCGAGCATCACGGCGAGCACGGTCATCAGGAGCCGGGCCTTGTGCGCGAACACGTTGCGCAAGGCGGTACGGAACATGGGTTGTCTACGTCCAGACGTACGAGGTTGAGTGAGCGTCAGCTCGTGCGGCCCTTGCTGTCGAACTGCTTCATTCGATCCAGGACCGAGTCGGCCGTCGGCCCGTACACCTCGTCCACGATCCGACCGTCCGCCAGGAACACCACCCGGTCCGCGTACGCCGCCGCCACCGGATCATGGGTCACCATCACCACCGTCTGCCCCAGCTCCCGTACGGAGTTGCGCAGGAAGCCGAGGATCTCGGCGCCCGAGCGGGAGTCGAGGTTTCCGGTCGGCTCGTCGCCGAAGACGATGTCGGGCCGGGAGGCCAGGGCGCGGGCGACGGCGACGCGCTGCTGCTGGCCGCCGGACAGCTGGGAGGGGCGGTGGCTGAGGCGGTCGGCCAGGCCCACCATCCGGATCACCGACTCCAGCCACTGCTTGTCCGGCTTGCGGCCCGCGATGTCCATCGGGAGCGTGATGTTCTCCAGGGCGTTCAGTGTCGGCAGTAGGTTGAAGGCCTGGAAGATGAAGCCGATCTTGTCCCGGCGCAGCTTGGTCAGCTGCTTGTCCTTCAGGGACCCCAGCTCGGTGTCGCCGATGCGCACGGAACCCGACGAGAAGGTGTCCAGGCCCGCCACGCAGTGCATCAGCGTGGACTTTCCGGATCCGGAGGGGCCCATGATCGCGGTGAACTCGGCCTGCCGGAAGTCGACGGAGACCTGGTCGAGGGCGACCACCTGGGTCTCGCCCTGTCCGTAGATCTTGGAGAGATCCGTGGCACGCGCGGCCACTTTGGTGGCCCGGCCGGCGATGGATGCGGTGGTCACGAGAAGGCACTCCTGTCGGGACGACGGTTGTGGGGACGTGTTCCATCGTGGTCGCCGATGAGGGCCGTGTAGTCACCCGCTGTTCTGGTTCCGAAGGCAGACTCGAGTCGCACCACACGCCGTCGTGTCATACCTGGGGATGACGGGTACCCCTGACAGCGGTCCCCGGCAGCCGTCCTGACGGCCCCTCCGCGGGAGCGCTTACGTCAAGAACAGGTGGAGCCCCCTCGTTTGGGCGGTGAAATTCCGTCATTCCGCATGCGGGGCCGGGGTCGGCGCGTAAGGCTATTGGCAAGTGCGGATGGCCTGTTCCGTGGGCTGATGCTCCCTCAGACGTCAATAAAATAAGACAACATCGGTCCACCCGTCCGTAGTTCGAGGGATGCACCCCGATAGGCTCGGCACCTCGATGCGGAGCCATGGCCTGCCCGGATGGTGGAATGCAGACACGGCGAGCTTAAACCTCGCTGCCCCTTCGCGGGCGTGCCGGTTCAAGTCCGGCTCCGGGCACTCACAACGCCTCTTCGAGCCGCTGCTCGCGGCTCGGTTGCCTGCATCCTCCATTGAAGACTTCACCGAACGACCGTTGGGACGGGCGTTGACACCGCGTGGTCGCGGACGCAGACTCATGCCCTGAAGCGAGTGAACTTAATTTCACCAGACGAACCTGCGACCATGAGTGGCGAGTGAACAGTGGTCAGTGGCCAGTGAACAGTGGTCAGTGGCGAGTGGTCAGTGAAGTCCACCGAAGGGAACGACCGATGCGCACCACCGTCGGCATCATCGGAGCCGGCCCCGCCGGGCTCCTCCTGGCCCGGCTGCTCCACAACGCGGGCATCGCCTCGGTCGTCCTGGAAAGCCGCGACCGGGCCTACGTCGAGCACCGGCAGCGGGCCGGAATCCTGGAGCAGGGGACGGTGGACGTGCTGCGCGCGGCCGGCGCCGGGGAGCGCATGGACCGCGAGGGGCTGCGCCACGACGGCATCGAGCTGCGGTTCGCCAGGCAGCGCCACCGCGTCGACTTCCCGGCCCTCACCGGCGGCCGGTCGGTGAGGGTCTACGCCCAGACGGAGGTGTGCAAGGACCTCATCGCCCTCCAGCTCAAGGAGGGCGGCCCGCTGCTGTTCGAGGCGGAGGCGCTGGCCGTCGAGGACGCCGCCACCGACCGCCCGCGCGTCCGCTTCCGCCACGAGGGCCGCGAGGACGTCCTGGAGTGCGACTACGTCGTCGGCTGCGACGGCTTCTGGGGCGTGGCCCGGACGGCGGTCCCCGCCTCGGTGTCCCAGACCTTCGAACGGACGTACCCCTTCGGCTGGCTCGGCATCCTCGCCGACGTGCCGCCCTCGCACGACGAGCTGGTCTACGCCCGCCACGACCGTGGCTTCGCCCTGCTGTCCATGCGCTCCCCGTCCGTCTCCCGCCTCTACCTCCAGGTGCCGGAGGGCACGGACGAGCAGGCGTGGAGCGACGAGGCGATCTGGTCGGAGCTGGAGCGCCGCTTCGAGACCGCCGACGACTGGAGCCTGGAGCGCGGCCCCATCACCCAGAAGTCGGTCACCCCGATGCGCTCCTACGTCCACGAGCCCATGCGGCACGGCCGCCTCTTCCTCGCCGGGGACGCGGCCCACATCGTGCCGCCCACGGGAGCCAAGGGGCTCAACCTGGCCGTCGGGGACGTCGTGACCTTCGCGAGGGCACTGACGTACGAGAAGGAGAGCGGTTCCGCCCAGTTGCTCGACGCCTACTCGCAGACCTGCCTGCGCCGCGTCTGGCAGGCCGAGCGGTTCTCCTACGACATGACGACCCTCCTGCACCGGGCCCCCGACGCGCCCCCCTTCGAGGACCGCCTCCAGCTGGCCCGGCTGGAGCGGCTCGCCTCCTCCCGGGCCGCCGAGACCGACCTGGCTGAGGGGTACACGGGGTTTCCGTTCGGGTGAGGCCGCCGTGGCTGGGAATCAAAGGGCCGCGTAGCGTGTTGCGCACCACGACGAGGGAAAGATCCTCCCCAAGCAGTAGGGTCAATCCTTTGCCTACCTATTACTCTTGAGCCAAGGCCTACGCAGACGGCCATGGAGGAGTGAAATGAGGAGCAGCAACCCGGTCTTCTCGCGACGGGGGTTCAGCCGCGACAACGGCTACGCGGGCTTCAACACCGCGCCGCAGGCCGGGGGCGCAGCTGTGGGAACGCAGCAGGCCAACCCGTACGCGCAGGGCAACCCGTATGCCCAGCCGCAGGCCGGCAACCCGTACGCGCAGAACCCCTACGCGCAGCAGGACCTCCAGCAGGGCGCCCCGCCGCAGGCCCCGGCCACCACCGGCCGGATGACCATCGACGACGTCGTCCTGCGCACCGGCACCACCCTCGGCGTCCTGGTCGTCACGGCCGCGCTCGCCTGGGCACTGCTGCCCATCGACGACGCGAACATCGGCCGGTCGTACGGCATCGGCATCGGCGCCGCGCTGATCGGCATGGTCCTGGCGTTCGTCCAGTCCTTCAAGCGCAAGGCATCGCCCGCGCTGATCCTGACGTACGCCGCGTTCGAGGGCGTCTTCCTCGGTGTCCTGTCCAACATCGTCGACAACCGGATCGCCGACGGCGCTGCCATGCAGGCGGTGATCGGCACCATGGCCGTCTTCGCCGGTGTGCTGGTGGCGTACAAGGCAGGCTGGATCCGCGTCAACCGCCGGTTCTACGGCTTCGTGATGGCGGCCGCGCTCGGCTTCATCATGCTGATGATGGTGAACCTGCTGTTCGCGGTGTTCGGCGGCGGTGACGGCCTCGGCTTCCGCAGCGGCCCGATGGGCGTCGTCTTCGGCGTCATCGGCATCCTGCTCGGCGCGGCCTTCCTGGCCCTCGACTTCAAGCAGGTCGAGGACGGCATCGCGTACGGCGCACCGCGCGAGGAGGCGTGGCTGGCGGCCTTCGGCCTGACGCTGACCCTGGTGTGGATCTACATGGAGTTCCTGAGGATCATCGCGATCCTCAACAGCAGCGACTGACGCTGACGCGCATCGCGTGTGAAACGCGTGCGTGAGAAGGGCCCCGGGTTCCGACCCGGGGCCCTTCTGCGTCTCTTCGTCGTCGAGACAGTGCGCGCCTAGAAGAACTTGCGCGCGGCCCTCCTCAGGTCGTACTCGTGAATGATCGCCTTCGCGTGGCCGTACGCGAGGTTGTGTTCGTGGCGGAGCCAGCTGACCTTCTCCTCGAAGCGGAAGAGGGCTGGGCCTTCGTCGACGGTACGCAGCCAGTCGGACACTTCACGACCGGTGCAGTGGGGGATGCGGGCGAGCAGGTTGCGATGGGTCTCCTCGGAGAGGACGTGGGACATCGGCGCCTCCGGACGCAAAGGGGATGTAAGCCGGTCCTTCAGGTCACCGTGCCTGAGCGTTCGCCTGTTGGCAACAGTCGCGGAGAGACGCGTACGCCGCGTACGCTCGCGGCGTGGTGGATACGACGCGTCTGACCCGAGCGGTGGATCACTTTGCGGATCGGCTTCGGGCTGCTCCGCAGAGTCGGTTGCAAAGGGGGGCTGCGGCGGAAGCGCTGGGTCTGGCGAGGGAGTTGGCGCGTCGGGCTCAGGTGCTGGAAGGGGTTGAGCCTCGGGTGATGCCTGATGCGGGGATGTTTGCTGCGGCGGATCAGATCACCGTTGCTGTGCATGATTTGGCGCTCGTTCTTGAGAGCGAGGCTGAGGTTGACGATGCGGTGCGGTTGGTGGGGGATGCGCAGAAGCAGGCGGGGGTCTGAGGTGCGTTGGCGGGTGCGGGTCCGTTGTGGCTGGGCGCGCAGTTCCCCGCGCCCCTGGCGGCGTCGATCCTCCCCGGCGTTTTCAGGTCAGAGGGACGCTATGACCCTGTCCGCCAGGATGTAGACGTTCTCCTCGCCGCAGGCGAAGGTCAGGGTGTATGCGCCCGAGATGCCCGAGCCGCCCAGCAGGATCGGAGTCTTGCCCGTTCGCAGTGCCGCTGCCAGGCGTTCCGCTGTTTCGCGGTGGCCCGGGGTCATGCACAGGGTGGTGCCGTCGGCGAAGACGTAGACGTCGAGGGTGCCGAGGGGGCCGGGGCGGACGTCGGTGAGCGCGACCTGGGTGGCGGCCAGCTCCTCGAGTGTGGCCACCGTGCGCTCGTGGTCGTTCGCGACCGGTGACGGGAGCGGAACGAAGTCCGGGTGGGAGGGGTGGCGGCGGCGGGCCGCGGCCAGTTCCGGGGAGTCCGCAGCGAACTCGTCGGCGTCCGCGCCGGGCTCGGCCACCGGCTCCAGGCCCACGAAATCGGCCTGGCGGGGCAGGAAGAGCTCGCTGTCCGGCAGGCCGAGCAGCGAGGGCGCGTCAGAGGCGTCACGGGACTCCTGGGCGGCCCAGAACGCCCGCGCCTCGGCGAGCTCACGCTCGCGTTCCTCGGCGAGTGCCTCGGCCACGGCTGCCCGTATCGCGTCGACATCGGAGGAGCGGCGGGCGCTGGGCACGCGAGACCGCGCGGCGGCGTTGCCCTTGGCGAGCTCGGTGTGCAGTGCGGCGACCTGCCGGCGCAGCACCATGAGGATGCGCAGGACGGCGACGCCCACGGCGCCCGTGGCGGCCGTGGTGACCAACAAGGCGATCGGCATGGCGCTCACTGACGTACTCCCGGTTTCAAAGTCGACCCCCGACTTCCTACATCAGCTTGAAGGGCGGACTATCCAGCTGTCAGTGCGTAACGTCACGAAACGGACAGGATTGTGGGCCCGAAGTTTGCTGCCTTAGTGGGTCTGACCTGCGCACCTCCCCCCTTCGAGGGAGATAGGTCACATCCTGGGGGAGATTGGATCACAAATCGGCCCAGAACCCTGGTGATTACTGGGTTCCGGGCCGAAGTATCACGCGGTGTTTCCGCGTGGTTACGAGGAGTTGGTCAGCTCAGGCGCTCGATGACCATCGCCATGCCCTGGCCGCCGCCGACGCACATCGTCTCCAGGCCGAACTGCTTGTCGTGGAACTGGAGGGAGTTGATGAGCGTGCCGGTGATGCGGGCGCCGGTCATGCCGAAGGGGTGGCCAACGGCGATGGCGCCGCCGTTGACGTTCAGCCGGTCGAGGTCGATGCCGAGCTCGCGGTAGGAGGGGATCACCTGGGCGGCGAACGCCTCGTTGATCTCGACCAGGTCGATGTCGTCGATGCCCAGGCCGGCCCGGCGCAGCGCCTGCCGGCTCGCCTCGACCGGGCCGAGACCCATGATCTCGGGGGAGAGGGCGGAGACGCCGGTGGAGACGATGCGGGCGAGGGGCGTGAGGCCGAGCTCGGCGGCCTTCGTGTCGGACATGATCACGACCGCGGCGGCGCCGTCGTTCAGCGGGCAGCAATTGCCGGCCGTGACGAGCCCGTCCGGGCGGAAGACCGGCTTGAGGCCCTGGACGCCCTCCATGGTGACGCCGGCGCGGGGGCCGTCGTCCTTGCCGACGACCGTGCCGTCCGGGGTCGTGACCGGGGTGATCTCGCGCTCCCAGAAGCCGTTCTTGATGGCTTCCTCGGCGAGGTTCTGGGAGCGGACGCCGAACTCGTCCATGTCCTGGCGGGTGATGCCCTTCGCGCGGGCGAGGTTCTCGGCGGTCTGGCCCATCGCGATGTACGGGTCGGGGACGAGGCCGTCCTCGCGCGGGTCGTGCCAGCTGGAGCCCTCGCTCTGGGCCACGGCGACGGTGCGGGCCTCGGCGTCGGCGAAGAGGGGGTTGTGCGTGTCCGGGAGGCCGTCGGAGCTGCCCTTGCCGAAACGGGACACCATCTCGACGCCGGCCGAGATGAAGACGTC
This sequence comes from Streptomyces sp. NPDC050619, assembly GCF_040654815.1. Taxonomy (NCBI): domain Bacteria; kingdom Bacillati; phylum Actinomycetota; class Actinomycetes; order Kitasatosporales; family Streptomycetaceae; genus Streptomyces; species Streptomyces sp. NPDC050619. The sequence continues at coordinate 118,957 of NZ_JBFAIR010000026.1, read as the reverse complement.
GCCCTCGCCGGCCTTGATGGCGTGCAGGGCCATGCGGGAGGTCTGGAGGGAGGAGCTGCAGTAGCGGGTGATGGTGCAGCCGGGGAGGTGGTCCATCCCCATCTGTACGGCGACGACGCGGCCGAGGTTGTGGCCCTGCTCGCCGCCGGGCAGGCCGCAGCCGAGCATCAGGTCGTCGATGTCCTGGGGGTCGAGCTCCGGGACCTTGGCGAGCGCCGCCTGGATGATCGTGGCGGTCAGATCGTCCGGGCGCAGGTCTTTGAGGGAGCCCTTGCCGGCGCGGCCGATGGGGGAGCGGGCGGTCGAGACGATCACGGCTTCGGGCATGACGACTCCATTGGCGTACGGGTGTGTACAGGGCCTTTGTTGTGCAGGGCTCTTTGGGAAGTTACCCGTACGTATGGTCTCGGTCACGTGTATGGCGGTGTGACCCTGACCGCAGTTTTCTAAGCGCTTGCTTTTCTCTGTGTCGGCCGCTGCTCAGGGACTCTGCGTGACAGGGGCCGGCTCCGACACCGGCACCCTGCGACGCCGGCGCCGCTTGAGCAAGGCCCACGGACCCTTCGGACCCCTGGGCCCCGTCGGCATCGCGGCCGTGACCTCCGTGCCGGCCTCCGACGCCGCCTCCGCCGCAGCTCGGGCCACCGGCAGGAAGCCCTCGCGGCGGGAGACGTCCGGGCGCTCCTCCTCCGCCGGCCACAGGCCCAGCGCGGCACACACCGTCGGCAGTACCGCCATCGCCGCCGTCGCGTAGCCCTCCGCCGAGGGGTGGTAGTTGTCCGGGCCGAACAGCTCCCGGGGGTTCGCCGCGAACTCCGGGCCCAGCAGGTCGCCCAGCGACACCGTCCGGCCGCCCTGCTCGACGGCCCCGATCGTCTGCGCGGCCGCCAGCTGCCGCGAGGCACGGCGGGCCAGCCAGCGCAGGGGCTGCTGTACCGGTTCGATCGTGCCGAGGTCGGGACAGGTGCCGACGACGACCTCCGCACCCGCCGTACGCAGACGTCGTACCGCCGCCGACAGATGACGTACCGAACGGGTCGGCGGCATCCGGTGGGTCACGTCGTTCGCGCCGATCATGATCACGCAGATGTCGGGGACCCGGGCCGGGTCCGCCAGGGTCAGGGCCACCTGCCGGTCCAGGTCGTCGGACTGGGCCCCGGGGAGGGCGACGTTACGGAGTTCCACCGGGCGTTCCGCCACCGCCGCCAGGCCCGATGCCAGTAACGCGCCCGGTGTCTGGCCGGCCCGGTGGACGCCCTGGCCGGCGGCGGTGGAGTCGCCCAGGACGGTGAGGCGCAGGGGTGGTTCGTGGGGAGTGGTGTAGGTGTGGCCGTACCGGCCCTCGGCGTGCGGGACATGCGGTGTTGTCCCGTTGCCCACCTGGCGCTTGGCCAGCTGCACCTCGGCCAGCAGCAGACCGACGGCCGCCGCGCTCACCAGACCGACCCCGCCACCGCCGTACGCGGCGCCGGCCGCGATCCGCCTGGCCACCCTCGCCCTCGACATCCTCGTCATGCGTCGCCGTCACCTCCTCGAAGCCCTACATCCACTCCTTGCCCCATACAGACCGTCGCCCAATCCCAACGGGGAGTGAACGACCGTCATGGGTCTCAGAGAGGCCATAGGCTGGCGGAACCATCACGACCACTTCTTTTGCGGCATCCGGAGACAACGGTGCAATTCCACGACTCGATGATCAGTCTCGTCGGCAACACCCCGCTGGTGAGGCTCAACAGCGTGACCAAGGGCATCAGGGCCACCGTCCTGGCCAAGGTGGAGTACTTCAACCCGGGCGGTTCCGTGAAGGACCGCATCGCCCTGCGCATGATCGAGGCGGCCGAGGAGAGCGGGGCGCTACAGCCGGGGGGCACGATCGTCGAGCCGACCAGCGGCAACACCGGCGTCGGGCTGGCGATCGTGGCTCAGCAGAAGGGGTACAAGTGCATCTTCGTGTGCCCCGACAAGGTGAGCACCGACAAGATCAATGTGCTGCGGGCGTACGGGGCCGAGGTGGTCGTCTGCCCCACCGCCGTCGACCCCGAGCACCCCGACTCCTACTACAACGTCTCCGACCGGCTGGTGCGCGAGACGCCCGGGGCCTGGAAGCCCGACCAGTACTCCAACCCGAACAACCCGCTCTCCCACTACCACTCGACCGGGCCTGAGTTGTGGGAGCAGACGGAGGGGAAGATCACCCACTTCGTGACGGGCGTGGGGACCGGCGGCACCATCTCCGGGACCGGCCGGTACCTGAAGGACGCCAGCGACGGCAGGGTGCGGGTGATCGGCGCCGACCCCGAGGGCTCCGTCTACTCCGGCGGCTCCGGGCGGCCGTATCTCGTCGAGGGGGTCGGCGAGGACTTCTGGCCGACCGCCTACGACCGGACCGTCGCCGACGAGATCGTGGCGGTGTCCGACAAGGACTCCTTCCAGATGACCCGCCGGCTGGCCAAGGAGGAGGGGCTGCTGGTGGGCGGCTCCTGCGGCATGGCCGTCGTCGCGGCGCTGAAGGTCGCCGAGCGGCTTGGGCCCGATGACGTCGTGGTCGTCCTCCTTCCCGACAGCGGGCGCGGCTACCTCAGCAAGATCTTCAACGACGAGTGGATGGCCGACTACGGCTTCCTGGAGGACGAGGGCCCCAGCGCCCGCGTCGCCGACGTCCTCGACGACAAGGTGCACGGCGCCATGCCCTCCCTCGTCCACATGCACCCGGACGAGACCGTCGGCGAGGCCATCGAGGTGCTGCGCGAGTACGGCGTCTCGCAGATGCCGATCGTCAAGCCGGGCGCCGGTCACCCGGACGTGATGGCCGCCGAGGTCGTCGGATCCGTGGTCGAACGCGAACTGCTCAACGCCCTCTTCGCGCAGCGGGCCTCGCTCGACGACCCGCTGGAGAAGCACATGTCGCCGCCCCTGCCGCAGGTCGGCTCCGGCGAGCCGGTCGGGGACCTGATGACCGTGCTGGGCGCGGCGGACGCGGCGATCGTCCTCGTCGAGGGGAAGCCGACCGGTGTCATCAGCCGGCAGGATCTGCTGGCTTTCCTTGCCAAGGGCGGGAAGTAGCGCCGAACGTGCGGTGAACGGCCCGTGGCCACGGTGAACTTGCGGTCACTCGCCGAGGTCGGCGACTTCGCAGAAGTGGTACGAGCGCGTCACGTCCACGCAGCACACGCTTAACACGGGTCCGGCACATTAGTGGTTGTCGGCAGGGCGGGAGCGGCTCCCCGCCCCAGCCGACGCCGAACGGCGCCAAGGACCTCCGGAGCGGCTCCCGGACCTCCATGGACGCCACGGACGCGTAAGCCCGGCCCTGACCCGGCCCGCGTCCTTCGCGGGGACCGCCGTCGTCCCGCCCCCCTTTACCGGGGGTGCGGCGGTCCCCGCGAATAACCTTTTCCCGGGTTTTTCCGGGGGTCCTCCGGGGTTCTTCTCCAGCCCACCGAGGCCCAACTTCCCAGCAGTGCGAGCCGCTCCGCCGTCTCCGAGCCCGGCTCCGGCGTATAGACCACGATCGTGTGCTCCGGTTCCGCCGGGACCGCCAGCGTCTCGTACGGCAGGGTCAGCAGGCCCGCCATCGGGTGCCGGACGCGCTTCACCTGATTCTTGCGAGGATGCCCCGGCGTTCACGCCGGGGAGGAATCGCCTCTCGAGCCGGTGACGCGGAGCGTCACCGCGTCCCATGGCCGGGCACGGAGTGCCCGCATTGCTGTCCGGCGGAGCCGGGGAATTCGCACGCGCGTGCTGGATGGTCGCGGGGGTGGGTGAATGTGTGCGAAGTCCGCCCGGGTGTGCGATGCGCTGCCTACGTTTGGGGCCGTGAAGCTGGTCGTGCAAATGAAGCTGTTGCCGTCGCCGGAGCAGGCGGCGGCGCTGGAGGCGACCCTGCGCGCCTGCAACCGGGCCGCCGATCACGCCTCCCGGACTGCCTACGCGACGGGCGTGAAGGACCGCAACGGCCTGCAGAAACTGGTCTACGCGGACATCAAGGCCACGTTCGGGCTGTCGGCACAGCCCGCGGTGCGGGTGGTGAAGAAGGTCGTGGACGCTTACTACGCGCTCGCGGCGAGCCTGAAGCCGGGCGGCTGGGCGGTCCGGGGTCGAGGCGGTACCGCAAGGCCGTCGGCTCGCCAGTCACCTTCCGGCTCGACGCGGCGCAGCCGTTCGACGACCGGTGCCTGTCCTGGCAGACGGACGCGCGCACGGTGTCGATCTGGACGGTGGAGGGGCGGATGCGTGGCATCCGCTACACCGGCTCGCCGGACCAGCTCAAGACGCTGGCCGGGTACCGCAAGGGCGAGTCCGACCTGGTCCAGCGGGACGGGAAGTGGTTCTTGATCGCGACCTGCGACATTCCCGATCCCGAGGTGTACGAGCCGGCCGACTGGATCGGTGTGGACCGCGGCGTCGTCAACCTCGCCACCACCAGCGACGGCACCAACTACCAGGGCCGTCGGCTGAACCGTTACCGGCGCTGGCAGGCCCGCAAACGCGCCGAACTCCAGGCAAAGCAGAGCCGTTCGGCCACCCGTCGCCTGGCCCGCCGGGCGAAGAGGGAGCAGCGTCATGCCACCCACGTGAACCACCGGATCAGCAAGGAGATTGTGTCCGTCGCGCAACGCACCGGTCGCGGGGTCGCCGTCGAGCAGCTCGACGGGATCCGGGAGCGGGTACGGCTTCGTCGCGACCAGCGGGGCACCTTGTCTTCCTGGCCGTTCCACCAGCTCGCTCTCGACTGCGCTCGAGCGGGAGGGACCCCCACGGCCTGCCGACCACGTCGCCGGGGTCAACGTGCGCAACCGTGCGCGCTCGGCGTGGGTGTTCGTCACCGCACCCGTCCCCGCATCAGCCTGAACAGGCCGGAACGTGGGGAGATGCGACCCGTGACCGTCCTGTCGTAGGGGGCAGTCGGGAGCGCGACAAGGTGTGAACGACCGAGTACACGAGCTCGGCCGTTCACGGCCGAGAAGGTGACGCCGTACATGCACGCCTTGACCTCGTGGTCGGCCCACAGGCGGCGGAAATCCTCGCTCTTGACGGAGAGTTCGCCGACAAGGTCGCACAGCTCACGGTCGTCGGGGTGGGAGCCCGCGTTCAGGCGCAGATGGGACGCGGTCTGGGCGGCCACCGCGGCCCAGTCGGGGTACAGGTCGCGGGCGCTCGGGCGAGGAAGACCTGCCGGGGGACGTTGCACTCGTCGGCCGGCAGCCGGCTGAAGCCGCCCACCGCGTCGCCGAGGGCGTTCCAGGCGAGGACGTCCATGCGGCGGCCCAGTACGAAGGCCGGAGTGCGGTCCATGCTGTCCAGCAGCAGCTGGACGCCGGGGCGGACGCGGGCCGCGGCCGGGCGGCGCGCGGCCTTTGTGCCGGGCCGGGCCACCGTGCGCAGGTACGTGTGCTCCGTCTCGTCCAGCCGCAGCACCCGCGCGATCGCGTCCAGTACGGCGTCCGAGACTCCCCAGACTTCGTCCGGAGGGGCCCCCAGGCCCGCGTCCCTGTTCCAGGCGGATGTTGTAGTCGACGCTCACCCCGGCCAGCTGCGCCACTTCCTCGCGGCGCAGTCCGGGCACGCGGCGCCGCCTGTATGAGGCCAGCCCCACCTCCGCCGGCTGGATGCGAGCGCGGCGCGAGCGCAGAAAGTCTCTACGCGGTCTACGGGGCCACCAAGGCCGCGGTCACCCATCTCTCCGCCTTGCTGCGCATCGAGTTCGGGCCGCGTGACGTCCGGGTCACCAACGTCGAGCCGGGGCTGACGGAGAGCGAGCTGAAGTCGCACATCGACAACCGCGAGCTGTCCGGGCAGCTGGACGGGATGTTCGACGCGCTGGGCGGGCTGGCGTCCGAGGAGGTCGCCGATGTCGTGGCGTATGTGGCGAGCCGGCCGCGGCGGGTGAATCTGCGGCAGATCGTCGTGCTGCCCACGCGGCAGGCGTGAGGACCGGGCCAGGGCTGCGGGAGCGTGCTCGTCCGTGGGCGGTCAGTCCTCCCAGTCGCTGTCCCGGGAGGACTTGCCGTGGCGCCGGCCCTGGAAGAGGCCCGGGTTGGTGCGGACGGCCTGCACGACGTTGACGCCGACGATGCCGGCCCAGGTGACCAGCAGGCCCGACAGGTCGGCGACGCCGGCGCCGATCCCGGACAGCGGGATCGCCAGGACCAGCGAGACGATGCCGAAGCCGTAGCGCTCGCCGAAGGAGTCGGTGGTCTTCGGCGACCGGGAGCCCCGGGCCGCGACCATCTGCTGCTCGGCGAGCTGCCGCCGCAACCGGCGCTCGACGGCGCCGTCTATGCGCTGGTCGACCTTCTCCAGGAACGAGTCGACCAGCGCGGACTCGTACTCCTCACCCAGTTCCCTGCGGGCCTGCAGGGTGGCGTCGAGTTCCTTCTTGATCTCGGTGTCCCGCGCGTCCATTCCGGTCATGGAAACCACGGTAGGCAGCGGGAAAGCCCGCCGCACTGGGGTTAGCCCCCCTGTTGGGCTGAGGTCTGCACGGCCTGCGGGCTACTTCGCCAGCCCATGCTGCTTCGCATACGCGTTCGCCACGTCCTCCGGGTCCTTCTTGTCCTTGTCGACCTGGCGGTTGAGCTCGGTGAGCTGGGCGGTGGTGAGGACGTTGCCGAGTTCGGCGAGGGCCTTGCGGACCGTGGAGTCGGCCTTGCGGTCGGCGATGAGGGGGACGACGTGCTGGCCGGGGATCAGGTTCTTCGGGTCCGTCAGCACCACCCAGTCGTTGGCCTGGATGTCGGTGTCGGTGGTGAAGAGGTTCGCCACGTCCACGTCGCCCTTCTTCAGGGCGCCCTTGACCAGCGGCCCGGAGGAGTCCAGCGACTTGAACTCCTTGAACTCGACGCCGTACACGTCCTTGAGGCCCACCACGCCCACCTGACGTGTCTTCACCTCGGCCGCGGCGCCGAGGACCAGCTTGCCGTTCTGCTTCTTCAGGTCGGCGAGAGAGGTCAGGCCGTACTTCTTGGCGGTCTCCTGGGTGACCACGAAGGCGTCCGAGTCCTCGGCCATGCCGTACGGCAGGACCTGGAGGCCGGCGGGGAGCGCGATGGCGAGGGCGTTCTGCATCTGGCCCTCCTCCGTCGCCGTCGCCTTCGGGGCGAGGTAGTGCAGGAGGGCGCCCTGGTACTCGGGCAGGAGGTCGATGTCGCCGCCCTTGAGGGCGGGGATGAGGATCTCGCGGGTGCCGAGGTTGGGGCGGACGGTGGTCTTCACGCCGGCCGCCTGCAACACGGCGGCGTACAGGTATCCGAGCACCTGGTTCTCGGTGAAGTTGGCGGTGCCGATGGTGACGCCGCCCTTGCTGGAGCCGCCGCCGGAGGTGGTGGAGCCCTGGTTGTCGAGGGAGGTGACGCCGCTGGAGCAGGCGGAGAGGGCGGGTACGGCGACGGCCGTGCCGGCGAGTGCGCCGAGGAGAGTACGACGGTTCATTCGGGGGTCCCTAGGCGGTGCGGTGGCGGAAGAGGAAGCGCTGGAGGCCGGCGAGGGCGCCGTCCAGGACTACGGCGACCGCGGCGACCAGCACCGCACCGCCGAGCACCTGCACGAGGTCGCGCTGGGCGAGGCCGTCGAAGACGTAGCGGCCCAGGCCGCCGAAGGAGACGTACGCGGCGATCGTGGCCGTGGCCACCACCTGGATCAGCGCGAGACGCAGGCCCGTCATGATCAGGGGGAGCGCGAGGGGGAGTTCTACCTGGAAGAGGACCTGGTGGCCGCGCATGCCCTGGCCGCGTGCCGCGTCCTTCACGTCCGGGTCGACGGCCGTCATGCCCGCGTAGGTGTTGGTGACGATCGCCGGGACCGCGAGGGCCACCAGGGAGACGTACACCGGAGTCATGGACAGGCCGCTGGCCAGGAAGACCAGGACGACGAGGCCGACGGTCGGCAGGGCGCGGCCGAAGGAGGCGAGGTTGATCGCGAGGAACGCGCCCTTGCCGGTGTGGCCGATCAGCAGGCCCAGCGGGAGGCCGATGACGGTCGCGATGAGCGTGGCAAGCAGCGAGTACTGGAGGTGTTCGGCCAGGCGGTGCGCGATGCCGTCCGAGCCGGCCCACTGGGCGCCGCTGGTCAGCCAGCTGCCGAGGTTCTTGAAGAGTTCGTACATCAGGCTCGCCGCCTCTTCCACGGGGTGAGGACGTACTGGACGGCGACCAGGAGCGCGTCCGCGACCACGGCGAGGAGGAGCGTGAGCACCACTCCCACGATCACCGGGGTGGGGAAGTTGCGCTGGAAGCCGTCGGTGAAGAGCTGGCCCAGGCCGCCGTCGCCGATGTAGGTGGCCACGGAGACGAGGGAGATCGACATGACCGTCGCGATCCGGACGCCCGCCATGATCACGGGGAGCGCGAGCGGGAACTCGACGGTGAGAAGCGTGCGCAGGGGGCGCGTGCCCATCGCCTTCGCGGCCTCCTTGGTCTTCACGGGGACCGAGTCGAGGCCCTCGACCGTGTTCCGCAGCAGGACGACCAGGGTGTAGATCGTCAGGCCGATGACGGTCGTGGTGCGGGTCAGGCCGCTGACCGGCAGCAGGAGCACGAAGATCGCGATCGACGGGATCGTGAACAGGACGTTCGAGGCGCCGAGCAGGAAGCCGCGCAGGGGGCGCACCCGGTGGGCGATCACCGCGAGCGGGAGCGAGATCAGCAGGCCGAAGAAGACGGCGGTCAGGGCGGCTTGGAGGTGGGAGATCGTGAGGGTGGTGAGGTCGTCGGTGTGGCCGGATATCCACGACCAGTCGATGGTCATGCGGCCACACCCGTCTCCGGGGTCTCCGCACGGGCTTCCGCGTGGGCCTGGCCCGCATGCGCGTGGATGTCGTCGCGGGAGGAGACGCCGGTGAGCGCTCCGGCCGCGTCGACCCGGGCGATCAGCCCGTTGGGCGAGGCGACGGATTCGTTGAGCGCCGCGAGCAGCGAGTCGTCGTCCCCCAGCGGTCGTACGGGTATCTCGGCGTCCTTCGACGCCCAGTGCAGCGGCTTGTTCGCCTCGTCGAGGACGAGGGCCCAGGGGCCGCCCTCGGGGGCCGGGCCCTGGGGGACGTCGGAGAGGGTCTTCAGCGACAGCAGTTTCAGGCCACGCTCGGCGCCGAGGAAGTCGGCGACGAAGTCGTCGGCCGGGCGGGCCAGCAGCTCGGTGGGCGTGGCGCACTGCACCAGGTGGCCGCCGGTGCGGAAGATCGCGATCTGGTCGCCGAGCCGGACCGCCTCGTCGACGTCGTGCGTGACGAAGACGATGGTCTTGTTCAGCTCCTGCTGGAGGCGGACCAGTTCGTCCTGGAGCTGGGTGCGCACCACCGGGTCGACCGCGCCGAACGGCTCGTCCATGAGGAGGACCGGCGGGTCGGCGGCGAGCGCGCGGGCGACGCCGACGCGCTGCTGCTGGCCGCCGGAGAGCTGGTGCGGGTAGCGGCGGCCGGACTCGGCGGTGAGGCCGACGGTCTCGAGGAGCTCCGCCGCACGGGCCCGTGCCTTGCGGCGGCCGTGGCCGAGCAGCAGCGGGACGGTGGCGATGTTGTCCAGCACCGTGCGGTGCGGGAAGAGGCCCGACTGCTGGATGACGTACCCGATGGATCGGCGCAGGTCAGCGGCGTCCTGCTGGGTGACGTCCTTCCCGGCGACCCGGATGGTGCCCGAGGTCGGTTCGACCATCCGGTTGATCATCCGCAGGGTGGTCGTCTTGCCGCAACCGGAGGATCCGACGAGGACGGTCACGCCGCCTTCCGGCATCTGGAGGCTGAGGTCGTGGACTGCTGTCGTGCCGTTGGGGAAGCGCTTGTGGACCGCGTCGAACTGGATCATGAGTTGTCCCTTGCCCGGGCTGCATAACGTCATGCAGAGTTCTCGGTAGGTGAATAGGTTGTCAACGCCTCGGTGTTAATCCGAGGTAACGGATGACCGGCAAGCAAGATCAGGTGTCCGGGTCGAGGAGGGTTTGGGCTTGATGTCGTCTCGTATCGTGGACGCCCCGTGGACTGCGGGCTCTGCTCTTGTCGTCCTCGACGGGGCCGCCCTCGGCGTCGCGGACGTCGTGCGCCTCGCCGACGGCGCCGCGCGGCCGGTCCCCGGGAGCGAGGCGACGCGGCGCGTCGAGGAGTCCTGGGACGCCGCCCGCCAGATCGCCGCGACCGGCCGCGTCTACGGCCGCTCCACCGGCGTCGGCGCCAACCGGAACGAGGACGTGCCCACCGAGGCGGCCGCCGAGCACGGCCTGCGCCTGCTGCGCAGCCACGCGGGCGCCATCGGCGAGGAGCTGCCCGCCCGGCAGGTGCGGGCCATGCTCGCCGTCCGGGCCAACCAGCTCCTGGCGGGCGGGGCGGGCCTGAGGCCCACCGTCGTCACGGCCCTGTGCGAGGCGCTGGAGAGCGGCGCGTACCCGGCCGTGAACGAGTTCGGGTCCGTGGGGACCGGCGACATCGCCGCCCTCGCCCAGGCCGGTCTCGCGCTCGCCGGGGAGCACCCCTGGCGGGGCACCGGCGCCCCCGAGCCCCAACCCCTCGACAACAACGACGCGCTGGCCTTCATCAGCAGCAACGCCCTCACCCTCGGCCAGTCCGCCCTCGCCCTGCACGAACTGCGCGGGCTCCTGGAGGCCACCCAGATCGTCGGCGCCCTCTCCCTGCTCGCCGTCGACGGCTCCCACGAGGCGTACGCCGCCCCCGTGCACGCCGCCCGCCCGCACCGCGGCTCCAGCGAAGTCGCGCGCCGGATGCGGGAGTTGATCGGTGCCGCCGACCGGCCGACCCCGCCGCTCGGCCGCATCCAGGACCCGTACGGCTTCCGCTGCCTGCCCCAGATCCACGGCCCGGCGCACGACGCGGCCGACGCCCTGGAAGGGGTCCTGGAGATAGAGATCAACGCGGCGGCGGAGAACCCGCTGATCTGCGCCGAGGACCTGGCCGCCTACCACCACGGCGGCTTCTACCAGGCCCAACTCGCCCTCGCCCTGGACCACTTCCGGCTGGCCATGACCCAGGTCGCCCGCCTGTCGACGTCCCGGCTGTCCTCCCTGAACGAGCCCGGGTTCACCAGGCTGCGGCCCTTCCTCGCCGACCAGGAGGCCGCCTCCTCCGGCGTGATGATCCTGGAGTACGCCGCCGGAGCCGCCCTCGGCGACCTGCGGGCCTTCTCGGCGCCCGCCTCGCTCGGCCACGCTGTACTCTCCCGAGGCGTCGAGGAACAGGCCAGCTTCGCCTCGCTCGCCGCACGTCAGACACTGCGGGTGTGCGGCGCGTACCGTCTCGTCATCGGCTGCGAACTCGTCGCCGCCGTACGGGCGCTGCGCCAGCGCGACCACAAGCCCGACCCGGAGCTCGGGGTGGGCCGCGCGCTGGAGCTCGCCGAGTCGGTACTCGACGAGGACCCGGCCGACCGGCCGCTCACGGACGACGTGACGACGGCGGCCCGACTGCTGGACCGGTTCACGGACATCTGGAGGGGGAGCGAGTCATGAGCGCGGACGTGGTGGACAGGGACGCGGACGGGGGCGTGGGTGTGGGTGTGGGTGCGGACGGGGGCGCGGGTATGGCTGAGGGCGTGCGTCCGGGGCCGGGGGTGGGTCCGGGTGGTCCGGGTGTGGGTCCGGGTGTGGCGGACAGTCCCGCAGGGCGGTTGCAGGCGCTGTTCGAGGGGCACCGGCTGACGCCGACCCAGCGGCGCATCGCGCACAGCATGGTGCGGCGGGCCGCCGACGTGCCGTTCCTGTCCAGCGTGGAGCTTGCCGAACTGGCCGGGGTCAGCCAGCCCTCCGTCACCCGCTTCGCCGTCGCTCTCGGCTTCGACGGCTACCCGGCCCTGCGCAAGCACCTGCGCGAGGTCGCGCCCCTCGAATCGTCGGCGGACTCGGCGTCGTACAACGAGTACCAGCAGGCCGTCGAGGCCGAGATCGAGAACCTGCGGCACCTGGCCGAGGTGCTGGCCGACCCGCGGCCGGTGCAGCGGGCGGGACGGCTGCTCGCGGCCTCCCGGCCGCTCCCCGTCCTCGGGCTGCGGGCGGCGGCCTCGCAGGCGTACGGCTTCGCGTACTTCGCCGCCAAGGTCCATCCCGACGTACGGCTGCTCCACGAGGGCGGCACGATGATCCACGACCGGATCGACGCCGCCGTGCACGCCGGCGCCTCGACGCTGCTGTGCTTCGCCCTGCCCCGGCACCCGCGCGAGGTCGTGGACACCCTCGCCTATGCGAAGGAGGCGGGGCTGACCGTGGTCACGGTCGCCGACTCGGCCTTCGCGCCGGTCGCCAAGGTGTCCGACCTGCTGCTTCCGGCGGCCGTCGGCACCGGGCTCGCCTTCGACACCGCCTGCGCGCCGATGCTGCTCGGCCGGGTCCTGCTGGAGGCGATGTGCGACGACCTGCCTCAGGCGCAGGCCCGGCTGGAGGAGTTCGACGCGCGCGCGGCGGCGCGGGGGCTGTTCGTGGAGTGACCGCGGTGTTCGTCGCGTGACGGCGGATTTGGCGTGCTCTCAGACTCGTCTCACGTTCCCTCGCTAATCTTCTTGGCCAGGAAATCGGCCAGGAAAGCTGTGCCGGAGCGACGAGGAGGCGGAACGTGACACGCGGAGATCGCAGAGCTCATGGCCTGGCTCGGGTGGCCGTCGTCGTACGGGCCGGAGCCGCGCCGATGTGGTGGCTCGGGGTGGTCGCGGCGGGTGTCGGCGTACTGGTGCCGGGCATCACGGGGCGGCGGATCGGGGTGATGGCCGGGGCGGTGCTGTTCATCGTCGCCGCGGCGGTGGTGGCGGGTCTGCACCGCAAGCGGTATGCCGCCCTGTCCCACGGCGCCGCCCGCGCGGCCAAGCACGACGTGCTCCAGGACCGTGCCGTGAGCGTGCGCAACTGGCGCCGGGGACACCGCTGGTGGCTGCTGCTCGCCTGGGTGGCCGCGCTGGGCAGCTCGTTCGCCGTGCCCGCCGCGGGCGGCATGCTGCTCGCCGGATGCGGCACCGGGCTGCGCCTGAAGGCCGCCTGGCTCGGCCGGCGCGAGCGGGCCGAGGAGGCGCTGCTGTGGGTGCGGGTGGACTGGCTCGCGGCGAACGGCGGCCGGCCGGCGGGGAAGGCCGTGAAGGCGTACCGGAGCACGGGCATCGCGGCGGGGGACGCGGCCCCGGGCGGGGCACGGCGGAAGACGGCGGCGTTGGTTTAGCCAGGATGGCCCTGCTGTTCTGATGCGGCAGGGACTGCTACGCCCTGGAGGGGCGCGGGGCTGTGACACTGTGCGGCTTCGCCGCGCGGGCGCGACCGGCCGGAGCGCACCCGGGTCTACGACCGGCCGGAGCGCACCGCGGTCTACGAATTGCTCGAGCCTTCACGGCGCGTAGCCGTCGGCAGTCCCGCGAGGGCGGACACTTGGGCACCTCCCGACTCCGCCACGATCTCCTCGACCGTCTGCGCCTCCCGTACGGTCGCGAAGGCGACGCCTCCAGCCCCGTCCGGTGCGAACCCGTAAATGGCCGGACGGGCCAGGGAGTTGTACGCGTAGTGGTGCGCGAAGTAGTACGCGCCCGTGTCCAGCGCCGCCGCGTAGTCGCCCTGCGCGAGGAGCGGCAGCGCCCGCCCCACGGCCAGCAGGTCGCCCGCGAAACACGCCGGACCGGCGATGTCCTGGACCACCTCGGGTCCCTCCTTCGGCCGCCCCTTGCCGTCGTACGCGGCGATCCTCAGCGGCCAGGCCCCCGGCACGTACACCGTCCGCGTCGCGACCTGCACGCCCGCGTGCGTGACCGCGACCGGCCTTCCGCCGGCGCTCTTGGCGTACTCGACCCGCGCCACCACCGTGCCGTGCTTGGCCAGCAGCGACCGCCCGAACTCGGTCACCAGCCCGTACCGCCCGTCGAACAGCCCCGGAACCTCCTCGCTCAGCACCCGCGCGTACTCCGCGTACGTCGGTGTCGTCGCCTCCGAGGCGAAGTTCACCGGCAGGCCGCCGCCGATGTCGATCGTGTCGATCTGCGGCCGCCCGATGCGCTCGTTGATCTCCTCCGCGAGCCCGTACGTCTCAGCCACCCCCTGCGCCATCAGCGACAGCGGGACGCCCTGCGACCCGGTGTGCGCGTGCAGCCGGGTCAGCCAGGGGCGCTCGGCGTACGCCCGGACCACCCACTCGCGCGCGCCCTCGTCCCGCAGCGCCACCCCGAACTTCGAGGTCGCCGTGGCGGTGGACAGGGCCTCGATGGATCCGGCCCCCACCTGCGGGTTCACCCGGATTCCGATGGGGGAGCGGCTGACCGCGGACCGCATCAGGCCGTCGATCCGGTCCAGCTCCTGCGGATTGTCCGCGTTGACGGCGATTCCGAGCGCCAGCGCCTCCCGCAGCTCGGCCGGCGTCTTGGCGGGCGAGTCGAGCACCGTCTGGGCCGGCGGCAGCCCCGCCGCCCGCGCCAGCGCCAGCTCGCCGGGGCTCGCCACCTCCGCGCCGATGCCCTCGTCCCGCAGCAGCCGCAGCACCGGCACGAGCGGGGTCGCCTTCACCGCGAAGGCGTGCAGCACGGGGGTGCCGGGCGCGGTGACCGCGTCGAAGGCCGCCCGCAGGGCCGCCGCGGACTCCCGGATGCCAGTGACGTCGAGAAGGCCCACGATGGGGGAGCCCGGGTCGAGCAGCCCCTGCTCCACCGCGGCCCGCACCGCCTCGTCCCGGCGGGTGGCCCGCTCGCCGTTGCCTTGGCTCAGGGCACCCGCGCTGCCGTTGTCCTTGCCCGTGTCCACAACATCCCCCGTCCTGTCGTTTTCTGCGCCCATGGGTCCAGCGAAACATCCCTGCCCCATCAACCCTGACGCCTGAACGTATTGACTAGTTCTATTCAGGAAGCCAGGATGTGAATAACGGCAGTAAACAATCCACTGGGAGCAATCCGCTAGGAGGCAGACCATGTCAGGACCCCTCCCACCCGTCTCCCGCCACCACCCTCAAACGAGGCCCTACGGGCCGCCCCATGGTTCTGTACGTGCGCCGCGCGGTACGGAACTGAGCGCCCTGGGATGGCAGCAGGAAGCCGCTCTGCGGATGCTGCAGAACAACCTCGACCCGGAGGTCGCCGAGCACCCCGACAAGCTCGTCGTCTACGGCGGCACCGGCAAGGCGGCCCGTGACTGGCGCTCCTTCGACGCCATGGTCCGCACGCTGCGGACCCTCAAGCAGGACGAGACCATGCTCGTCCAGTCGGGCCGCCCCGTCGGCGTCATGCAGACCCACGAGTGGGCTCCGCGCGTCCTCATCGCCAACTCGAACCTGGTGGGGGACTGGGCGAACTGGGAGGAGTTCCGCCGCCTGGAGGCGCTCGGCCTGACCATGTACGGCCAGATGACCGCCGGCTCCTGGATCTACATCGGCACCCAGGGCATCCTCCAGGGCACCTACGAGACCTTCGCCGCCGTCGCCGCGAAGAAGTTCGACGGCACCCTCGCCGGCACGATCACCCTGACCGCCGGCCTCGGCGGCATGGGCGGCGCCCAGCCCCTCGCCGTCACCATGAACGACGGCGTCGCGATCTGCGTCGACTGCGACCCCCGCGCCATCGAGCGCCGCATCGAGCACCGGTACCTCGATGTGAAGGCCGACTCCCTGGAGCACGCCCTCCAGCTCGCCGTCGAGGCCCGCGACGCCCGCCGCCCGCTCTCCATCGGCCTGCTCGGCAACGCGGCCGAACTGCTCCCGCGCATGCTCGCCGAGGGCGCCCCCATCGACATCGTCACCGACCAGACCTCGGCCCACGACCCGCTCGCCTACCTGCCGGTGGGCGTCGAATTCGACGACATGGCCTCGGCCGCGGCCAAGGACCCGGCCGGCTTCACCACCCGGGCGCGGGAGTCGATGGCCCGGCACGTCGAGGCGATGGTCGGCTTCATGGACGCCGGCGCCGAGGTCTTCGACTACGGCAACTCGATCCGCGGCGAGGCCCAACTCGCCGGGTACGACCGGGCATTCGCCTTCCCCGGCTTCGTCCCCGCCTACATCCGCCCGCTGTTCTGCGAGGGCAAGGGCCCCTTCCGCTGGGCGGCGCTGTCGGGTGAGGCCTCCGACATCGCGAAGACCGACAAGGCGATCCTCGAGCTCTTCCCCGAGAACGAGTCCCTCGCCCGCTGGATCAAGCTGGCCGGCGAGCGCGTCCACTTCCAGGGCCTGCCCGCCCGTATCTGCTGGCTCGGCTACGGCGAGCGCGACAAGGCCGGCGAGCGGTTCAACGACATGGTGGCCTCCGGCGAGTTGGCGGCCCCGCTGGCCATCGGGCGCGACCACCTCGACGCCGGGTCGGTGGCATCGCCGTACCGCGAGACGGAGGCCATGCTCGACGGCTCGGACGCGATCGCGGACTGGCCGCTGCTGAACGCCATGGTGAACGTGGCGTCCGGTGCGTCCTGGGTGTCCATCCACCACGGCGGCGGCGTCGGCATGGGCCGGTCGATCCACGCCGGGCAGGTGACGGTGGCCGACGGCACGAAGCTGGGCGGGGAGAAGATCCGCCGCGTGCTGACCAACGACCCCGGTATGGGTGTCATCCGGCATGTCGACGCCGGGTACGACATCGCGGAGTCGGCGGCCGAGGAGCGGGGTGTGCGGGTTCCTATGCGCGAAGGTGACGACGCGTGACCTTCCTCAGCATGTGGGCGGAGCTGCTGCCGATCGGCCGCAGCCCCGTCTCCGGCGGCTACCGCCGCTTTGCCTGGACCGGTGCCGACGCCGAATGCCGGGCCTGGTTCAAGGCGCAGGCCGAGGCGCGGGGGCTGACGTACGAGCTGGACCGGAACGGGAACCAGTGGGCCTGGCTCGGGGATCCCGCTGCCGGGGACGCCGTCGTCACCGGGTCGCATCTCGACTCCGTGCCCGATGGCGGGGCCTTCGACGGGCCCCTCGGCGTCGTGTCCTCCTTCGCCGCCCTCGACGAACTCCGCGCGCGCCAGGTCACGTTCACCAAGCCCCTCGCCATCGTCAACTTCGGCGATGAAGAGGGCGCCCGGTTCGGGCTCGCCTGTGTCGGGTCGCGGCTTGCCGCCGGGCAGCTCACCGTCGAGCAGGCGCATCGGCTGACCGACGGGGATGGGGTGACCCTGCCGCACGCCATGGAAGCCGCCGGGTACGACCCCGAGACCATCGGCCCGGACCCGGAACGGCTCGACCGCATCGGCGCCTTCGTCGAACTGCACGTCGAGCAGGGGCGGGCGCTCGACCTCAGCGGCCACCAGGTCGGCATCGCCAGTGCCATCTGGCCGCACGGGCGGTGGCGGTTCGACTTCCGGGGCGAGGCCAACCACGCCGGGACCACCCGGCTGGTCGACCGGCGCGACCCCATGCTGTCGTACGCCGAGACCGTGCTCGCCGCTCGCCGCGAGGCTCAACTGGCCGGCGCCGTCGCCACCTTCGGCAAGATCGTCGTCGAGCCGAACGGCGTCAACGCCATCCCGTCCCTGGTGCGCGGCTGGCTCGACTCCCGTGCCGCCGATCAGGCGAGCCTCGACACGGTCGTGGGCGGGGTCGAGAAGGCCGCCCGCGAGTACGCCGCCGCACACGGGGTCGACCTCGACGTGGTCCGGGAGTCCTTCACGCCCGTCGTCGAGTTCGACCACGCCCTGCGGGACGAACTCGCCCGGATTCTCGGCCAGGAGACGGATCTCAAGGTGCCCGTCCTGGGTACCGGTGCCGGACACGATGCCGGGATTCTCTCCGGGAGGATCCCGACCGCCATGCTGTTCGTGCGCAACCCCACCGGCGTCTCGCACTCCCCGGCCGAGTACGCCGCCGAGGACGACTGCGTGGCCGGGGTGACCGCACTCGCCGACGTACTGGAAGGGCTGGCCTGCACGTGACGTCAACGGAGCGGACTCGTACGTACTGGCTGGAGCACGCCTGGCTCGACACCCACGTCGAGCCGGGGGTGCTGCTGGAGGTGGCGGACGGCCGTGTCGCGGCCGTGAGGACGCAGACGCCCGCTCCGCCGCCCGGAGCGGAGGTGCTGCGCGGACTGACCCTCCCCGGTCTGGCGAACGCCCACTCGCACGCCTTCCACCGCGCCCTGCGCGGCACCGTCCAGGTCGGCTCCGGAACCTTCTGGACCTGGCGCGAGGTCATGTACTCCGTCGCCGACCGGCTGACCCCGGAGACCTACCACGCGCTCGCCCGCGCGGTGTACGCGGAGATGGCCCTGGCCGGCATCACGTCCGTCGGCGAGTTCCACTACGTGCACCACACCCCGGGCGGCACCCCGTACGCCGACCCCAACGCGATGGGCGAGGCGCTCATCGACGCCGCCGCCGAAGCCGGTATCCGCATCACCCTCCTCGACACCGCCTACCTTTCCTCCGGCTTCGGACAGCCGCCCACCACCCACCAGCTCCGCTTCTCCGACGGGGACGCGGACGCCTGGGCCGCTCGCTGTTCAGTTCTCAAGGATCGGGATCACGCACGGATCGGGGCCGCCGTCCACTCCGTACGGGCCGTGCCCGCACGGGAGTTGGCGACGGTGACGCGGTGGGCCGAGGAGCGGCGGGCCCCGCTCCATGTGCACCTGTCCGAGCAGACCGCCGAGAACGACGCCTGCCGGGAGGCGTACGGCCGCACGCCGACCCAACTCCTCGCCGAGCACGGGGTGCTGGGCCCGCGCACCACCGGAATCCACAACACGCACCTCACGGACGAGGACATCGCCCTGATCGGCGGCAGCGGCACGGGCACCTGTATGTGCCCCACCACCGAACGCGACCTGGCCGACGGCATCGGACCGGCGGCGGCGCTCCAGGGCCAGGGCTCCCCGCTCTCCCTCGGCTCCGACAGCCACGCCGTCATCGACCTGCTCGAAGAGGCACGCGCGATGGAGCTCAACGAGCGCCTGCGCACCCGCACCCGGGGCCACTGGACGGCCGCCGCCCTGCTGAGGGCCGCCTCCGCCGACGGGCACGCGGCCCTCGGCTGGGACGAGGCGGGCACCATCGAGACCGGCGCGCTCGCCGACCTCACCACGATCGCCCTCGACTCCGTCAGGACAGCGGGGCCGCTGCCCAGGCTCGGCGCCGAGACGGCCGTATTCGCGGCGACCGCGGCGGACGTACGGCACACGATCGTGGGCGGGCGGCACGTCGTACGCGACGGGGCGCACACGCTCGTACCGGATGTGCCGCAGGCCCTCGCTCAGGCTGTCGAAGCCCTGCGGTCCTGAATCCCACCGCCGCCCAAGCCCACGAGGACACGATGAGCAGCACTGTCATCACCAACATCGCCACGCTGGTCACCAACGACCCCTCCCTCGGTGACGGAACTCCCCTCGGTCTGATCCAGGACGCGGCCGTCGTCATCGACGGCGACCGCATCGCGTGGACCGGTGAATCAAGCAAAGCACCCGCCACTGACAATCGGGTCGACGCCGACGGCCGGGCGGTCCTCCCCGGCTTCGTCGACTCCCACTCCCACCTGGTCTTCGCGGGCGACCGCACGCAGGAGTTCAACGCCCGGATGTCCGGCCGGGCCTACAGCGCGGGCGGCATCCGTACGACGGTCGCGGCGACCCGCGCGGCCACGGACGCCGAACTGGAGGCCAACCTCACCCGCTACCTCGCCGAGGCCCTCCGCCAGGGCACGACCACCTTCGAAACCAAGTCCGGCTACGGCCTCACCGTCGCCGACGAGTCCCGCGCCCTGCGTATCGCCGCCGCGCACACGGACGAGGTCACCTATCTCGGCGCGCACATCGTGTCGCCCGACTATGCCGAGGACCCGGCCGCGTACGTGGCGCTGGTGACCGGAGAGATGCTCGACGCCTGTGCCCCGCACGCCCGTTGGATCGACGTCTTCTGCGAGAAGGGCGCCTTCGACGGCGACCAGGCCCGCGCGATCCTCACGGCGGGCAAGGGGAAGGGCTTGCATCCGCGGATCCACGCCAACCAGCTGTCGTACGGGCCGGGTGTCCAACTGGCCGTCGAACTGGACGCGGCGAGCGCCGACCACTGCACGCACCTTACGGACGTGGACGTCGACGCGCTGGCGAGCAGCCGTACGGTCGCCACCCTCCTCCCCGGCGCCGAGTTCTCCACCCGCGCCGAGTGGCCGAACGCCCGCCGCCTCCTGGACGCGGGGGTGACGGTGGCCCTGTCGACCGACTGCAACCCGGGCTCGTCCTTCACCTCGTCCGTTCCCTTCTGTATCGCGCTCGCCGTACGGGACATGGGGATGACGCCGGACGAGGCGGTGTGGTCGGCGACGGCGGGGGGTGCGCGGGCGCTGCGTCGCGAGGACGTCGGCCGTCTCACGCCGGGGGCGTACGCCGACCTGACGCTGCTTGATGCCCCTAGCCATGTGCATCTGGCCTACCGGCCGGGGGTTCCGCTGGTCAGCGGGGTGTGGCGGCGGGGGGAACGGGTGGTGTGACGCCGCTCAGCTTGTGTAAGCAGTTGTAATAAGGAGTTAGTTGTACAGGGAGCGATCTCCGCGCCCTACGACCCCAACTGGGCGGCGGCCGCGGTCCGCACCCGGGCGCCCAAAGTCTGCAACCGGGCGTATGCGGAGTCGAAGGTGACCCCGGGTGCCAGTTGGAAGTGCTGATGGGCGCCACCCTGGGCCCGCCACTCCCGCGCTTCCTTGACCAGTTCGGTCAGCAGCACATGGAACGTCGAGTTCGGGTCCCCGTACTGTTCGGACCAGACCATCAGATGGCTGAGCACCGTGTCGTATTCCTTGTCCGAGTGGGGCGCGGTGTGCCATTCCAGCTTGTTCGCGGTCTGCTCCTGCCATTTCGGCGGCAGCCCCGATTTGGGCAGTAGTTCGATGAGGTCGCCCGCCTTCTGGAAGACGTAGGTCGCATACTGCTCCTTGTCCTGCGGTGTGGGGCCGGCCGGCACCGCGTCCTGGCCGTACACCTCGTAGTTCAGGACATGGGTCATCTCATGGACGAGGACCGCGATCTGGTCCTCCCGTGATCCGTGCTGCATCATTTCGATGCGGTATTTGCCGGGGCGCGCGGGGACCGGAACGGTGGTTCCGCCCTGCGCCGGCGCATCAGCCTTGGTGACGTGGCGACCGCGTGGGCGGGTGGCTTCCGCCCCCGGACCCGTGAACTCCTCCACCTTTCCCACCTCTGGCATGAGGTCCCTGAGCAGCGTGCCGAGCTCGAAGTCGTTCGTCATGGACTCGTACCGCTCCAGCAGCTGGGAGACCACCGCCGGGGTCAGCTTGCCGAGCTTGTCCTCCATCTCGAATTCCTCGTCGGCACCTTGCTGGGCGGACTGCCCTTTGGGCATGCGCTGGACGGCCACGACAGGCCGGGAGGGTGCACGCTGCACCGAGCCGCCCGCGTCGCCGCCTTCGACAGGCGCCGCACTGGTCTGCCGGGGGACCGGCCCGGACATGACGCGTGCGGCGTTGGCCTCGGCTGCCTGCTCGAACTTGTCCGAGGGGTCGGACACCCGCAGACCGCCACCGTTGTCCGTGCCCGCCACCGGCCCCTGCCGTTGCTGGATCACGTGTGTGAGCTCGTGGGCGAGCGTGTGCTTGTCGCCGCCCCCGTCACCGATGACGACATGGCTGCCCGAGGTGTAGGCGCGTGCTCCGATCTCCGCCGCCGACCTCCGGGCCGCACCGCCGGTGTGGAGCCGCACATCGGAGAAGTCCGTGCCGAGGCGGCCCTCCATCTCCGTCCGGAGAGGTCCGGACAGCGGCGTTCCGGCAGAACGCAGCACCTCGTGCGCAGTGGAGCGCTGGACCGGCGCGGGCTCAGGATGTCCGCACGAGGAGTCGTGAACGTGCTGCTCCTGCTCCTGCTCCTCTTCCTTGCGCCGTTGCAGCATCCGTACCACTGCGTCGTTTCCCGCGCTGCGCTGTAGGGCGAGTAGTTCGGGCCCGGGGTCGACGTGCGCAAGGGGATCGGCGACCGGACCCGCGCCCTTCCGCCGCGCGGCGGCTCCGCCGTGCAAGGGGGCGTTGGGTGTGCGGGATGTGTGCTGGGCTGACGTCTCATGGGCACGCATGCACGAACCGCCTCCGTAGGCAACGCAAAGACTCAACCGTACTTGGGGGATCCAGGGCGCGAAACGATCGCCGGGGCAATCTTTCAGGGTGCGTCCATGAAATATCTGGGGCAACCTCAGAGGTTGGCCTGTTCATGACTCAAGGCCCGGCACCTCGCCCGTTATCCGACGAAGCCCTCTCCGACCTGCTCGGCAAGCAGCAGTTCGGCACCCTTGCCACGGTCAAGCGCGGTGGCCGCCCCCACCTGACCACCATGCTCTACAGCTGGGACCCTGAGGCCCGCGTGGTGCGGCTCTCGACGACGGCCGACCGCATCAAGCTCAAGCACCTGCGGCGCAACCCGTATGCGGCGCTGCATGTGCAGGGTGGCGACGTGTGGTCATTCGCCGTCGCCGAGGGCGAGGCCGAGGTTTCCGAGGTCACGACGGTTCCTGGCGACGCGGTCGGGCGGGAACTGCTCGGGGTGATCCCGAATGCTGCGAAACCGGAGGACGAGGACGCGTTCCTGGAGCAGTTGGTCGCCGAACGCCGGGTGGTCGTCCGGTTGAAGGTGGACCGGCTGTACGGGACGGCGCTCGACATCGACGGGTAGGTCATACGCCGAATATGCCCGACTTCAGGCCGCGTATGAGGTGGGCCAACGGGGCGGTGGTGGTGGTGAGTTCGGTGTCGGGGGTGTCGCTCTCGCGGAGGTGGAAGTGATCTGCGCGGGTGGCGACTTCGACGCAGGTGTTGCCGTCTCCGCCTTCCGAGAAGGAGGACTTCTGCCAGTGGGCGGCCTGGGTCATGCTGACGCCTCACAGTTCCATTGCGACTTGGTGGATGAAGTCCCGGGACGCAGCCGGGCCCAGTGCGGTCTTCTCCACCTTATGGAACAGCTGTCGGAAGCGCTTCAGTTGGGTTTCGGTGTCCAGGAAGGCTGTGCCGTGGGGTGAGTCCCGGAGCACCGTGTCCAGTCGGGCAATGGGCCCACCGACGTACATCATCGCGCTGCTGGCGCCGGCGAATCCGTCCGTGTCGAACGGGACGACGCGTACCGTTGCTCGTTCGTCCTCGATGTGGCGGACAACTTCAAGGAGTTGGGCGCGGGCGACCTTGCGGTCGGCGACACGGATCCGCAGTGCCGACTCGTGGATGATCGTCTCGTACGTGGCGGCGCTGTCGCCTTCGAGAGCCAACCTCCGCCGCATTCGATGCTCGACGCGCGGGGACAGTTCGCTCGGGGGCAGCTCCGGGACCATGTACTCGAAGACGGCGCGTGCGTAGTCCGGGGTCTGCATCAGCCCCGGAACATGGGTGATCACGACCTCACGCAAGAAGGTCGCGTGGTGCTCCAGCTCGGCCACGTCGAGGAAGACCGGCGGCAGAACGCCTCGGTACTCCTCCCACCAGCCCCTTGTCCGGTCGGCCGCCATTGCCACCAGGGCTTCGATCAGCGCTTGGTCCGCGCAGGCGCAGTGCGCCGCCAGCCTGCGCAGACGCTCCTCGCTGATGCCGGAGCTGCCTGCCTCGATCTGGCTCATGTGGGTCGAACTCGAACTCAGCAGGCCTGCGACTTCTTTGGCCGACAGCCCCGCCGCCTCCCGCAGCCTGCGCAGTTCTGCGCCTAGGCGCACTTGGCGTGCGGTGGGCCTGTTCCGCATCGTCATCCCGGCTGGATCTCCTCAATAACGGTTGCTCTGCGCGTGGTTGGGACGCCTCGTTCGGGTGTCAGATTACGCGATCGACTTGCAAGGGTTGGAATTACTACCCTACGGTCGGTGATGCGACGCACACACTGCGAAGTCACGAGATACCGGAAGCGCACCACTCCGTCCTGCCGCGACGGCTACGGCACTGCCACCGCCCGCACCTCGCAGTGATCCCATCCCTGCCGTCCCTTTGGAGTTGACGCATGCCCGAAACCGAAGCCTGGGAGTACTCCCTCTCCATCCCGCACGACCCTCGGGCCGTGACCGTCTGTCGCCGCACCCTGCGCCTGATCCTCACCATGCACGGCCTGATTCGCCTCGCGGACACCGCCGAACTCCTCGCGAGCGAACCGGTGGCCAACGCCGTACTCCACACCAAAGGCCCCGCTACCCTCCGCGTCCGCTGGTCGGCGGGCGTGCTGCGGATCGGTGCCTGGGACGCGGACCCCGAACCCCCGGATCCGCCCCGGGACTTGGCGAGCCTCACGGACGCGGAGGAGGGCAGAGGGCTCGCCCTGATCCGCGCCTGCGCCGACGTCTGGGGCTGGCAGCCGCTGGCCAGGAACGGCAGCCGGGGGCAAGTACGTCTGGTGCGAGCTGGCGGCTACGGCGATCTCCTGACTCCTGTCTTCGGGGTGCTGGGCATCGCGTTACCGGAGAGGGTGACGGTGTACGCGGTCCCCACCGGCGTACCGAAGACCAAAGGGTGCTGCAGAAGGGTGGGAACGTTCACCGCCTGCGGAACGACCAGTTCGAGCGGTTACTGAAGGCGGTCCGGGAACGCGTCGGCGAGGGGTGCGGGTGGGACCGGCTGTGGCGGCTGCCGCTGGCCGAGCGGGTGCTGCTGGTCGCGGTGTACTACTGCACCAACCTGACGTTGAAGGCTGAACTGCCTTGTCCGCACCCGCCGCATGGCAGGCGGCTTGGGCGCTGGTCTTGCGGCGGGCAACCCGGAAACGCGCAGCCACAGCCGCTTGATCCACCACCTCGCGCGATCAGTGCCAAGTAGCGCATACAGAGCGGGCGTGCCCAACCTGAAAAGAGACAGATGAGAAAGGGGGAACGATCATGAAGGTGCAGCGGGCAATTTTGACGCCTGTGGCCTACACGGCGGCGCTGGCGGTCGTCGGCCTCGCGGGCGGTGTAACGACGCAGGACTCAAACGGCATCGAGGACCTCCCTGCGAGCCGGATTGCGGAGAAAGCCTTTGACGCAACCAAGAGTGCGGACTCCTTTCGGCTGAAGGGAGGGACGACGAGCGGCCCGGATGAGATCCAGATGGATCTCGCTCTGAACCAGCAGGGTGATTGCAAGGGCACCATCGGCCCCCGAGAAAACGTCACCGCGGAGATCATCAAAGTCGCCGATGTCGCGTATCTCAAGGGAGATGAGAGCTTCTGGAAGGAGGTGGACGCCGGGAGTGATCGTGTTGCCCTTCTGGCTGATCAGTGGCTGAAGGTGTCCGCCCAGTCGGAGGGCTTCGATGACCTGGCCGAGGTATGTGATGCGGACCAGCTACTCAAGGGCGTTCCCGATCACGCTGCCCCTGGGCTGACCAAGGGCAAGATCCACGACGTCAGTGACCAGTCTGCGATTCCGGTTGTCAGAAAGGATGGCGGCGTCACTACCAGAATGGATGTTGCGACGGAGGGCGAGCCGTACATTCTGAGCCTCAACCAGACTGGGGGCGACGAGCCCATGGACCTGGTGATGAGTGACTACAACGAGCCTGTCAACGCCGAGGCGCCGCCCGCCGATGATGTTCTCGACGTGGAGGATCTGGAGTAGCCCGAATGAACATCCTCTGGCGCCGACACTCGGCGACTCACACTCGCCGGTTACACGGATTCCACGGTCTCCCACCGTGCAGCCGCTACCAGACGCCGGCTTCGTTCCAACCCTCGGAGCCGACAACATCGCCAAGACCACTCGGGCCATCCACCGCAAACACGAACACACACTCCGAATCCTGGGCGTCACAGGCGACCCGGACGCTCCAGGAACTTGATCAAGCCCTGCTTGACTACCGCTGCGGCAGCCGTCTGCGGGTCTTCACCTGATCCTTTCCACCGTTGATGTCGGTGGAAATATCGGCGTTGCCTGTCCGTTCATTCCACTCGCCGATGATGTGACCGGGGGCCGGGGAACGCGGCTGCGTACGGCCTTGGCTGGTAGAGGGTCAGCCATAAATGCGGATCACCGGAACGTCAGCCCGACACCCTTGGCGGCTCCATGACAGATACGGTGACGGATTCGCTTCGATCCCTTCGCCCGTAGGGCCGGTCGTGATCGGCATGCGCTACACCGGGAAACGTCATGGCCCCCAACGGGGATAGAGGCTTCTCGTTGCATGTGAAGCACATGTAGGGAAACGCAGGAGTGATCGTGGTTGCGGTTTGCGCCGACTGTATCGGCGTCAAGTCGACCAGATCCATCGAGAGAGTGGTGAACAGCTCAATGCTTAGTATGTGGCGCAAAGTCGCAGTAGTTGCGACCACCACAGCCGCCATCGGCAGTGTGGCGATGTCAGGACCGGCCTCCGCGGTGGATTTTCCGAGTGTTCAAATAAGGGTGGTCAACTCGGCTCCTTTTGCCCAGACCTTCCATATTATCGGCCGTAATGACAAGGACCGAGATGCTCGCACTGGTGAGTATACGGTTGGTGCTGGGGGGGGTGAACTTTGTTACGGTATGGGATTATTGGTGGAGGGCGGATGGCGCGTATCGGATTAATGTGGTACACGCGGACGTCGATGGCTCTAGCCCGGTATGGGAGACAACGAATCACACTTGGAATGGCGTAAAAAACGGACAAACCTGGGACATCGCGATTGACGATTCGGCACGGTCCTCGTGACTACCCGGACCCCGATCTTGCATGAGGGTCCGTCAGTTTACTGACGGATCCTTTTTGCTAGCGCGCCGATCAGTAGGGTCGGGGACTGGCGCGGTGGCCTGTGAGGCTCCGTTTTCAGCCCCCGCCCGTCACCGTGCATGCGCTTCTCGCGCACACGACTTTCTGCCCGGGATGCCGCGCTTGCGATTGTCGAAGATCGCGAGACGCTCGTGGACGTAGCTGTCGATCGTGGAGAACTTCCCGGCGGAACCGCCGTTACGGAGGTACGCCGCCCAGCCTCGCAGGACCGGGTTCAAGTCGGCGACCACGGCCGACAGCGACCGTTCCACGTGACGACGGTCGGTCACCGCCCGGATCTTGTCCCGCAGCACCCCCATCGCCCCGCTGAGACGGCCATCGTCGCAGTGGACAGTTCCTCGTACGCCGTCGTGCAATGGGCGCAGTGGCCATGTGGGCGTGCAGGTCGGGGCTCTCCCGCGGGCTGTACGGTCGTATGGACTCCTCGATGAGGCGGCGGAAGTCGGCGCAGCGTGGGTCGTCGGATGCGGCTGGGCGCATCTACACGCAAGCCTGGGTCATGGATTGCAGGGCCTGGTCCGTGCCGTACGTCACGTCCTCGCGGGTGAGGCTCAGGTAAGCGGCCGTTCTCTCCTGCGGCTCCTGTTCCAGTACGCCTTACCAGATCAGCCCTTGTGCTCGGGACCCAGCGACTGGAACGGGGCGAGGAGGGGTGGGGTCGGGGCGTCGACGCCCGTCGTGTTCAGGACCAGCAGCAGGTTCGCGTCGAGGCCGGCCGCGCGTTCGTCCGGGGCCCAGGAGGCCGCCAACCGTCCCGTCAGCAGCAGGAGTTGGTGCCGCCACAGGACGCCCGGTCGATGCCGCGTGCCGTCTCCCGCGCCGCGAGCGTGAAGGCCTGGGCCGCGAGTTGGCCTGCGGCCGACTCGCCGGTCGGGCTTAGGCGAGGACCGACGGGCGGTGGCGGGCGCGGAGTTCCTGGCGGGCCAGGTAGGCGGTGGCCGTGTCGGCGCGCAGCAGTTCGGTGAGCCGGGTGTCGGACGCGCCCGCGCGCACACCCGCGGACGACGCGCCTTCACTTTCGGCCCGCCTTCGCGAGCCATCCACCCGCCTCCTCGCCCACCTTCTCCTGACGGACCGGTCAGTCTGTGAAGGGTGCCCATAGTGGTGGACGGAACTGCAGCACAGCACAGCAACCCGGCCCGCCCCAGACCGGGTTGCCCATCACGACCCGACGGCCGCCGTCATCAATGGTCGACGGCCACCGTCGCCGTCGCCCTCACTCCTCGACCGTCAGCCCCTTCCGCAGCCGCACCAGCGTCCGCGACAGCAGCCGGGACACGTGCATCTGCGAGATGCCGAGTTCGTCGCCGATCTCGGACTGGGTCATGCCCGCGACGAAGCGCAGGGAGAGGATCTTCCGGTCCCGGGTGGGAAGTTCGGCGATCAGGGGCTTCAACGACTCGACGTACTCGATGCCTTCGAGCCCGTGGTCCTCGTAGCCGATGCGGTCCGCGAGGGCGCCCTCGGCGTCGTCCTCCTCCGGCTGGGCGTCCAGCGAGGAGGCGGTGTACGCGTTCGACGCGGCCATGCCCTCGACGACCTCGTCGTTGGTCAGGTCCAGGCGTTCGGCGAGTTCCGCGACCGTGGGTGCGCGGTCGAGCTTCTGGGCCAGTTCGTCGCCGGCCTTCGCCAGGTCGAGCCGGAGTTCCTGAAGCCGGCGCGGTACGCGCACGGACCACGAGGTGTCGCGGAAGAAGCGCTTGATCTCGCCGACGATGGTTGGCATCGCGAAGGTGGGGAACTCCACACCCCTGCTGAGTTCGAAGCGGTCGATCGCCTTGATCAGGCCGATCGTGCCGACTTGGATGATGTCCTCCATCGGCTCGCTGCGGGAGCGGAAGCGGGAGGCGGCGAACTTGACCAGCGCGAGGTTGAGTTCGACGAGTGTGTTGCGGACGTACGAGTACTCGTGGGTGCCCTCCTCCAACGACTCCAGGCGCCCGAAGAGCGTCTTGGACAGGGCCCGCGCGTCCACCGGCCCCACCTCGTCGTACGGCGGGATCTCCGGAAGCCCGGCGAGTACGTCGTCCTGCTGTGTGACCTGTTCGACGTCGACGAGTACGTCGTTGCCCTCGATGTTGCCCTCGATGGGATCCAGTTGTTCCGGGGGGGATGTCGACGTCGCTTCGTGGGTACGCGATGCGTCGAGCCGGGGTGACATGGTGTCCTCCATCGTTCTCGGCATATGGCTGCCGAAGCCAGTTCAGTGCACTGCGGAGTGCGGCGCCTCCAAAGCCGGCCGTGTTGATTTACGTGTCCCTACTAGCCCTACCCGCTTTCCCGAGCCCGCCGCAAGTGCGCGATGTTCGCAAATGTCCGTTTACGGGTGGTTGTTCGGGTGTCGAAGGACGTGTGGAAGGCGTAGTGTTCGAGGGCGTCAGTCAGCAGCCACGACGTCGGGAGAGTAGACGGCATGGACCGCGGGACAGTCGGCAGCGCACAGTCTGGCCGGCTTCTGGTCGAGGTGCGGGAATCAGGCCCCAGTGCCGTCGTGACCCCGGCGGGTGAGTTGGATCACCACACCGCCGATCTGTTGCGCGAGCCGCTGGAGGAATGCCTCGCCAAGGGATTCAGTCGGCTGGTGATCGACTGCTCGCGTCTGGAGTTCTGCGATTCCACCGGACTGAACGTGCTCCTCGGCGCACGGCTGAAGGCGGAGGCGGCCGGCGGTGGGGTGCATCTGGCGGGGATGCTGCCCGTGGTCGCGCGCGTCTTCGAGATCACCGGCGCCGACGCGGTCTTCACCGTCCACGACACCGTCGAAGCGGCCCTGGCCGATGAAGCGGGCGAGAGCGACGGGGCCGGCTGAGCCGACGGACCGGGCCGGGGCTCCGCCCCGCTCGCCCCCCTGTGACCGGCGCTTTTCAGGTGTCACGCCTTTGGTGCCGAATATGGGGGTGTTCGGTCGGTCCGGTCGGGCAGGAGACATCCGTACTCACTGTGTGGCCGGCTGTGTGGCGGCCGACCGCGCAGGCACTTTTGAATCGTGAACTGGTGAATCGGTGAGGTGAAGCGCTGATGAGCATCACCCGGCCTAACCCGCCGGGCGACCGCGGTCCGGAGCCCAGCGGCGCTTCCGGGGCGTCCGAGGGGGGCGCGCCCACGACTGGCGCGCCTGAAAGGGGCGCGGCCGTGTCGTCGGGGGGGCGTCAGGTCCGCACGCTGAGCTTCGACGGGCAGAGCGGTGTCGTCCCGCTCGCCCGCGACTTCACCCGCCAGGCGCTGTACGCGTGGGGCTGGCTGCCCGCCGCCACCGCCGACCAGCGGGCCGCGGCCGAGGACGTGCTGCTGGTCGTCTCCGAGCTGGTCACCAACGCCTGTCTGCACGCCGAAGGGCCGGACGAGCTGTGGATCGCCTGTGACAACAAGGTGATCCGCGTCGAGGTCTCCGACCGGGGCGCGGGCCAGCCGGCCCCGCGCACCCCGCACCGCGCCGGCCGACCCGGCGGCCACGGCATGTTCATCGTGCAGCGGCTGTGCCTGGACTGGGGTGTCGTGCGCACCCCTGGGGCGCCGGGCAAGACGGTCTGGGCCGAGCTCGGGGCGCCCGCGTAGCACCGACCGGCCCCTGCGCAACTCCGACCCTGGGGTTACCCGCGGTTCGCATCTTTCC
Source organism: Streptomyces sp. NPDC050619 (assembly GCF_040654815.1). Lineage (NCBI taxonomy): Bacteria > Bacillati > Actinomycetota > Actinomycetes > Kitasatosporales > Streptomycetaceae > Streptomyces > Streptomyces sp. NPDC050619. The sequence continues at coordinate 88,778 of NZ_JBFAIR010000026.1, read as the reverse complement.
CTGTCCCTCCCTCACCCTTTCTTCGTACGTCACCCCGTGCGCGCCGGATCGTCACACATCGGGCGCGCACTTTGTCTTCCCTCCACAAGACCCCGGGCGTACCTTGACGGCCCGATCTGATGTGCCGTCAGGAATGAGGGGACAGTGGGGCCAGTGTCGAACCGGACCTACCAGAAACGAACCGCCGCGCTCGCGTCCGCCGCGGCCCTGGCCGGCTCGGCGGTGCTGATGGCCGCCCCCGCGGCCCATGCCGAGGTGGTGGACGTCAACTACCAGTGCAAGACGCCGATCGGCGACAAGAGCGCCGTCTCGCCCATCGACATCAAGGGTGTCGAGAGCGGTGACGGCTACAAAGTGACCATGTCGTGGCAGAAGGGCGTCTCCTCCAGCCCGGTCGAACTGGGCAAGGGCTCGATGAACCCGAGCGCCACCATCAAGCTCGGCGGCGCCGACAGCGGCACCATGACGGTGACGGGCCCGCCCAACCAGGAGGCGATCCCCGCCAACACACCCATCAAGATCAGCGACCTCTCGGGCACGTACACCCCGAAGAAGACCGGCAAGGTCACCTTCACGGCGGGCGTGCTCACCATCAAGGCGCTCGGTACGACGACGACCTGTACGCCGACGAACAGCCCGAAGCCGTCGCTGTCCCTGGACGTGACGGCGGCGGGCGGCGCGGGCGAATCCGGCTCCGGTTCCTCACAGAGCGGTTCGGGCTCGGACTCGGGCTCGGCCTCAAGCGCCGAGGGCTCCGGCTCCGACGCCGCGCTTCCGCAGACCGGTCCCGAGGACTCCGCGATCGCCCTCGGCACGCTGGGTGGCACGGTGCTGCTCGCGGGTGCGGCGGGCACGTTGTGGCTGACGCGGAGGAACCAGGCGGCCCGCGTACGCCGCTGACCGGTCGTATCCCTCTGGAGCCGTCGGAGCCGCCGATGTCGTCCGCTGCCCGTGTCCTGTGTCTGTCTCTGTCCCTGCCTCTGCTGGTTCTGCTCGGTTCCGCCGCGCCGGCGTTCGCCGCCGGCGGCTGGTCCCTCGCGCCCTCCGGGGGCGGGCGGCCGTCCTTCTACGTCGAGGGCGCGCCCGGGGCGGTCCTCCAGGACACGGTGTCCGTGACCAACCGGGGCGACCGACCGATCACCGTACGGCTGTACGGCACCGGCGTCCCGATCGCCTTCGCGGACCGCACGGTAGGGGTCCCCGCCCGCACCCGCGCCGACGTCCCCTTCACGGTGACCGTCCCGGCCGGCGACCGCGCCGCCGAGATCGTCGCGCACGGCGCGGACGGCGGCGACCGGCGCATCCGCCTCCAACTCCGCGCCACCATCCCGGAGTTGTCCGCGCTGACCGTCGAGCACGTGGCCGTGCGCGGCGACCGTATCGCGTACGAGCTGGTCAACCGCGGTACGACGGCCCTGGCACCGAAGCTCGCCGTGCGCGCGGAGGGACTCCTCGGCCCGGTCCTCGACCGCGCCCCGCGCACCCTCCCCGTCGAACTGCCCCCGGGCCGCCGCCTCCGCCTCACCGAGCCCTGGCCCGACCGGCCCGCCCTGGACGCGGTCGACGTGCGGCTGACGGTGACGGCGGCGGGCGGGGCCCGCGACAGTGCGGGGACCTCGGCGCGGTTCGTGCCGTGGGGTGCGGTGGCGGCGGGGGCCGGGGGTGCGGTGGTGGCGGTCGTCGGCGGCTTCGTCGTCTTAGGACGCCGTGGACGCCGTAGGGACGACGACGGCGGCGCGTCCGAACCTCCGCGTACGGAAGTCGAGTTGACGGGAGCGATGACGTGAGCGGGAAGGTGCGGACCGCGGCGCTGGCGGTGGTGCTCGCGCTGCTCCTGCCGCCGCTGTCGGGGACCGCGGCGGCGGCCGAGAAGCCGACGGTGAAGCTGTCCAAGTCGCAGGCGGGGACCGGGGGTTCGATCACCGTGACCGGCAGTGGCTGGCGCGAGCGCGCGCTGCTGATGATCCTGATCTGCGGGCAGTCCGTGCCCTCGCGGGGCGTGCTCGGCGGCACCAACTCCTGTGCCAACGCGGACGGCCGGGCCGTGACGACCGACGCCGGGGGCCGCTTCAGCCGGAAGCTGCCGGTCGCCGAGCCGCCGGTGCCGTGTCCGTGCGTGGTGCACGTGGCGACGGTGCAGGGGGCGAAGGCCGAGGCCGACGCGATCTTCCAGGTCGCCGGACACGCGGTCGAACCACTGCCCGCCGAGCCGGCCGGCGGACGTCTGTCCGTGCTCACGGACACCCGGCTCGACGGGGCGAGCGGGCTGCTGACCTGGTTCGGGGCGGCGCCCGCGCGCACCCTCGCCTTCACCGTCGGCAACGTCGGCACGTCCGCCGTCAAGGACCCCGTCTTCCAAGTCGGCACCGCCCACGGCGTGTTCGCCCCGCAGTGGGAGGAGCAGCAGTGGCGCGGCACGATCCAGCCCGGGAAGCGGGCGCGGATCGAGCTGCCCATCGAGCTGTCGGCCGGCGCGCACGGCGACTACACGGTCTCGCTGAAGTACGGCGGGAAGGTCCTCGCCGAGCAGCCCTGGGGCGTGGGCCGGCCCTGGGGCGTGACCCTGTTCTGGGTCCTGGCCTGCCTGGTCGTGCCGGCCGCGGTGTTCCGCGCCGGGATGGCGGTGGTGGACCGGGTACGGCCGCGGCGCGCGGGCGCGGTCCGTGGGGGTCGTGGGGGCGGTGGCATCCGGGTGCCCGAACTCGCGCTGCGGTTGCCGGGAGGGCCGGGCGCGAAGGTCTCAGGTCCGCCGGGCGAGAAGGCCTCCTCGAAGGGCGCGAAGACTTCGAAGGCCTCGAAGGCTTTTGGTCTGCCGAGTCTGAAGGCCTTCGGTCTGCCGGGCGCGAAGACCGCCGAACAGGAACCCTCATCCGCTTCGACCCTGCCGTGGTTCACCCCGGACGCCGATCCGGGCGCGGCCGGTCGACTCTCCGCACCGCACGACGACAGCCCGACGAGTCCTGCGGCTCCCACGAGTCCTACGACTCCCACGACTCCCACCAGGAAGGGACCCCCGTGAGAAAGCGAAGGAGAGTCATACCCGCCGGCGTCGCGCTGGTGCTCGGCGGGGCCGGCGCCCTGCTGGGCGTCGCCGTCGCGCCCGCCCAGGCCGCGGAGGTGGCGTACGCGACGAAGTGCGTACCGCCCGCGGGCGTCGGGCTCGAACCGGTCGAGGGCACCACCAAGGTGGAGATCACCGCACCGGCCACCGCGAAGGTCGGCGAGGAGGTGGAGGTGGTCTGGAAGTTCGTGCAGGCCGCCTCGAAGAACCCCGACATCATCGACCTGCCGGCCAACTCGGTGCAGCCGTCCGGGACTTTGAAGGCGGCCGGCGCGCAGACCACCGACGTGGCGATGCAGGGGCCGCGCGAGAACCCGGCCATTCCCAAGGGCGGGAACATGGTGCTGTCCGACATGAAGGGCACGCTGAAGCCGACCACCCCCGGGCAGCTCACGCTGACGCCGGACGCGTACGTCGTCAACGCCATGTCGACGGACACGAAGTGCGCGCCGACGGCGACCGTGCAGCCGGCGGCGACCATCAACGTGACGGCGGGGGGCGGGACTTCGACGCCGACCGAGTCCCCCGACCCGACCGGCAGCGGCTCGGCGACCCCGACGGGCACGCCGAGCAGCACACCGACCGCCTCCGCCTCTGCCTCCGCGAGCGACGGGACGGGTACGGGCCAGACCGACTTCCCCGGCAAGGCGGTCCAGGTGCCGTACGCCTGCAAGACGCCCATCGGCGACAAGAACGCGACCTCGCCCGTGCAGATCAACGCCAAGAAGAACGGCGGGAGTTACGACCTCACCGTGCGGTTCGAGAAGTCGGTGATGGACAGCCCGGCCGACATCCCCAAGGGCTCGGTCAAGCCGTCCATGGAGGTGGTCCTGGGCGGTGCCGACAAGGGCAAGGTGCATGTGGAGGGTCCGGTGAACGCCGAGCCCATCAAGTCCGGCGACCCCATCGAGATCCCTGACCTGACGGGCACTTACAAGCCGGGCGCGAGCGGCAAGTCGACCCTCTCCCCGGGCGTCCTGACGGTCGAGGCCCTCGGCACGACCACGACCTGCACACCGACGAAGTCGCAGGTCTCCCTCACCCTGGACACCACCCAGCAGGCGAACGGGGCGTCCGGCGGCGGTTCGTCCACGTCCGGCGGCACGTCGGGCTCCGGCGGCGGCTCGTCGACGAGCGGCGGCCTGGCCGCGACCGGCGCCGAGGACGACAGCGCACTGAAGGCCCTCGGCCTGGTGGCCGGCACGGCGGTCCTCCTGGGCGGTGCGGTGTTCACGTTCCTGCCGGGGAGGCGGCGGACGCGGTAACGGCGGTCGGCGCGGGCAGTGCCCCTGGCCGGCACGCGGGGGGCACCGTCGCGTATCCAGCGGGGCGACACTGTCGTACCGCTCGGGCGTGGTGTAGTACGGCTGACCGGCCGGGCTGAACACCATACTTTCAGCCCGGACAGCTGTTGAGTGCGGCGGGCCTATCGCAGATCGTGGGTTTCGAGCCACTTGCCGCACAGGTCACGGGTCTCGATGAGTCCCTCCGGGCGGCCGCGGACGTAGTGGTCCACCCCGGCGATGAAGTGCACTTCCTTCTCCGAGTGCTTGATGCCCTCGTACAGGGCGCGGGTGTGGCTCGGCGGGCAGCAGTCGTCACCGTCCATCCCCACCACGAGCACCGGCTTGGTGACATCGCCGACGCAGGTCGGGCCGGAGCCCCGGGCGTCGTCGTAGCTCCACTGCGACAGCCAGCTGCGGAGCGTGGTGAAGCGGGCCAGACCGGTGGGCCCGTTGTTCACCATCCTGGGATCACCCATGTAGCACCAGTTGGGGCGCCGCCCGTTGGGGTCGAGGGCCGGGTCGAGCCAGCGAGGGTCGGCCATCGTGCCGTGCACGACGAAGCCGAACTCCTCGTGCGGTCGGCCGGTGTCGCGCAGGTGCTGGAGCTTGGCCTTCACCCAGGTCGTGATCCGGCGGTTGCGGGCGATCTGGGCCGCGCGGTAGCGCTCGACGAACTCCGCCGCATAAGGGGGTTGGTGGGTGGCGTCGGGAGCGTAGAGGTCCAGGTCCCGGTCGCGGATGTCGGGGTTGTGTTCGTCGAGGACCGAGGCGTCGATCCATTCGGTGAACATCTGGTGGCGGCTGGCGTGCGCGGCCAGCAGCATGACGCCGTCGGCGGGGGTGAGCCCCGCGTGCGTGAGGTCGTAGGGGTCGCCGGCCGGTGTGTGCGTGATCGTGGGGTTCTCGGCCTGCGACTGGTAGAAGGCCATCAACGAGCCGCCCCCGGACCAGCCGCCGAGCACGACTTTCTCGTAGCCGAGGTTCTCCTTGAGGTGGCGAATGCAGCCGCCCAGGTCGGTGAGGGCCTTCTCCATGATGAGCGCGGGGTCGTTGGCGTAGCGGGTGGGACAGCAGACGATGTGATGCCCCGCTGCGGCGAGCTCTTCGATCAGGGGGAGGTGGGCGAGGCTGCTGATCGGGTGCATGAACACGGTCACCGTCCGGGAGGGCCGACGGGGCCGGTAGTACGTGGCGGCGAGGTTGATGCGCTGGCGGGTATCGGCCGCGGCCGCCGGCTGGTGGTAGACCTCCTTCAGGACGCCGGTGTCCTCATAGTGGCCGAGAGCAAGTGAAACGCGCTCGTACTGTGCGTCGCCGGACATGGTTCCGTCACATCTCCTCGGCGCCCGCTGCCATGGCTTCCTCAGCGGCCTTGACCAGCGGCTCGTCGACGACGAGTGGCGCCTTGGCGTCGACGACGACGACCTCCCAGTTGAGCCATGCCTCCCTGGGGTACTCGTCGCGGATCCGCTGCTTGACCTTCTCGGGCGGACCGTGGTGCAGCCCCTGCGGGGTGTGCTGGAAGAGCCCCGGCGGTACGGGTGCGCCGAAGAACTCGCCGCCGTGCATGAAGGCCGCCTCGTCGTAGTCGGCGTTGCGGTGGTAGGGAGGCGCCTTCTCCACGCCCTCGGCCTGGGGCGCGCGATGGGGCTTGAAGAAGCCGAGGTAGACACCGCCGCCGGCGGTGCCGACGAGGGTGTGGGCGGTGGGCATGAGGTGCGCGGAGTCGGAGTTGAGCAACTTGAAGTCCCGGATGTTGTACTTCCAGGGGAAGTAGTCGCCGCGCCAGCCCTCGACGTCGCACGGGTTGTGGTCGTAGGTGATCGTCCAGTGCTCGCTGCCGTGCTTGAGACGCACCTCGTACTCGGCGTGGGGTGAGGGGAGTACCTCGGGCTCCGGTACGTAGATCAGGTTCGGGTCCAGCGGTGTGTAGCGGCCCACCGGGCCGAAGTCCGGGACCTCGAGTTCCTCGACGGTCTCGGTGATGAAGAAGACGTTGTCGGCGTGGTCGGGCACGATGCGGTGGGTCACGCCCTTCGGGATCACCACCAGGTCACCGGGCTCGTAGGGGATCGGGCCGAACTCGGTCTCGACCACTCCGGTCCCCCGGTGCACGAAGTGGGCCTCGTCGCCTTCGACGTTGCGTCGGTAGAACGGCATGGGCGTGCCGCGGCGGCTGATCCAGAGCTGAACGTCGGCATTGTGAACCAGTCGGAGTGGGGAACCGGCCGGGTCGTGCTCGTCACTCGGTGACAACTGCTGTTGGGCTGCGACGCGAGATTTGAAGCCCGCCTCAGACCGGTAGTCGGCGGGGTCGTTGCGGCGGTAGAGGTGGGCCTGGCGCCCCTGGAAGCCGCCGCGGCCCAGCAAGTCGTCCTTGAGGCCGCCGAGGTTCTGGTGAACCCCTCGGGGCAGCTGACCCTTCTGGTAGGTCACGATCGATGTCATGGCTCTCCTTGACAGGTGACGGGCTTCTGGTGGGGACCGAGCAGGCCGCCGCCGCAGCTCATAATAAAATTATTATTGTCCTCTGATTGTCTGTCAAGGATCTTTCGCCGCCCCGTTAGGGTGGTGGGATGGCAGACAGGCAGGATCCGACAGTCGGCTCCGCGGCGACCCGTCAAAGGCTCATCGATGCCGCCCGGGAGCTGTTGACCGAGAACGGTCCGGCGAAGCTGCGAGTCCAGGACATCGCCCGCCGTGCCGGTCTCACTACCGGCGCCCTGTACGCCCACTTCCGTGACCGGCAGGACCTGTTGGCTGAAGCGGTGCGCTCGGCTCAGGACGACTACCTGGCCGAGTTGGTGGCTCCGCTGCCCGCCGACGTGGCGGAGCGGTCGCTGGCTCAGCGTCTGCCCGTGCTTCAGCCCGTCGACGGCAGCGACCCGGCGCCGCAGTTGGCCGCTGTGCTGGTGAGCGCCCTGACCGGCGAGTTCAGTCCCTCCGCGGCGCTGCTCGTGGAGTCCTTCGCCATGGCCATCCATTCAGACAGTGCTCCTGCTCTGCGGAGCACTGCGGCGTCCCTCCATGAATCGCTGATGCGGCAGGCCGAGTCGCTTCACGCTGATGGCCTGCTGCCTGCGGATGTGCCTCCGGCCGCGTTCGCGACGTTCTGGGCTGCGGTGATGCATGGGTCCGCGGTACTCGCGGGACTGGGATTTCCCCGGTGCTCGCCAGAGGAGATCACTCCGCTCCTGCTGGCCGTCGCCAAGACGATGACCGTGCCCGGCGATGACGGGACGCCGGTCGGCCGGTAACTTTTCCGCTCCCGGCCGACCGGCCCCGGCTGCAGATATCTCCCCCGTGGCCGGCGCAGGCCGCCCCCGGCGATCCCGCGCGCTAGGTCAGGCTTCCGGGCGTACGTGGGCCAGTGCCGAGGGGATGCGGTCCAGGACGGGGAGAGGGGCCAGACCGTAGTGGTAGAAGTCGACGGCGTCGGCGGTCGCGGCGGCGGCGCCGACCTTTTCCGCCAGGTGTGCCGAGGACGAGGTGTCGGGGACTCCGGGGCGCAGTACGGCCCGCAGTGCGCAGTCGTCACCCACGGCGGTCCGGTAGGCGGTGAGGTCTTCGGTGATCCTGGCCGGGTCGCGGGCGTAGGCCAGGACCGCGTAGCCGGGGACGGTGGGCGCGACGGCCGCCGGATCGATACCGGTGCGCCATGCGTCGTCGACCGCCGGGCCGCCTGTCGGGAGGCCGTCCGCGTATCCCTTGATCGCCCCGGTCAGGTCGAGGAAGACCAGCCCGGAGCCTTCCTCCGCCACGGCCGAGGCCACGGACGCGACCAATGAGCCGACCGTCTCCCGGCGGCTGAGCGCGTACTCGGCGACGGATTTCCCCACTTGTTCGGCCAGGGTGTCAGGGCTCAGCCCGCCGGGCAGCGGGGCGGCGCCCTCCAGTACCCGGCGTACGGCTTGTTCGGCCTCCGTGCGGGCGGACCTGGCGTCCACCCCGGCGGACTCGGCGCGCTCCACGCAGAAGGGGCAGAAGCAGAGGCCCAGGAGGAAGTCCTCCAGCGGGCCGAACTCCACGAAGCTTCGCTCGTGGTGGTATCCGTGGCCGAATGTCCCGAAGTGGAGCGACTCGGCGACGACCCGGTCCACCCCCAGGCGGGCCACCGAGCGGGCGAGCGCGGTCGCGTAGGCCCGTACGTCCGGGTGCGCGGGACACAGGTCGGCGGGGGCGGCGCGGTCGCCGAAGCAGTTCTCCTGGGTGACATCGGGGTGCGCCAGGCCGAGCGTGGTGTTGTGCAGGAACACGGTCCAGCCGGACAGCCCGGCGCCCCGCTCCGAGGTGCTGCGCCGCAGCGCGCGCAGCGGCTCCTCCTCGGCGCCGGGCTGGACCGGAGGCTGGAGGCGGAGTGAGCCGAACAGGTCGGTGGGCGGGAGGAAGTGGACCCCGTCCTGGCGCAGGGTGACCCGTGACGCGCCGTGCGGTGTGACGTCCCGCGCCCGGTGGTAGGCGGCGGCGACGGTGAGGCCGTCGCAGCCGTAGGTGCCGAGCACCCGGTCGAGGACCAGGTCGGGCCCTTCGCCGCGCAGATCCTCCACGAAGGCGTAGACGGAGGACTCCGTCCGCCGCTCCCGCCGGTCCTTGCTCATATGACTCCCTTGGATCGACTGGATCGACTGGATCGACGCGTTCATCAGTGGCCCGCCTCGGGGCTCCGGGAGGAGCCGAGGGCATGGGAGATCTCCAGGCCGGTCCGGGCCACGACCGGGGCTATCTCACGGACTCGGGAGGGCGTCATCCGGGTGGCGAGCCCGGAGACGCTCAGCGCTCCGGTCACGCCGTCGGTGTGGTCGAAGATCGGCGCGGCCACGCACCGCACCTCGCGCTCGTTCTCCCGGTCGTCGATGGCGTAGCCCTGGCGCCGGACACGTTCCAGTTCGGCGCGCAGTCGCGTCGGGTCGGTGACGGTGTGCTCGGTGACCGGTGGCATGCCGGCGGCGACCACGACACGGAAGGCCTCTTCGTCGAGCCAGGCGAGGATGGTCTTGCCGACGGCGGTGCGGTACGCGGGGATCCGGCTGCCCACCCGGGAGGCCATGCGTACGTTGGTCTCGTTCTCGACCTTGTCGATGTAGACGACGTCCGGGGGCTCGTACACGACGAGATGGCAGGTCTCACCGGATGCCTGCTGGAGAAGGCGCAGTGGTTCGGCGGCGGCGGTGCGCAGGTCGAGCGAGGAGAGGTAGACCTGGCCGAGCCGGAGGGTTCCGTGGCCGAGCCGGAACCAGCCGGTTTCGCGGTCGCGGACCAGGAGGTCGGCCTCGATGAGGGGTGTGGTGAGCCGCAGCACGGTGCTCTTGTTGATGCCCAGCTCCTCGGCGATCCGGGCCAGGGACATGCCCCGGCCGGGCCCGGTGTCGTCGCGGATGTGGGCCAGGATGTCCAGCGCGCGGCGCAGGGAGGACGACTGGTTGCGGGGGGAAGGTGTGGCGGTCATGTCGTACTCCTCGGAAGAAGACCGCGTGCCACGGTGTCCCGGGCGGCCACGAGGTGCCGTCCGGCGCGGGCGAGCGAGATCTCGTGGTGCCCCGGGAACAGTGCGTCGATGTCGAGCGCGGCGAGCCGGGTCAGGCTCGCGGCGTACTCGGGGATCCGGCAGTCGTGCAGATTCTGGAGGGAGACCCGGCCGCCGGTGAAGACGCAGTCCCCGGAGAACAGGGCTCGGTAGCCGGGGGAGTCGAGAAGGTAGCAGGTGTGGCCGTCGGCATGGCCGGGCGTGGCGAGCGCGCGGAGTACGACGCCGCCGCCCAGGTCGATCTCCTCGCCGTCGGCGATCGGCGCGGTGACCGGGCAGGGCGGGAAGTCGTAGTCGGGCGGGTATACGCCCGCCGACCTGCCCCGGTCGAGGCTGATCGCCGCCTCGTCCCCCGCGGCGATCCACGCGTGCGCGGGCGCACCGGCGAGCACCCGCATCCCCGGCAGCCGCCCGGCCAGAGCGGCGGCACCGCCCGCGTGATCGGCGTGGCCGTGCGTGAGCAGCAGGTGGTCCGGCTCGGCGGCCCCGGCGGTCGCCGCGTTCCGGAGGATGTCGGCGGTGGAGCGCCCGGCCCCGGCGTCGATGAGGGCGCTGCGTCGGGTGCCGTGGACGAGGTAGACGTGGCAGTCCAGCGGGTCGGTGAGGTCGAATCCGGCGGCTCCGCTGGCCACGAGGGTGACGTGTTCGGTCAGTCGCACGGTCGCTCACTCTCGCGGCGGGCAGGTGCGTCCGGGGCTGGGGTCGTCGTGGCTGGGTCCGTCGTGCCTGGGGTCGTCGTGGCTGGGTCCGTCGTGCCTGGGGTCGTCGTGGCTGGGTCCGTCGTGCCTGGGGTCGTCGTGGCTGGGCCCGTCGTGCCTGGGGTCGTCGTGGCTGGGTCCGTCGTGGCTGGGTCCGTCGCGCCAGGGATCGTCGTGCCCGGGTTCGTCGTGCCTGGGACCGTCGCGCCAGGGGTCGTCGTGCCTGGGACCGTCGCGCCAGGGATCGTCGTGCCCGGGTCCGTCGTGCCTGCGACCGTCGTGCCCGGGATGTGCTGCGTGAGGCGGCGGACGGTGGTTGTGATGGTCCGGGCGGCGAGTGCCACGTCCGTGAGTGCGACCGATTCGTCGGCGGAGTGGGCGTCGGTGACCGAGCCCGGTCCGAAGACCACGGACGGTATGCCCGCGCGGGCGAGCTTGCTGGCGTCGGTGCCGAAGGGCATCCCCTGTACGGCTCCTGGCCGCCCCTCGTCGGTCAGTGCCTGGCACAGCGCGGCGACGACGGGGCTGCCGGGCGGGGTGTCGAGGGCGTAGTCGACGGTGAAGGGCTCGTCGACGGCGACGGGTGCGCCGCCCAGCGCGGTGAGTTCCGCGCGGTCCTGCCGCCAGACCTCCATCGGGTCCTCGCCGGGCAGGGTCCGCCGGTCCACGTCGACCTCGCAACTGCCGGGGACGGTGTTGGGCCCGGTGCCGCCCCGGATCCGGGTGACGCACCGGGTGGCGGTGCCCAGCAGCGGGTGCGCGGGGGGTGGTGGGGCGGTGGTCTCCAGGTGTGCGATCACCGGGGCCATCAGCGACACGGCGTTCACCGCCTCGGCCGGCCTGGAGCTGTGCCCGGCCCGGCCCGTCGTCCGTACGGTGTAGCGCACGACGCCCTTGTGGGCGGTGGCCGGGACGAGGTCGGTCGGCTCGCCGACGATCGCGCCGACGAAGGTGCCGACACCGGGCAGGTCCTCCAGGTCCTCCAGATCGGCCAGCAGCCGCAGCACTCCCCGATAGGCGTGTTCCTCGTCGCAGACCCCGGCGAGCACGACGGTGTGCAACGGCGGTTCGCCCTCGGCCAGTTCGGCGGCGGCCAGCATGAACGCGGCCAGCGGCCCCTTCGCGTCGCAGGCCCCGCGCCCGTACAGGCGGCCGTCGCGGACCCGGCCGTCGTACGGGCCGACGGTCATACCGTCCGTCTCCACCGTGTCCAGGTGCGATTCCAGCAGTACCGCTGACGCCTCGCGCCCGGGCACGACGGCGACCACGTTGCATCTGCCCGGCAGCACCTCGTGCAGGGCGGCCCTGATGCCCCGCCGCGCCAGCCAGTCCAGCACCCAGCGAGCGACCGCGCTCTCGCCGCCGTCGCCCTCGCCGTCCCGCGGATTGACGCTGGGAATCGCCACCAGGGCACGGAGCAGCGGCTCCACCTCCGCCGCGCTGACCGTCACGACCTGCGCTCCCGCGCGTACACCAGCAGCAGGGCGATGATCAGCACGCCGAGCACCACCTGCCGGACCCCTTCGGAGAGGTTCCAGGAGGTCAGGAGCGCGGTGAGGAGGGTGAGCAGCAGGGCCCCGGCCACGGTGCCGAGGAGGTGCCCTCGGCCGCCGAGGATGGAGGTCCCGCCGAGCACGACCGACGCGATGGACAGCAACTGGTACGGGGTGCCCATGGTCAGCGAGCTGGTGCCGGTGAACCCGAGCAGGACCAGTCCGGCCACTCCGGCCAGCAGGGCGCAGGCCGAGTACGCGATGAACGCCGTCGCGCCGAGCGGCACCCCGGAGGCGCGCGAGGCGGGCTCACTGCTGCCGAGCGCGAACGCGTACCGGCCGGTCCGGGACAGGTGGAGCAGCCATACGGCGGCGGCGCTGACCGCCAGCCACAGGACGAAGGAGTACGGCACGCCGAGCAGTTGGTCGTTGGCCAGCGAGTCGAGCAGCGGCACCTTCGCCGAGCTGGGGGAGCCGTTGGTGTAGACGAGCAGTGCGCCGGAGATGATCGTGCCGGTCGCGAGGGTCATCACCAGGGGCGGCACCCGCAGCCAGACCACCCCGGCCGCGTTGACGGCGCCGACCAGTGCGCTCAGGACCAGTGCCGCCGTGATGCCCGCCGCGCCGCCGCCCTCTCCGGCCACCTTGGCGCAGACGACCGCCGAGAGCGCCACCACGCCCGACACGGACAGGTCGATGCCGCTCATCATGACGACCAGCGTCTGGCCGACCGCCACGATGCCGAGGAAGGACGCGGTCTGCACGAGATAGCGGAAGCTCGACGTGCTGTCGAAGCCGCTCGCGAAGACCACGGCTCCCGTCCAGGTGAGGGCCAGCACGCCGAACGCCCAGGCGGCTCTGGAGCCGCGCAGCGCGACGAGCACCGGGTGGCGCACGGCCGCGCGTGCGCGTGCGGGTGCGGGTGCCGGTGCGGACGCCGTCATCGGGACATCCCCTCCCTTTCGTTCCTGGTGAGATACGTCTTCAGGGTGAGCGCCACGATGAGGACCACGCCCTGCACGATGAGCTGGTAGAAGGGCGAAATCCCGGTGAACAGCAGCAAGTTGGTGAGCAGCCCGATCACCAGGGCGCCGAGTACGGTGCCCCGCATCCGGCCGATGCCGCCGAAGAAGCTGATGCCGCCGAGCACGGCGGCGGCGATGGAGTTGAGCGTGTAGGGCGCGCCGATCGTGGGGTCGGCCGAGCCGGTCTGGATCGCCAGGCCGATGCCGGCGAGTCCGGTGAACACGGAGGACAGCGCGTATCCGCCGATTTTCACGCCCCGGGTGTGCAGTCCGCTGGCGTACGCCCCGTGCTCGTTGCCGCCCACGGCGTACAGGGCCAGGCCGTGTCGGGTCGTCCGGAAGAGCCGCCACAGGACGAGGGCCGCGACGACGCAGACCACCGGGAGCGCGATGCCGTTCCAGCCGTTGTTGTAGGCGTCCACCAGTCCGCCCGGCACGCTGCCGCCCGGCTGCGGCAGGACGACCAGGGTGACGCCGCCCCAGAGGAACGACGCCGCGAGGGTGACGATGATCGGCGGCAGTCCGGCGTACGCCACCAGTGTCCCGTTGACGGCGCCCGCCGCGACCGCCACGCACAGGGCGAGGGCCGCCGCCGTCGCGACGCCGCCCGCGCTGTGCGCCTCGTAGGTGGCGAAGACGGCCATGGCGAGCCCGAGCACCGCGCCGAGGGACAGGTCGATGCCGCCGAGGAGCATCACGGTCGTCTGGCCGGCGGCGGCCAGGATCAGCGGCAGGAACTGGGCGGAGAGGATGGTGATCGACGCGGGGGTGAGCAGGCTCGGGTCGTAGTGCTGGTAGGCGACGAGCAGTACGGCCAGCAGACCGAGCAGGGCGAGCAGGTCCGGGTTGCCCTTGGCGGTGGTACGGATCAGATCACGCACGGGCCACGCTCCCGGCGGCATCCGTCGGACGGCCATCGGTGTCCGGGTGCTGGGCGGCGCCCATGACGGAGGCCCGGACGAGCCGTTCCTCGGTCAGGGCCGCGCCACTGAGGCGTTCGACGATCGTGCCCTCGTACATCACCGCGACCTCGTCGCAGAGGCCGACCAGTTCCATGGTGTCTCCCGAGGTGACGAGCACCGCCGTACCGGCGTCGGCGAGGCGGCGCAGCAGGTGGTAGATCTCCCGTTTCGTTCCCACGTCGATGCCGCGGGTCGGCTCGGCGAGCAGCAGCACCCGGGGCTCGGCCGGCAGCCACTTGGCCAGGGCGACCTTCTGCTGGTTGCCTCCGGACAGCCGGCGGGCCTCCTGGCCGGGCGAGGACACCTTGATCTGCATGCTCGCGATCAACTCGTCGACGAGCCGGGCTTCGGCGCCCCGGGAGACGGTGGTCAGCCGCCTCGCCGGGGCGAGGCCGCGGAGATTGGTGAGCGCGAGGTTCGCCCGGACACTCTGCGCGACGTGCAGGCCCTCGGTCTTGCGGTCCTCCGGTACGTACGCGATGCGCCGGCGGATCGCCTCGCGCGGCGAGCCGATCCGGCACGGCCGCCCCTCGAGTTCCACCTGTCCGGTGTGCCGGACCAGGCCGAACAGGGCCCGCAGCACCTCGCGTTGCCCCTGGCCCTGGAGGCCGCCGAGGCCGAGGATGCGGCCGGGGGCGAGGTCGAGATCGATTCCGGAGCAGCCGCGGGGGACGGTCAGCCCGCGAACGCGCAGGCGCGGGCGGGCCTGTGCGGCAGCGGGTTCCCCGGCTTTGCCGGGGAACAGGTCGGACAACTCCCGTCCGACCATCAGCCGGACGATGTCGTCGTGGTCGGTCCGGTCGCGCACCCTGGTGGCCATGACCTCGCCGTCCTTGAGCACGGTCAACCGGTCGCTCACGGCGAACAGTTCGGCCATCCGGTGGCTGACGAAGATCACCGCGGAGCCCTGGTCCCGCAGCTCGCGGACGACGCGGAAGACGGCCTGCACCTGGTCCTCGTCGAGGGCCGAGGTGGCCTCGTCCAGGATGAGCAGGCGCGGTTCGTTCGCCAACGCCTTGGCCAGTTCCACCAGTTGCTGCGGGCCCAGCGGCAACCGCCCCGCCCTGGTGTGGGGGTCGATGTCGAGGCCGACCCGTTCCAGCAGTGGCCGGGCCCGGGCCGCCAGATCCCGGGCCCGCACCAGGCCGCGGCGGCTCGGCCAGGCGCCGAGGAACACGTTCTCCGCGACACTCTGGTGCGGGTTGAGGCTCAACTCCTGGTGTACGGAGCTGATCCCGGCGGCCCGGGCGCGGTGCGGCGACCACGCCCGGACCGGTTCGCCGCCGTAGACGACGCGTCCGGAGTCGGGGGTGAGGAGCCCGGTGACGAGCGAGAGCACGGTGCTCTTCCCGGCCCCGTTCTCTCCCACCAGAGCCAGCACCTCCCCGGCTTCGACGCCGAAGCTCACCTCACGGAGCACGCGGTTTCCGGCAAAGGACTTCGACACCTGTTCAACGCTCAGCACTGTCACGTGGCGCTCCTCGCCTGGGGCTGTCCGGCAGGGGGGCCGGCCGGGGGCTGCCCGGCCGGGGCTGTGGGGCCTCGGGCTACTTGCCGATGAGCTTGTCGATCTCGGCCTGCGGCAGGGCCGTGATCGGGTACGAGTCGTCCGGCTGGTCCGGCTTCACGTACTGGCTGAGGTTGCTGTCGGTGATGCTCGGCAGCGGGACCGTGATGTCGGAGGGGACCGCGACGCCCTCGGCCTTGGCCACGGCCGCCTCCAGGGCGATCACCGAGAGGTAGTTGGGCTGGGCGGTGGCCAGCGAGGAGAACCCGGACTTCAGGTTGCTCTGCCAGAGCTTGAGGAAGCCGTTGTAGTTCTCGCCGGTGATCGGGACCAGCTTCTTGTCCTGCTTGATCAGGGTCTGGAGCGCCGCGGCCGACAGGGCGCCGCCCTGCGAGAAGACGCCGTCGACGGAGGGGTTCGCGGAGTACGCGGAGGCGAAGGCCTGGGCGGCCGGGGCGACGTTGTACTCGCTGTGCACATTGCTGGCGATCTTGATCCCGGGGTACTTCTTGAAGACCGCCTCCGCGCCCGCCCACCGGTCCTCGCTGACGGCCACCCCGGCCGGGCCGTTCATCGCGATGATGCTGCCCTTGCCCTTGAGCTTGTCGGCCAGCCACTGGGCCGTCATCGCGCCCCACTTCTTCTGGTCGGTGCCGACCTTGATGACCTTGTCGCTGGTCACGAGGGAGTCGAACGACACGACCGTGATGCCCGCCGCGACAGCTTGTTCCAGCGCCGGGTTCAGGGCGGTGGAGGAGCCCGCGTCGACGAGGATGACGTCGTACTTCTGCTGGATCATCGCGCGGATCTGCGAGATCTGCTGCGAGGTGTCGCCGTTGGCGTTGAACGTCTTGAGCGAGGCCACCTTGCCGGCGGACTTCAGCTTGGCGGCGTCGTCCTCCAGCAGCTTCAGCGTCTGCTGCATCCACGAAGGCGTGAGATAGATCGTCGACCAGCCGACCTTGAGGGCCTTGGCGGCCGCCGGACTCCCGCTGCCCTCGGCAGCGACGCTGTCGTCCTTGGTCTGGACGTCACACGCCGTGGCAGCGGCGAATGAGCACAGGACACCGACCGCCACGACCCCACGTCTGAAACGTGCGTTCATCGAAACTCCTCGGGGAGAAGGCGCCCGGCCCTGAGAGGGCCGGTGCGTGCAGAGCACTCCTGCGATCGCGAGCGGGCCGGGAGCGGCCGGCCGGCAGCGAGTCACCAAGCCGGAACGTCGGCGTTCCGGACGAATTCGGAAGAACCGAATCTGTTGAAAGGTGAAAGTAGGGGGTGCCCGAGGTGCGGCGCTACGGTTGCAGAACAAAATTTTGTATTGCACAACGCCGCTGGTGGGCGCGAGGAAACATGGTTGGTACGCGCCGTTCGGCCGGCGGGCCGGGCGGATTTCAGCGAACGCTGCCCATCAGTTCCTTGACCTTGTAGAAGACGGTGAAGCCGCCGTCGCGGCGAAAGAAGGTCTGCTCGGAACCGGGGGTTCCCGGGGGCACCGAGTCCTTCGTCAGGCTGGGCGCCATCGTCGATCCTTGCTGGTCGGGGCGCGCCTGGGTGGGGGTACGCGCAGGTTCGTACCAGTTCGCCCGAAGGTAAGAATCACTCACCACGGATCGCAACCCAGCTCATGCAATCGGCGGACTACCATCACCTCATGACCCGTGTACTGCTCGCCGAGGACGACGCGTCCATCTCGGAGCCGCTTGCCCGCGCTCTGCGCCGGGAAGGGTATGAGGTCGAGGTCCGTGAAGACGGCCCCACCGCGCTCGACGCCGGCATCCAGGGCGGCATCGATCTGGTCGTGCTCGACCTCGGGCTGCCCGGCATGGACGGCCTCGAGGTGGCCCGCCGGCTGCGCGCCGAAGGCCACACCATCCCGATCCTCATCCTGACCGCGCGCGCCGACGAGGTGGACACCGTCGTCGGCCTCGACGCGGGCGCCGACGACTACGTCACCAAGCCCTTCCGGCTCGCCGAACTGCTCGCCCGCGTCCGCGCCCTGCTGCGGCGCGGCGCCGCCGAGCCGCAGCAGCCTCCCGCCACGCACGGCGTGCGGATCGACGTCGAGTCGCACCGTGCCTGGATGGGCGAGGAGGAGCTCCAGCTCACCGCCAAGGAGTTCGACCTGCTCCGGGTCCTCGTCCGTGACGCCGGCCGGGTCGTCACCCGCGACCAGCTGATGCGCGAGGTCTGGGACACCACCTGGTGGTCGTCGACGAAGACCCTCGACATGCACATCTCCTGGCTGCGCAAGAAGCTCGGCGACGACGCGGCGAACCCCCGCTACATCGCGACCGTGCGAGGCGTGGGCTTCCGCTTCGAGAAGAGCTGATCCCACGCACCGCGTGGGATCAGTCACCGTTGGATAGAGGACATGCGCCGTCGACTGATCCAGTCCACGCTCGCCGTGGTGCTCGTCGTGATCGCCGTCTTCGGCATCTCCCTCGTCATCGTCGAGACCCGCACCATCAGCACGAGCGCCCAGGAGCGGGTGGACTCCGAAGCCCAGCGGCTGGCCAGCATCGTGGACAGCAGGCTGGTCACCTCGGCGACCGTCGACGAGAAGGTGCTGCGCAAGCAGGTCGCGCAGGACCGTTACGCCGTGATCCGGATCCCCGGGGAGCCGAGCATCGAGGTCGGCACCCAGCCGTCCGGTGACGTCATCAGCGGCAAGGCCCAGGGCGAGGAGGGCGAGACGATCACCGTCCAGGAGCCCCGCTCCTCGGTGACCCGCGAGGTCGGCCGTACGCTGCTGATCATCGGGCTGGTGGCGCTGCTCGCGGTGGTCGCCGCGGTCGTGCTCGCGATCCGCCAGGCCAACCGGCTCGCCTCCCCGCTCACCGACCTCGCGGAGACCGCCGAACGCCTCGGCTCCGGCGACCCGCGCCCCCGCCACAAGCGGTACGGCGTTCCCGAGCTGGACCGGGTCGCCGACGTCCTCGACTCCTCCGCCGAGCGCATCGCCCGCATGCTCACCGCGGAGCGCCGCCTCGCCGCCGACGCCTCCCACCAGCTGCGGACACCCCTCACCGCGCTGTCCATGCGCCTCGAGGAGATCACCCTCACCGACGACCCGGACACGGTGAAGGAGGAGGCCACCATCGCGCTCGGCCAGGTGGAACGCCTCACGGACGTGGTCGAGCGGCTGCTCACCAACTCGCGCGACCCGCGCACCGGCTCCGCCGTCACCTTCGACCTCGACGAGGTCATCCAGCAGCAGCTCGCCGAGTGGCGCCCCGCCTACCGCAGCGTGGGCCGGGCCATCGTGAGCTCCGGCAAGCGGCACCTGACGGCGGTCGGTACGCCCGGGGCGGTCGCGCAGGTGCTGGCCGCGCTGATCGAGAACTCCCTCATGCACGGCGGCGGCACGGTCGCGCTGCGCACCCGCGTCACCGGCAACCAGGCGGTGATCGAGGTCACGGACGAGGGGCCCGGCGTCCCCGTCGACCTCGGGGCACGGATCTTCGAGCGCGCGATCAGCGGCCGCAACTCCACGGGCATCGGCCTCGCGGTGGCCCGGGACCTCGCGGAGGCCGACGGGGGCCGCCTGGAGATGCTCCAGATCCAGCCACCGGTGTTCGGTCTGTTCCTGTCGCGTACGCCGCTGAAGAAGAAGACGACGGATGCGGACGACGAGGAGCCGACGGTCCGGTAGGCCCGGTCGCCGCCGGTTTCCGGGACCTTAGGCCCGCTGCTTGGGGCGCGGCTTCTTCGGCTGCGTCTCCAGGAACGATTCCGCGCCCGCCACGGCCTCCCGGGCCGGCAGCGCCCGGAACACCCAGGTGCGGTACGACCAGAAGCGGAACAGCGTCGCGACGCCGATGCCGACGAACTTGAAGATGTTGCTCTGTAGCGAGCTGTCCCAGCCGAAGCCGTACGTCGCCGTGTAGAGCACGCCGTTCTCGATCACCAGCCCGACCGCGCTGAACAGCAGGAACAGTACGAGTTCCCGGGTACGGCCGCTCTTGTCGCGGTCCCGGTAGGCGAAGTAGCGAAAGCCGACGTAGTTGAAGACGATCGCCACGATCGTCGCGATGACACTCGCCCGCACGACCTGGAGGTCGGTCGTATGCCGCACCAGGTTGAACACGAGGAGGTTGACCAGGACCCCGGCCCCGCCCACCGCGCCGAACTTCGCCATCTCACGCACGAGCCGGTCGAAGCGCTCCCGCGCCGCACTACGATGCGTCGGAGGCGCCGTACCAGACCCTGAGGAACCACGTTCCATGGCCGTCCAGGCCCCCGTCCGTAGGTTTCGTCAACCCAGCCATGCTAACCACCCCCCTTCGTGATCGCCTGTGCGTGGGCTCTCAGGCCGGGAAACCGGCCAGCGGAGTGGCCGATACCCTAGGGGAGTGACGTTCCCGGTAGTCGGCATGGTCGGCGGGGGCCAGCTCGCTCGTATGACACACGAGGCGGGCATCCCGCTCGGCATAAGGTTCAAGCTCCTCAGTGACACTCCTCAGGATTCCGCGGCCCAGGTGGTGAGCGATGTCGTCGTCGGCGACTATCGCGACCTGGACACGCTGCGCGAGTTCGCGCGGGGCTGTGACGTGATCACCTTCGATCACGAACACGTCCCCACCGAACACCTCAGAGCCCTGGAGGCGGAGGGCATCCCCGTCCGCCCCGGCCCCGACGCGCTCGTGCACGCCCAGGACAAGGGCGTGATGCGGGCCAAGCTCGACGAGATCGGCGTGCCGTGCCCACGGCACCGGATCGTGAGCGACCCGCGCGACGTGGCCGCGTTCGCCGCCGAAGGGGAGGGCTTCCCGGTCGTCCTCAAGACCGTCCGCGGCGGCTACGACGGCAAGGGCGTATGGGTCGTCGACAACGTGGCGGAGGCCGAGGACCCCTTCCGCGCCGGCGTGCCCGTGCTCGCCGAGGAGAAGGTCGACTTCGTGCGGGAGCTGGCCGCCAACGTCGTACGGTCGCCGCACGGCCAGGCCGTCGCCTACCCGGTCGTCGAGTCCCAGCAGGTGGGCGGCGTCTGCGACACGGTCATCGCGCCCGCCCCCGGCCTCGACCAGGCCCTCGCCCTGCGCGCCGAGGAGATGGCGCTGCGCATCGCCAAGGAACTGGACGTCGTCGGCCACCTCGCCGTCGAGCTGTTCCAGACCGGCGACGGGCGCATCCTCGTCAACGAACTCGCGATGCGCCCGCACAACTCCGGCCACTGGACCCAGGACGGCGCGATCACGTCCCAGTTCGCCAACCACGTCCGCGCCGTCCTCGACCTGCCGCTGGGCGACCCGCGCCCGCGCGCGAAGTGGACGGTCATGGTCAACGTCCTCGGCGGCGACTACCCGGACATGTACTCCGCGTACCTGCACACCATGGCGCGCGACCCCCAGCTGAAGATCCACATGTACGGCAAGGACGTGAAGCCGGGACGTAAGGTCGGTCACGTCAACACCTACGGCGACGACCTGGACGACGTGCTGGAGCGCGCTCGTCACGCTGCCGGCTACCTGAGAGGCACGATCACCGAATGAGCCCCGAAGCAGGCCCCGTTGTCGGCATCGTCATGGGGTCGGACTCCGACTGGCCCGTGATGGAGGCAGCCGCCGAGGCCCTCGACGAATTCGAGATCGCGTACGAGGTCGACGTCGTCTCCGCGCACCGCATGCCGCGCGAGATGATCACGTACGGCGAGCAGGCCGCCGAGCGCGGACTGAAGGTCGTCATCGCGGGTGCCGGAGGCGCCGCCCACCTGCCGGGCATGCTCGCCTCCGTGACCCCGCTGCCGGTGATCGGCGTGCCGGTGCCGCTGAAGTACCTGGACGGCATGGACTCGTTGCTGTCGATCGTGCAGATGCCGGCCGGTGTCCCGGTGGCCACCGTCTCGGTCGCCGGCGCGCGCAACGCCGGCCTGCTCGCGGCCCGCATCCTCGCCACGCACGACGAGGAACTCCTCGGCCGGATGCGGGAGTTCCAGCAGGAGCTGAACGACCAGGCCGCCGAGAAGGGCAAGCGCCTGCGCGCCAAGGTCGACGGCTCGGGCAGCGGCTTCGGCTTCGGGAAGTGACCGCCATGACCTCCCCTTCGCTGGAGGAAGCCCGGGAGCTGCTGCGCGAGTTCCCCGTGGTCGACGGTCACAACGACCTGCCCTGGGCACTGCGCGAACAGGTCCGCTACGACCTCGACGTCCGCGACATCGCCACGCACCAAAGCGCCCACCTGCACACCGACATCCCCCGCCTGCGCGAGGGCGGGGTCGGCGCGCAGTACTGGTCGGTGTACGTGCGCTCGGACCGGCCCGACGCGGTCCCGGCGACCCTCGAACAGATCGACTGCGTACGGCAGTTGCTGGCGCGCTACCCGCAGGACCTGCGCCCGGCGCTGACGGCGGCCGACATGGAGGCGGCGCGAGGGGAGGGCCGTATCGCCTCGCTGATGGGCGCGGAGGGCGGCCACTCCATCGCCAACTCCCTCGGCACGCTGCGGGGTCTGTACGCGCTCGGCGTCCGGTACATGACCCTCACCCACAACGACAACGTGGCGTGGGCGGACTCCGCGACGGACAAGCCGGGGGTCGGGGGCCTGTCGGCCTTCGGCCGCGAGGTGGTGCGGGAGATGAACCGGGAGGGCATGCTGGTCGACCTCTCGCACGTGGCGGCGTCGACGATGCGGGACGCGCTGGACGTCACGTCCGCGCCGGTGATCTTCTCCCACTCCTCCTCCCGGGGCGTCTGCGACCATCCCCGCAACATCCCGGACGACGTGCTGGAGCGGCTGCCCGCGAACGGCGGCATGGCGATGGTGACGTTCGTACCGAAGTTCGTGCTCCAGGCGGCCGTGGACTGGACGTCCGCCGCCGACGAGAACATGCGCGCGCACGGCTTCCATCACCTGGCCACCACCCCGGAGGCGATGAAGGTGCACCGCGCCTTCGAGGAGCGCAACCCGCGCCCGGTCGCCACGGTGTCGACGGTGGCGGACCACCTGGACCACATGCGCGAGGTCGCCGGCATCGACCACCTCGGCATCGGCGGCGACTACGACGGCACGGCCTTCACCCCGGACGGCCTCAACGACGTCTCCGGCTATCCGAACCTGATCGCCCAGCTGCTCGACCGCGGCTGGTCCAAGCCCGACCTGGCCAAGCTGACCTGGCAGAACGCGGTACGGGTGCTGGGCGCGGCGGAGGACGTGGCGCGTGGCCTTCAGACCACGCGGGGACCGTCGAACGCCACGATCGAGTCCCTCGACGGCATCGACGGCATCGACGGCATCGACGGCTGAGGATCCAGGGTGGGGTAATCGGTGTAGCCGGTCGCCCCGCCCGTGTACATCAGGTACCGGTCCCGCACCGGGTTGAGCGGGGCGCCGAGCCGCAGCCGGGTCACCAGATCGGGGTTGGCGAGGAATGGCCGGCCGAGGGCGATCAGGTCGGCACCGGCGACGAGGAGCCTGGAGGCCGCGCGGCCGACCCCCTCCGCGGAGAACTCGTCGAGCACCGGGTTGGCGATCAGGGTCCCCGGCCAGCCGGCGCGGATCCGCCGGAAGACCGGTGCGTCCGGGTCGGCGTACACGAGGTGCAGGTACGCGAGCCCCAGCCCCCGCAGCCGTTCCAGAACTGCCGGGTAGAGGTCCTCCGTGTCGCCCTCCTCGATGCCGTTGACGGTGTGGCCGGGGGAGAACCGTACGCCCACCAGCTCGGGCCCGATCGTGGCGGCGACGGCCTCGACGACCTCCACCGTGAACCGGATCCGCCCGTCCACCGAGCCGCCGTAGGCGTCCGTGCGGCGGTTGGTGTTGCCGGCCAGGAACTGGTGCAGGAGATGGCCGTTCGCGGAGTGCACCTCCACGCCTTCGAAGCCGGCGTCGAGCGCGTTGCGAGCGGCGCGCGCGAAGTCGGCGACCGTGGCGCGGATGTCGTCGAGGGTCATCTCCCGGGGGACGACGGCTTCTTGGTGTCCTTCGGGTGTGAAGATGGTCTCCGGCAGCGGGACCGGCGAGGGGGCCACCGGCGTGTGCCCGCTGGTGGCCGGATGGCCGACGCGGCCGCCGTGCTGGAGCTGGAGGAACATCGGCCCGCCGCCGGACGCCCGCACCGCGTCGGTGACGCGCCGCCAGCCCGCCACGTGCGCCGGGGTGTGGATCGCGGTGATGTTGGGGTACGTCTGCCCGACCGCGTTCGGTGCCGAGGCCTCCGCGATGATCAGGCCGGCGGCGGCGCGCTGGGCGTAGTAGGTGGCCATGAGCGGGGTCGGAGTGCCGTCGGGCTCGGCCCGGTTGCGGGTGAGCGGGGCCATCACCAGACGGTTGGGGAGCTCCAGGGCGCCCAGCCGGGCGGGTTCGAAGATGTCTGTTGTCTGCGTCATGGAGGCACGGTAGAACTTGACATCAGTGTCAGATTCAAGCCGCGACTCCGGAGGCAAGCGTGCGGATCGGTGAACTGGCCCGGCGTACCGGTGTGAGCGAGCGGTCGCTGCGCTACTACGAGCAGCAGGGGCTGCTGGCCGCCGAGCGGACACCCGGCGGCCACCGCGACTATCCGGAGGCGGCCGTCGACCGGGTGATCCGGATCCAGGAACTGTTCGCCGCCGGGCTGCACAGCTCGAAGATCGCGCGGTTGCTGCCCTGCATACGGGACGCCGACGGCGGCCCCTCCGCCGTCGCCACGCCGAAACTCGTCGCCGACCTCACCGAGGAACGCGCCCGCATCGACGAGACGATCGCCGATCTGCGCCGCTCGCGGGAGACGCTCGACGAGGTGATCGACGCGGCGCAGGGTCGCTGAGCCGCCCGTCGCCCCATCTCCCCTGACCTCCCCGGCCTCAACCACGCGGCATCGTGTACCCGACGCCGCGCACGGTTCTTATCAGCGACTGGTCGGTGTCACCCAGCTTGCGGCGCAGGTAGTAGACGTATGTCTCGACGGTCCCCGCGCGATACGGCGTTCCCCAGATCCGGCGCAGGATCTGCTGCTTCGTGAGGACCTGGCCCGCGTTGTCCAGCAGGTAGCCGAGCAGCTCGAACTCCCGGGTCGAGAGCTCGATCCGGGTCTCCTCCCGCCAGACCTCGCGGCGTTTCGCGTCCAGCGCCAGGCCCCCGTGGCGCAGCAGCCGGCTCTCGTCGGCCCGGTCGCGGGCCAGCAGTTCGTGCGCGACGGCGACCGCCTCGGCGAGCGCGAAGGGCTTGGTGACATGGCCGTCGGCGTCCGTCATCACGCGGCGCACCGCGGCCTCGGCCTCGGGGTCGTCGCGGTCGGAGAGGAACAGCACCGGCGCGTGCACCTCGGCGGCGCGCAGCCCGGCGATCGTCTCGACGCCGTCGCCGTCCGGCAGGGCCACGTCCAGGACGACCAGGTCGGGCCGTACGGAGCGGCCCACAGGTATCGCGAACCGGCCGCGGCTGGCCGCGTACACCTCGGAGCCGAGCTCGGTGAACTCCGCGATCAGGGACTGGATGCGACGGTCGGCGGACACCACGAGGGCACGCTGCGGGGTGAGGTGGGGGGTTGTGTGGGGGGTTGTGTGGGGGGTCGTGCGGGGGGTGGTGTGGGGGGCGGGTCTTTGAAGGTTCACGTACTAAAGGACGCAAGATCCCGCGAGAAGGTGCCCTCTGCGCGAAAGTGCTCTTGAAATACCCCCGAACGCCCCGCCCACCAGGAAGGCCCCCGGGCTCCGTGCGACGGTGACGGTACTGCGATCACGACGTACGGAGCCCGTCATGGCAGACCTCCAGGACGAACTGCACGACACGACCGAGGTGGGCGGGCTGGACGACCTGCCGGAGTCCCTCCCGGACGCGTTCGATGGGGAGCCGTACACCCCCGTCTCCGACCCGGACGGCTCCCCCCTGGACCGGGCCCACGCGATCCTCGCCGCCCACCCCGTCGCCGACGGCTACAGCGGGCTGCCCTGGGCGCTGCGGCACCTGCCGCCCTGGTTCGACCTGGAGCTCGGCGAGAGCGCCGTCGACACGGACGTGCCCCGGCTGCGCGAAGGGCACGTCGGCGCGCTGCTGTGGTCGCTGCACCTGCCCGAGGGCCTCGACGGCGACCGGGCCGTCGGCGCCACCCTGGAGCAGCTGGACCTGGTGAAGACGGTGGTGCGCGCCCATCCCGAGGGCCTGCGCCTGGCCTACACCGCCGGGCAGACCACCGACGTACGCAACTGCGGCCGGGTCGCCGTCCTGCTCGGCCCCGCCCAGGCCGCCGCCCTCGGCGACTCGCTCGGCATCCTGCGCTCCCTGCACGCCCTCGGCCTGCGCGCCCTCACCCTGTCCGGGGTCTCGTGGGCGAGCGAGGCCGGGCTCACCCGGTTCGGCGAGGAGGTGCTGCGCGAGATGAACCGCCTCGGCGTGCTCGCCGACCTCTCCGGCGCCTCCGCGGACACCGTCCGGCGGGCGTTCGCGGTCTCCAAGGCGCCGGTCCTGTGCACCCGCTCCGCCGCCCGCGCGCTGCGCCCGCACCCCGCCAACCTCCCCGACGACCTGCTGGCCGCCCTGGGCGCCGCCAAGGGCCTGTGCATGGTGCCGCTGACCGCCGGGCAGACCGGTCCGACCGTCCGGGACGTCGCCGACCACCTCGACCATGTGCGCGCGGTCGCGGGCGCCGAGTGCGTGGGCCTGTCCGGCACCTACGACGCCGGCACCGCCCACCCCCAGGAACTCGGCGACGCCTCCTGCTATCCGCACCTCGTCGCCGAACTGCTCCGCCGTGGCTGGACCGAGGCGGACCTCGCCCTGCTGACCTGGGGCAACGTCCAACGCGTCCTGCGCGGCGCCGACTTCACGGCCCGCGCCGCCCAGGAGCGCCGGGACCCGTCCACGGCGAAGATCGCCGAGCTGGACGGCTGACGGACGGCCAGAACGGTCAGAACGGCCAGAACGGTCAGATGGGATCGATCCGGCAGAGGCAGAACGGGTGCCCCGCCGGATCGGCGTACACCTGGAAGTCCTTCTTCTCCCTGTCCTCCAGGTCCAGCGGGCGTGCCCCCAGCGCCAGGACCTTCGCGTGCGCCGTGTCCAGCTCCTCCCAGGTGGTCCCGGCGTCGAAGTCGATATGGAACTGCTGCGAGTTGCGGTCCCCGCGCGGCCACTGAGGCGGGGTGAAGTCCTCGGCCCGCTGGAAGGCGAGCCGGGGCCCGTCCGGAATCCGGAGGACGACCCAGTCGTCGTCCTCGGCCTCGGGCGTGCCGCCGCCGACCTGGGCGTAGAAGGCGGCGAGCGCGCGCGGGTCGGGGCAGTCGAGGACCACGGAACGGAAACGTGCCACGGGTGCCATGGAATCCTCCAGGCTCAAAAGGCGATCAGGGCGATCAAGGCGATCAAGAGGTCATCCAGCCGACGCAGAGACAGAACGGGTGCCCTGCCGGGTCCGCGTAAACCCGGAAGGTCCGGGTGCGGTCCTCGACGTCCAGCGCCTTGGCGCCCAGAGCGAGCACGCCCTTTTCGGCCGCGTCCAGGTCCTCCACGTCCAGGTCCAGATGGAACTGCTGCGACTGGTCGGGCGAGGGCCATTTCGGCGGTACGAACCCGGGGGCGGCCTGGAACGCCAGGGCCTGGCCGTCGGGCAGCTTCAGGTCCACCCACTCCCCCTGGTCCTCGATGGTGCCGCCGAGCACGCCGGCGTAGAAACCGGCGAGGGCGCGCGGGTCGGGACAGTCCAGGACGACGACACCCAGCTTGGCGAGAGCCATGGCTTCCTCCTCGAAGTCGCGGTTACCTATAGGCAACAGTAACCAGTAACCGTTACTGCATGCTCCCCCATTGGCGGTAACATCACAAGCGTGAGTGAGAGATCCCCCGCGCCCGGGGGCCTGGCCCTGGTCGAGTCCCTGGTGAACACGCTGGACATCGAGA
Organism: Streptomyces sp. NPDC050619; assembly: GCF_040654815.1. Classification (NCBI taxonomy): domain Bacteria; kingdom Bacillati; phylum Actinomycetota; class Actinomycetes; order Kitasatosporales; family Streptomycetaceae; genus Streptomyces; species Streptomyces sp. NPDC050619. Next base: position 61,408 of record NZ_JBFAIR010000026.1, on the reverse strand, counting down.
CGGGCGCCGACTCGCTGGCCGGGGCGGAGGGCCGGACGCGGCTCGGTGTCCCGGAGACCGAGCTGGAGGAGGCCCGCGAGCTGCGCGAATCACTGCGCGCGGCCCTGCTCGCCCACGCCGGCCATCCGCCGCACCGCCCGGTGACCCCGCTGGGCGACCTGCTGGCGCGGGCACCCCTCGTCGTGACGGTCGACGCGGGCGACGGCTCGGCCGCCCTCGCCCCGGCCGACGAGGGCCCGCTGCTCTCCCGGGTGGCGGCGGCCGTCGCCCAGGCCCTCGTCGAGGGCACCTGGACCCGGCTGAAGGCCTGCGAGGCCGCCGACTGCCACTGGGCGTACTACGACCGCAGCCCCGCCGGCCGCGGCCGCTGGTGCTCGATGCAGGTGTGCGGGGCGCGCGCGAAGATGCGCCGGTACCGCGCGAAGGACTGAGCTAGTGCCGCGGTACCAATACCAGGGCCTAGGCCTCCTCCTCCCGGGAAGACCGGGAGGAATGCCGAGGGCCCTGCGGAGCCGGGGATGCCTGGGCAGTCGCCGCCCGGGACCCGACCAGGAGCAGGCACAGGACCGCGACACCGGCGACGATGCCGGCCAGCACGAGCAGCGGATCGAGCGGGCGGGCCGCCGAGGCGGCGGGCTGGGTCTGGGGCAGCGGCGCCGTCTGGGGCGACTCGGACGTCTGCGGTGTCTGCGGTACGGCCGCCCCGGAGCCGGCGGGTGACGGCGACGAGGCCGGCATCCGCATCGTCGGCGGTTTGCTGCTCGCCGCGGTCCGGGTCGGCGTGGGCGCGTGGTGCTCGGAAGAGGAGCCCCCGGAGCCCCCGGAGCCCCCGGAGCCCCCGGAGCCGCCCGAGGACCCCGACGACCCCGAGGACCCGGAACCCTCCGAGTGCTCGTGCGTCGGCGCCGCCGATGTCGCCGGTGCCGCCGCGCGGACCGTCATCCGGGCCGTCATGTTCGGGTGGACGGTGCAGACGTAGCCGTAGGAACCGGCCGTGGTGAACGTGAAGCTCCAGCTCTGTCCCTTGTCGAGCATGGGCGAGTGGATCGAGACCGGGCCCGAGGTGGTCTTCACGTCGTGCGGGGCGGTGTCCTGGTTGGTCCAGGTCACCGTGGACCCCGCGGGGACGGTCAGGGACGCGGGCGAGAAGGCGTACCCCTTCATCGTGACGCTGAACGAGGCCGCCGACGCCTGCCCGGTCGGCAGCAGCGGCAGGGCGAGGAGCGCGAGGACGGCGGACGCGGCGGCACCCCGAGCCATGCGCCGGGTCACAGGACGGGTCACAGGACGTGTCATCGGCCGTGTCATCGGCCGTGCCGTCCGCCGGGCCGCCCTCACGCGAACTCCGCCGCGACGAGCAGCCGCAGCCGGCTGGCCGGACGGCGCCACCGCAGCCGGAATCCCGTGGCGCGGCGCAGCAGCCGGTACGGCAGCCGGGCGTGGCCCACGACGAGCAGCCGGTCCTCGGCCCGCTCGACGACCCGCAGGTGCAGCAGGACGGGGAAGGCGACGCCGTTCACGTCGAGGTCGCCGGTCACCTGGAGTTCGCCGCCGGTGTCGTCGATCCGCTCGGAGGTGAGGGTCGCCGTGAGGTCGGTCCCGTCGAACTCGAAAGAGAAGTCGGGGTGTTCGGATTCGGCGGGCACCGCGAGCGAGCCGGCGGCGAGGCGGACCCGGCGGCGCATGGTCGGCAACGGCCCGTACCAGGCGGTGAGTTCGCACAGCGAGCGGCCGGAGGCCACGGTGTACCGGCCGGGCAGGGGCAGCCGGCCGGGGTCGTCACGCGACTGAGGCGGGGGAGGGACGGTGGGCAGGGTGACGGTTGTCATCCCGGTCTCCTTGGAAGGCGGGTTCCCGAAGCGTGGCGGTGGTGTGGAGAATGGGGAGGGCGCCGCTCCGGCCGGCTGAGCCCCGGCCGGAGCGGCGTCCTTTGTCGCTTGCCTATCGCTTGCCTATTGCTTGACCGCGTCAGCAGTTGTTGGTGAGGAAGTCCGTGGTGGGCGCGAGCATCTGCCCGGCCCAGACCGTGTGCATCTTCACGTAGGCGTCGGGGTTGAGCAGATCGGTGACCTGCTGCCCGAGCGACTCCTCCAGGTGCGCCGAGTTGACGTGGTTCAGCAGCACACTGAGGGTGCTGTCGAGAATGCCGCTGCCGCCGTTGATGGCCGGCTTGAGGATGCTCTCGATCCACACCGTGTGCATCTTGATGTACGAGTCGAGCGCGAGAGCGTCCTGCACCTGCTCGCCCGGCGACCGCTCCAGGTGCGCCGCGTAGAGGTGCTGGAGGATCGGCAGCAGCACGTCCTCGACGCTGTCGCACTGCTCGCCGTCACCCGTGCCGCCCGTCGGGGTCGGCGTGGCCGTCGGTCCCGTGGTCGGCCCGGTGGTCGGCGTCGGGGTGGGAGTGGGCGTGGGCCCGCTCGTGGGCGTGCCCGTGGGAGTGGGCGTGGGCGTCGAGCCGCCGTCGTCGGCCGCGACGACCTTCACCGACGAGACCATGTCCGGGTGCACCGCGCAGTAGTACTCGTACGTCCCCACCTTGGTGAAGGTGTACGACCACGAGTCGCCCTGCTCGAGCGTCCCGGAGTCGAACTTCACCGGGGCCTTGGTGGTGGTGACCGTGTGCGGCACGCTGTCGTGGTTGGTCCACTGGACGGTCTCGCCGACCTTGACGACGAGCTGTTCGCCGGAGCCGAACTTGTTGCCCATGATGTCGACCTGGTAGTCGGCAGCAGCGGCGGCGGCGGGCTGTGCCTCGGCAGCGGCGGCGGGCACCTGAGCCGTGTCCGCGGTGTTCTGCGAGGAGTTCGACGTCGATCCAGAGGCCGCGCTCAGCAGCCCGAGGCTGAGCACGGCGGCCAGCGCCGCACCGAGCCCGGCGACCAGCAGGCCCCGGTTCCCGGTCGGCGACTTGCGCCGCTCACCGGTGTTGTTGCTTTGCTTCACTACAACTCCTTTGTGCATTGGGGGAGTTCAGCGGCCGGGGTCGGCCGTGACCAGCAGACTCGTCACGGCGAGGACGACGAGGACGAGCCCCGTCTCGACCGCGACCGAGTAACCGAAGGGCCGCACAGTGGCGGCGTCGCCGCGCAGCAGCACGGCGAGATCGAGGCGGGTGCGCACCCACTGGCGGCTGGCGTACGCCGCGAGCAGGACGCCCCCGAGAACCGCTGTCTTGATCAGCAGCAGATGCCCGTACGAGGTGTGCAGCAGGGCGTCGTACGACCCCACCACCTGCCAGGCGAGCACCAGCCCCGCGACGACGATGCCCGTGACGCTCACGGCCGCGAGCCGCGAGTAGCCCGGCACCACCGCGGCCAGCTCACCGGCCTGGCGGCGCGGCAGCACGGCCATCGCGAGCATGGCCAGCCCGCCGATCCACAGCGAGACGCCGAGCAGATGGACGAAGTCGGCGAGGGCACCCCAAGTGGGCTCACTGCCCTCGGAGTTGTGCCCCGCCATACCGGTCGTACGGAGCAGCCCGAACGTCACCGCGAGGGCGCCCACCCGCCAGCCGGGGGAGCGGGAGGTGCCGGCCCCGCCCTGGAGCAGCGAGCCGAGCACCACGGCGGCGAGCACCCACAGCAGTCCGCGTGACGCGATCACGATGCCGGGTTCGGTGGCCAGGACATCGGCGTACGTCGCCGGGCGCAGGGCGTCCCGCAGGCCGCCGAGCGCGGTGTACGCGCCCTGGAGACCGAGGGTCGCGACCGTCGCCAGCAGTCCGACCGTCCAGGCGAGCGCGAGCAGCGCCCGGGCTCGCGGATCATGTGCGCCGGGCGGCCACAGCAGCGCGACGAAGACGAGGCCGCCGACGAACAGGGCCAGCGAGAGGTAGCCGGCCCAGCGGGCGGCGACGAGACCTTTCCGTACCGAGGGGGACGGTGCGGGAGCGGCGATGGAGGCCTCGTCGCCGCTGGTCTTGGTGGCGGCGGCGGCCGGTGCGGCACCGATGGTGTAGCCGATCCGGCCGGAGGAGGCGTGGCCGTCCTCCTCGTCGACGACGGACCAGATGACGGCGAGTTCGCCGTGCTCCGGGGCGGAAAGGGCGACCCGCACGGTGTTGGCGCCCTTGCCCGCCGCACGGGTCACCGGGAGCCGGTCGCCGTCCATCGTCAGCGCGTGTACGTCCCCGAGGTCGACGCTCTCGTCGAAGGTGAGGGTGACATGGCCGGGGGCCTTCTTGAGGTCCGCGCCGTCCTTGGGGGAGGCGGAGACCAGCTCGGTGTGCGCGGAGGCGGCCTGGGGCGCGCCGACCAGGGCGTAGAGGAGCGGGGTGAGGACGAGCAGGAGGAGGGCGCGGCGGACGTTCGCTGATATCGAGACTGTTGAGACTGCCGGGGCTATCGGAGTTATAGGGGTCATGGGGTTGCCCCCGGCTGCGGGGACGGGCTGCCGCCGAGGAGGCTGGTGAGCGGTGGGAGGCCGATGCACGGCGAGGGCTGCGGCTCCGGGCTCGCGTCCGCGGGGTTGAGGAGTCCGAACACCGGCTGGGTGAGTCCGCCGAGGAGCGGCTGTGCGAGCGTGACCTCGCCGTCCTCGCAGGTGTCGCCGTCGGCCGGGGGCGAGGACGAATCCGACGGGCTGGGCGTGGGCGTGGTCGGTGCGGGGGAGGGGGTGCCGTTGCCGGGGGGCGGCGAGGACTCGTGGCCGGTGTGGCCGCTGTCGCCGGTCTGCCCGCCGGTGCCGCCGTACCCGGTGTCCGTGCCGCCTCCGCCGTACGACGGCCACTGCCCGAAGTCCACGGGGGACTGGCCCGGGTCGTAACCCGCGCTCTGCCCGCCGGGTTCGCCCGGTGCGACCGGTGTCGGACTCGCCGGTGCCGTGGCCGCGGGCGGTGCCGCCGGGGGAACTGCGGCCTCGGCGGAACCGGAGGGGGCGCCGATGCCGGACGCGTAGCCCAGCACGATCACCACGGCGCCGACGAGCGCGCCCGCCACCGCTTCGTCACGGTGGTCCCGTGGCCACTCCGCCCTGCGGAACAAGGGCATTTTCACTCCTGGCATGGTCAGGTCAACCCAATGGAGGGTGGGGCGAATGACGACCAGTGGAGTGGAGTGCGGATTCCGCGTGACTACGCGTCGGTTAAACGGCCGTTGCCTACCTCTCTTTCGTGGGGGCTCGGACTGTGAGAACGGTCAATTCGACAAAGTGATCGAAAGATAATCGAACTCATGTTGTTGATTTCGCGGACGAGAGCATATGCCGAGCCTGGTGAGGGCAGCGTTCCTTGTGGGATACGGCCGAACGCGGCTCGATCGCTGCGTGGCGCACGGGAATTCCCGTGACGGGCCTCCAGGAAATCCCCGTAAATGTGTGCGGGCCCTTCACGAAACCTGCGGAAATTCCATAAACACCTTCAGATCCGTCAGGAATTCATGGAACTCGGCCGCCCGGGTTTCCTCGGGCGGTCGGTCGTCTCGGGTTTCCTCAGGCGGTCGGGCGCCCCATCGCCCGGTAGGTCCAGCCGGCCTTCCGCCACACCTCGGGGTCGAGGGCGTTGCGCCCGTCCAGGATCAGCCGGCTCGTCGCGACCTCGCCGAGGGCCGCCGGGTCCAGCTCGCGAAACTCCCGCCACTCCGTCAGGTGCAGGACGACATCGGCGCCCCGCACGGCCTCGACCGCTGAGCGGGCGTACCCGAGCGTCGGGAAGATACGGCGGGCGTTGTCCATGCCCTTCGGGTCGTACACCGTCACCTGGCCGCCCTGGAGGTGGATCTGCCCGGCCACATTGAGCGCGGGCGAGTCGCGGACGTCGTCCGAGTCGGGCTTGAAGGAGGCGCCGAGCACGGCGACCCGCTTGCCCAGGAAGGGCCCGCCGCCCAGCGCCTGCCGCGCCAGCTCCACCATCTGCCCGCGCTGGCGCATGTTGATCGAGTCGATCTCGCGCAGGAAGGTCAGCGCCTGGTCGGCGCCGAGCTCACCGGCGCGGGCCATGAAGGCGCGGATGTCCTTGGGCAGGCAGCCGCCCCCGAACCCGATCCCGGCCCGCAGGAACTTCCTCCCGATCCGGTCGTCGTACCCGATGGCCTCGGCCAGCTTGGCGACATCGCCGCCCGCGGCCTCGCACATCTCGGCCATGGCGTTGATGAAGGAGATCTTGGTGGCGAGGAAGGAGTTCGCGGAGGTCTTGACCAGCTCCGCGGTGGGAAAGTCGGTGACGATGAAGGGCGAACCCTCCGCGACCGGCCTCGTGTACACCTCCCGCAGCAGCTTCTCGGCCCGCTCGCTGCGCACGCCCACCACGATCCGGTCCGGATTCAGCGTGTCCTGGACCGCGAAGCCCTCGCGCAGGAACTCCGGGTTCCAGGCCAGCTCGGCGTCCGCGCCGGCGGGGGAGTGGTCGGCGAGATACCGAGCCAGGCGGTCGGCGGAGCCGACGGGGACGGTCGACTTGCCGACGACGAGAGCGGGACGCTCCAGATGAGGTGCGAGCGCGGCGATGGCGGAGTCGACGTACGACATGTCGCTGGCGTACTCGCCGTGCCGCTGCGGGGTGTTCACACACAGGAAGTGGACATCGCCGAACGCCGCCACCTCGGCGAAGTCCATGGTGAACCGCAGCCGCCCGCTGGACCCCTCGATGCCCGCGACATGCTTGCGCAGCAGCTCTTCCAGCCCCGGCTCGTACATCGGGACCTCGCCCCGCTGGAGCATCTCGATCTTCTCGGGTACGACGTCCAGTCCCAGCACCTCGAAACCGAGCTCGGCCATGGCCGCGGCGTGCGTGGCGCCGAGGTAGCCGGTACCGATCACGGTGATCTTGAGGCTCATGCGGTGCTCCAGGTGGTGCGGCGTGGGGGTGGCGCTGGAAGAGCATAGTCGGGGCATGGGAAGGCCCTGGACGGGCGACTTGCCCACTGCCTCGCCCGCAGTCCTGCCCACTGTCTTGCCCGATGTCTTTCATGTTGTCGCGAAGCTCACGTATACCTCCCGTGGGCAGGCCCCTAAAATTTGGGTTACTTAACGGTAATTAGCGCCAGTACCGCAGCGTCTTTGGAGCGTGAGAGACCTTGGCCGGATCGGCTGATTTCGACCTGTACCGCCCGTCCGAGGAGCACGACATGCTCCGCGACGTGATCCGCTCGCTGGCCGAGGCGAAGATCGCGCCCTACGCCGCCGTGGTGGACGAGGAGGCCCGCTTCCCGCGGGAGGCGCTGGACGCCCTGGTGGCGAGCGACCTGCACGCGGTGCACGTACCCGAGGAGTACGGCGGCGCGGGCGCGGACGCGCTGGCGACGGTGATCGTGATCGAGGAGGTGGCGCGCGTGTGCGCGTCCTCCTCCCTGATCCCGGCGGTGAACAAGCTCGGCTCCCTGCCCGTGATCCTCTCCGGCTCGGAGGTCCTGAAGAAGAAGTACATGGCCCCGCTCGCCAAGGGCGACGGCATGTTCTCGTACTGCCTCTCCGAGCCGGACGCGGGCTCCGACGCGGCCGGCATGAAGACGAAGGCGGTCCGCGACGGCGACCACTACGTCCTGAACGGCGTGAAGCGCTGGATCACGAACGCGGGCGAGTCCGAGTACTACACGGTGATGGCGGTTACGGACCCGACGAAGCGCTCGAAGGGCATCAGCGCTTTCGTGGTCGAGAAGTCGGACGAAGGGGTGTCCTTCGGAGCCCCGGAGAAGAAGCTCGGCATCAAGGGCTCCCCGACCCGCGAGGTCTACCTGGACAACGTTCGCATCCCGGCCGACCGCATGATCGGCGAGGAGGGCACGGGCTTCGCGACGGCGATGAAGACCCTGGACCACACCCGCATCACGATCGCCGCCCAGGCCCTGGGCATCGCGCAAGGGGCTCTGGACTACGCCAAGGGCTACGTCAAGGAACGCAAGCAGTTCGGCAAGCCGATCGCCGACTTCCAGGGCATCCAGTTCATGCTCGCCGACATGGCCATGAAGATCGAGGCGGCCCGCGCCCTGACGTACCAGGCCGCGGCGAAGTCCGAGCGCGGCGACGCCGACCTCACCTTCCAGGGCGCGGCGGCGAAGTGCTTCGCCTCGGACGTGGCGATGGAGGTCACGACGGACGCGGTGCAGTTGCTGGGCGGGTACGGGTACACGCGGGACTATCCGGTGGAGCGGATGATGCGGGACGCGAAGATCACGCAGATATACGAGGGCACGAACCAGGTCCAGCGGATCGTGATGGCGAGGAATCTGCCGTAGCGCTGCCGTAGCGGTAAAGCTGCGGACTGCTTTGGTTTCGGTCGCCCTCCGCTCGCCTCGGGCGGAGGGCGACGTGTATATGCCGTCCGCTCTCACTGGTGCAGCTCGAACCAGGTGACCTTCCCCGCCCCGGCGGGCGCCGCCCGACTCCCCCAGGCCTGAGCGCACCGGCTGACCAATAACAGCCCGCGACCCCCGTCGAGCTCGATGCCCCCGCTGGTCGGACTCGGCAGTACGTCACTCTCGTCCCGCACGCCGACGTGCAGGGTGCCGTCCCTCCAGCGCACGTGCACGGTCGCGGGACCGGCGGAGTGCCGGTACGAGTTCCCGCACAACTCACTGGTCAGCAACTCTGCGGTGTCGACGAGGCCGGGCAGGGAATGGCGCGTGAGGATCGAGCGGACAGTGCTGCGGGCGACGCCGGAGCCGATGGCGTGGTGGGGGAGTGTGAGGCGGTACTCCCAGGAGTCGTCGGGCGGTGGTGGTGGGTTGCTCATCGTTGAACTCCCTTCCGTGTGGGGGCTATTGGGGTTGTTGAGGAACGCCCGGTCACGCGGTGGCGTTGTCGTCGGCCGCATGGCGTGCGGTGGCGGTGCTCTTCCGGGGTCGTGAGGGGCGAGGGGAGCGCTCTACTCTCGACGGTAGAAGTGGGATGTTCTGAGGTGCAACATTCTGGAGTAGCTTCACTCGACCGTGTGACTAGACGGTCGAAGCACTGGCCGGAAGACTCAACTCGCTCTACTAGCAAGGGAGTCCAGATGCCGCCCCGGAGGTATCCCACTGTCAGGCAGAAGCGCCTTGGGGCAGAGCTGCGCCGACTTCGAGAGGCCGCCGGCCTGTCTGGAGAACAGGCCGCCGATGCCCTTGAATGCAGCAAGGGGAAGATCAGCCGAGTCGAGAACGGCATGAGCGGGATCCGTATCGCCGAACTGAAGGCGCTGCTTCAGGCGTATGGCGTGGACGACGGCGACCTCGTCCAGGCCCTGGTGGAGATGGCGCGCGAGGGCCGCAGGAGAAACTGGTGGAACCAGTACGAGAGTGTCCTGCCACCGGGGTTCGCCGACCTCGCCGAGCTGGAGTCGAAGGCGCTGAGCCTGCACTCCTGGGAGACGATCCTCGTCCCTGGCCTACTGCAGACGCCCGACTACATGCGCGTCCTCTTCCGGCGCGGCCGACTTGAGCCTCCCGAGGCCGAGGTGGAGGCTCATGTACGCGGGCGGAGGCACCGCCAGCAGATCGTGTACGACGGCGACGAGACGCCGGAGTTGTGGTTCGTGCTCTACGAGGCGGTGCTGCACGCGCAGTTCGGCGGCCCGGACGTCATGCGCGAGCAACTGCTTCACCTGACGCAGATGGCACAGCGCGACCAGGTGACGGTGCAGGTGCTGCCGTACACGACCGAGTCCCACCGAGGCGTGAACGGGCCCTTCGGCATTGTCGGCATGCCGGACGTCGGAATGGACGTGGTGCGGACGGAGACCGCCTTGTCGTCCCTGTACGTTCAGGACGACGCCCAAGTCGTTGCCTATAAACTGATGTTCGACCAATTGAGGGCGGTCGCCCTCGGCCCCGGACCGTCGCTGAAGCTCATACGGGACCTGGCCGAACGGCTCCGATTCTGAGCGAGGTACAGGTGCCCGACCGCGTGTGGCAGAAGTCCAGCTACTCCGGGGACGACGCGAGCCGTGACTGCGTGGAAGTGGCCACGGCCCCCGGCGGAGAAGCGCTGCTGCTACGGGAGTCGGAGGACCCGGCCGCCGTCCTCCACGTGACGTCGCCCTCCCTGCACGCACTGCTGATCGCCTGCAAGGCGCCGCCTACCTGAGCGGACAGGCCAGCTCGGGGACGGCCCGGTTCGGTGAGCAGGTCACCAGCGCCAGGGACAGATACGAAGGGCGTTCCAGATAGAGGCCGAGTGACACATCCCCGCCACACCCCAGCCGCTCCACCACCGAGTTGACGAGCCTCGCCACGCGCGCGGTGTCGCGCTCCGCCTCGGAGGTGAACCGGGGCGCGTACTCATCCAGCCGTTCCCCGAGCCAGGCCGCGGCCTCCTTCGGCTCGTCCCAGGTCCCCCGCACCAGCGTGCGCGGCTTGATCAGCCAGTAGGCCGTCTCCAGCGGCGGAAGGTCCACGACGGGGAATTCGGCGGCCACTTCCCGGTACCGGTGGATCAACTCCGGCTTGCTGCTTGCCGGGGGCGGGTCGGGATGTGGGGGTCGTCGCAACGCTTCCTCGTCGAAACGCTGCTTGGAGCCGGTCCAGAGGTAACCGTGATGGTGCAACGTGCATCCCATTCCCGTGTGATGGGGGGCCTGGAGACCAACTGGCCCCGACCCGCCCAAAGGGCGAGCCGGGACCGCCTGGAGATAGGGAGGATCAGATCGACAGGCCGAACCGAGCCGGGTCGATACCGGCCGTGTCCAGCTCCTCCGTGGTGAATCGCAGCGGCTCGGCTTCCGGCCGCTTGCTGTCACCGAGAGCCCAGGATTCGTCACCGATCCGGGCCAGGGTCACGCATCCCTCAGTGCAGGGACCGCCGCACGCCTTCACGAACGAGGCCCCGCTGATGTCGAGCGCGTACAGGTCACTTCCGTTCAGCATCACTGCACATTCCTGCTCAACTGATCGCGGCCATGACTGACCGCCGCCGCCCAAACCGGGCGGGAGTTCATGGGACCGGAGGCAGGCGCCTTCAACGGTTGGAGGGCTTACCGGGCTCGGTGCAGCGTCGGCACTGGCACGGGGGCCACTGGTTGGTCATCAGGGGTGGGAGATCATCTGTGGCGAACACGCCCTGCTCGGGCTCCCACGTCCGCCCGGAGTCGCGAGACACCCGCAGCGTCAGCAAGGGCCGGTCAGCGAAGAGTCCGGAATCCTGTCTGCTGCTCATGACGCATGCGCTTCGTCCTGATGTCGCCGCAACTCCACGTTCGCATCAGAAACAGCGCTGTAGTCACCTCTGGACTGCGCGTTCTGTCGCCGTACGCAGATACCGAGACACGCGCCGCAGCCTGGTACTGGTTTCGGGTCCGGAGGCAGTTCCGTAAGTCCGTATCCCTGGGGCTTCTGGGTGCCCGCCATCGGTCCTCCCCAATTTTGCTTCCCAGTAATGATCGGCCACGTTTGGGGCGACGCCCAGCTTTATTGGCGTTGTCGGGTAAAGATCACGAGCGGAACTGGAGGGCCCATTCGGACAGTCGTTCCCGCCCTTCGTCACCGAACAATGCATACCCTTCGTACACAGAGAAATCCGCTATATATGCGGAAACGTCTCGATGGTCACGGAAAACCATCGCTCCAGTCTGCGTCTCAATCGTGGCTATCCGTGTGTCATAGACGGTGAAAGTGTTCAACGGGGCTACGGGCATATGGCCTTCCGATGGGATAACCCCAAGCTGAATGTTGGGCAGGAGGCTGACCGACATAAGTCGGTCAACTTGCATGGCCATGGCCGATGCGGGAAGGAAGGGCCACCGTACGGCCTGCTCGGTCAGTATGAAAGTGAAGCGCTTCGATGTGTCGTAAAGAACGGACTGACGTTCCAGCTTCTTCGCAATCGCCTTGCTGTGATCTCCTGGAATGTGTGCCAGGCTGGCTCTCACGTACTCTGGCGTCGCGAGCAGGCCGGTCACCATGGACAGCAGGAAGTAGCGGAATTCCGTGGAAGATCGCTCGAAACCGGCTAGCTCATTCTGCTTCTTCTCCAGGCCGGTTCGGCGCTGCGACCAGACGTCTTGCCATTCAGTGTTTGCGGTGCGGGCAAGGGCCGCTATGCGTGAGACGAGATCAGGAGGTGCGTCCAGAGCCTTGAGGATCAGTCGACATCGACAAGGCTCGGTGTCAGCTTCGCGCCTTCGATGTTGCTGATCTTGGTCTGGGACATATTGCAGCGCTGAGCGAGCCGGGTCTGAGTGATCCCGACTCGCCTGCGTAGCATCTTGAGCGTGTCGGCCAGGTCCGCTCTGGACTGTCCTAGCTCTTCCGGTTCAAACGTCAAGGCCCTTCACGTATTCCTCAAAGGGCACCGACTCGGCCAGCGCGATACGCTGGTATTCGATGAAAGGTGTCACGTCGCCGTCGTACACTTCCCGGCTGATCTGTGTGCCGTCTGCCTCGTAGTTCATGAGGACGACTTCCCCTTTGTCGAACATCCAGAAATCTTGAACGCCGGTCAGCGGATTTGCCCGGTCGGTTACGTCCATGATTCTGATGTCCTCGCCGGCCCATACATGCGGCCGGTAGAACATGAATTCGTACCGAAGGTAAGTGGTGAGAGGGCGCGTGACGATGTGAACGCGTCCTTTGCTCTTTCCCTCGCGACGCACCCTCTTCAGGTCTTCCGTGTAGGCGTTCGAGTGTGTGTGCGGGTCAATGCGTTCACCTGCCAGATAGGCCCGGATCTCGTCCGCCTCCTGCGGGACGTTGTAGACGGGAAGCGTCTCCAGTCGCCACGCCTCGCTCTGGAAGTGCCGGAACTTGGCCTGCCAGGCTTCACCATCCAAGAACACGAACAGCCTCCCTGAGAACCGCTTCGGGGATCTCCACCAGTGCCTCACCCTCCGGCGGCTGGAACGCGGCGGACAGGTCTCCCTGGACGATGATCGAGCCGCTTGCCGTGCGGTAGACGTTGGGGCAGTCGTTCTGATTGCACTCCCCGTTGCCGGTACCGGTGAGCCGGGTCAGTTCCTCGCGCGCCATGCTGAAACCCCCTCAGTCAGCCCCCTGTTGGGGCCCCTTGGGGACGACCGTATGGGGGTGGCTCATGGCCGTCCACGCGGCAGCGCCAATATTCGCGTTGTCGGGTAAGGATCTTGGTTGTAGTGGGTGCGGCCACACGGAAGCGCTTCAGCCGTCGAGATAGCTCGCGTGCCCGTCATCGTCGACCTCGAACGACCCTGGCGGGATGATGCAGAATTCGTTCCCCTCGGGATCGGCCATGACCAGGAAGCCTCCAGCCGCATACTGGTCGAGCAGCCGACCGCCCAACTCCTCGACTCGCGCCTGCTCGGAAGCCGGGTCCGGCGAGGCAACATCGAAGTGGATGCGGTTCTTGCCGGCCTTTGTCTTGGCGACCTTCTGGAAGCCCACTCCCGGACCGTCGCCACGCGCGAGCCAGACATATGGGCCCGTCCTGGCCGTGATCGGTCTGTCCAGGAGATCGGCCCAGAACGATGCCAACCGTTCCGGGTCAACGCAGTCGATGACGAGGTCCTTGATCTTCAGGTGCGTGCCAGTCATGGAGCGATCTTCGCAGGTTACGGGGCTCACCTCGGTCGGCATCGACATGGACCTCCATCGAGGTCCGGCCCGCCCAAGAGATTCGATATGACCGGAATCTACGCTTCCACATCCAGTGCCCGCTCTGTCACGCCCCCCACCATATGACCGAGGCGACATCCGGGGAATTTGTGTCAGCTTGGCAACAGCAGTGCTCTTATTTTCCGACGAACCTTGTAAGGCACGTAGCACTGACCGGCACACTGGGGCGCATGAACGATTGGCCCGAGGCATGGTCCGACGACAACCGCGGCGGCCGGTACGGACGCGGCAGCGCGAACGCACAGCCTGAGGGCGCGCGCGTGATGCGGCAGGTCCGCCGCGGCTCGGGGGCGCCTCCCGGGCAGGGCGGCGGGGGGTACGGGGGCGGCCCCGGCCCATCCGCACCGCCGTACGGCGGCGGGGTCCCGCAGCAGCCGTCGTACGTCGACGGCGGCGCCGCACCCGGCTACGGCAACGGGTACGACAGCGGCTACAACACCGGCCAGGTTTACGGATCGCCAGGCGGCCCGGGCGATCCGGGCGGCCCGGGTGACGGCTACGCCCGAGGCCCGCGCCCCGCGCCGAACTGGCGCCGCCGTATCAAGTGGACCGCGATCACGGTGGTCACGGTGCTGGTGGCGACGACCATCGGCACGTACTTCTGGGCCGACTCCAAGCTCAACCGCGACGTCGACCTGTCCAAGGTCATCGACCGGCCGGAGACGGGCGCGGGCACGAACTACCTGATCGTCGGCTCCGACAGCCGCGCCGGGCTGTCCGACGAGCAGAAGAAGAACCTGCACACCGGCTCCGCCGAGGGCAAGCGCACGGACTCGATGATGATCCTGCACACCGGAGACAACGGCGACACGCTGATCTCCCTGCCCCGCGACTCGGACGTGGAGATCCCGACGTACAAGGGCTCCGACTCCGGCAAGACCTACGAGGGCACGGGCCGCCATGTGAAGCTGAACGCGGCCTACGCCGAGGACGGCCCCGAACTGCTGGTCCGCACTGTCGAGTTCAACACCGGCCTGCACATCGACCACTACGTCGAGATCGGCTTCGCCGGCTTCGCGAACATCGTGGACGCGGTCGGCGGCGTCGAGATCGACATCCCGAAGGGCGGCATGAAGGACACCAAGTCCGGCGCCGACTTCGAGGCGGGCAAGCAGACCCTCAACGGCGACCAGGCGCTCGCCTTCGTCCGCACCCGGTACGCGCTCGCGGGCTCCGACCTGGACCGTACGAAGAACCAGCAGAAGTTCCTCAACGCCCTCGCCAACCAGGTCGCCAACCCGAGCACGATCCTCAACCCCTTCAAGCTCTACCCGACGATGGGCTCGGGCCTGGACTCACTGGTCGTCGACAAGGACATGGGTCTGTTCGACCTGGCCTCCATGTTCTGGGCGATGAAGAGCGTCAACGGCGGCGACGGCAAGTCCATGAACATGCCGATCTCCGGTTCCACGGGCGGCAACCTCGTCTGGGACAAGGCGAAGGTGAAGACGCTGGTGGACGAGCTGAAGAACGACGAGAAGGTCACGGTGTCGGGGAACTGACGCCGAACACGACGCCATAGGGCACGCCTTCAAGCGGCTTCAAGCACCTTCAAGCGGCTTCAAGCGACTTCAAGCGACTTCAAGGGCACCCCAAAGGGTGCCCTTGAAAGCTGTCCGGCCGGAGTCACATCGTGGCGCCCGCCATCGCCCGGCAGGTCTCGGCGCAGCGGCGGCAGGCCTCGGCGCACTTCATCATCTGGGGGTCCTCGGGCTGGGACATGCACGCCTCCGCGCACATGTCGCAGGCCCTGGCGCACAGGGCGCACATCTCCGCCGACATCGGCGAGCGGCGCATCATCATGTCCGAGCACATGCGGGTCGTCTCGGAGCAGTCGATCAGCGCACTCATGATCTGCAGCTGCGCCTGACCGCCCCGCTGCATACAGGAGCTCATGGTCTCCTCGCACGCGCTGTGACAGGACATGCACGCCTCGACGCAGTCCTGCATCTCCTTGCTCATCTGTGTCATGCCGGTGGGCTGCATGGTTCCTCCTTCGAGGGGCGGGAACCGCGGGATCGGCTCCCGCCCTTCCGTCCTACGCCTGCCCGGACGGAACCGCCACGGGAAGGACCGCCACGGGAGGGACCGGAGGAATCCGTTCCGCGTGCCCGGCGGATGGCGACTTCCGCGGGTCTACGGCTTCCTGCCCACTCCGCCGAAGTGGGTGACGTCGGTGATCTCGGCGTCCGGCGCCCCGGGGCGCCAGCGGGAGCAGGAGACGAGGCCGGGTTCGAGCAGTTCGACCCCGTCGAAGAGACGGAGGAGGTCGTCGCGGCTGCGCAGGGTCATCGGAGACGAGCCCTGGCCGTTCCAGTACTCCACCGCCGTCGTCATCGCCTCGCCGTCGACCTCCGTGGTGGGGTGGGAGACGACCAGGTAGCTGCCGGAGGGTACGGCGTCCAGGAGGCGCCCGACGATCGAGACGGCCTCGTCCGTGTCCATGACGAAGTTCAGGATGCCCAGCATGGTGATCGCGACGGGTGCGTCGAAGTCGAGGGTGCGCGCGGCGCTCTCGATGATCGCCTCGGGGCTGTGGACGTCGGCCTCGATGTAGTCCGTGACCCCCTCGCGCGCGCTGGTGAGCAGGGCGTGCGCGTGGGTGAGGACGAGGGGGTCGTTGTCGACGTACACGATCCGGCACGTCGGGTCGACGCCCTGCGCCACCTCGTGGGTGTTGTCGGCGGTCGGCAGCCCCGTGCCGATGTCCAGGAACTGCCGTACGCCCGCCTCCCCGGCCAGGAACCGCACGGCCCTCGCCAGGAACTGCCGGTCCGCGACGGCCGAGCGCGGCAGCGCCGGCACGAAGGAGATGATCTGGTCGCCGACCTCCTCGTCGACCGGGTAGTGGTCCTTGCCGCCCAGCCAGTAGTTCCAGATCCGCGCCGAGTGGGACACGTCGGTCCGCAACCGGGCCGTGCGGGCGACGCCTTCGTCGCGGGACGCTGAGGGGTCGGACATGGGGCCTGGTCTCCTTCGGACAGCACTGATCCATCACTGAACTGATCAGGATGTGTCTAAACCTAGCCGCAACTTAGACACAAGTCGTCGGTGATGGTGGGCACTTGACCAACTTCATCCCACGGACAGATTCAGGTTGGTCACATACCAGGAGCCGTCGATGTCGGTGGCCTCGATCTTGATGCCGACGTCGCCCTTCTGCACTCCGGTGGAGTGGGACAGGACGATCGCGGTGAGGGTCTGTCCGTCGATCGTGACCTGTTTCCCGGGGACGACCGCTGTCTTGCCCTTCACCGGGACCTTGGCGACGGTCACCTTCGGGTCGCTCGTCGAGGACTCGGGCGCGAAGGAGGCGTGCAGGGAGTGGATCTGCTGTTCCATCTTCTTCGCCTGCGAACCGCTGCCCGAACATGTCGCCTCGGTGTTCGCCCGCGCGGGCGACGAGGAGGTGGCGGGTGTTCCCATCACCAGGCAGGCGTTCTTCGGGCGGTCCTGGACGATCGCTGTGACCCACCCGGCCACCGCCCCCTGGACGGTGGACTGGTCAGCGGTCTGCCCCTTGGTCGGGGTCGGGGTCGGGGTGCCGGCCTCAGCGGTCGAGCTCGAGCTCGAGCCCGGTTCGGCCTGCTGTGCCGTGGAGTCGTCCGAACACGCCGTGACGACCGACATCGCCACCACCGCCCCGGCACCGGCGATCCAGCTCATGGCGCTGTTCCGTAAGTTTGCTGGGTTCATCTGATCATCAGATCAGATTCAGCGCACCAGAGGAAAGAAGACCGTGTCGACGATCTCTTCGAGGACGTCGTCGGGCACGGGGGCGAAGGTCGTGAGGAATTCGTGGCGCAGCAGGTCGAAGGGGAGGGACTTGATGCGTTCGGTGAGGAGCTCCGGTTTGATCTCGCCGCGGTCGACGGCGCGCTCGAAGAGCACGTCGAGGGCTTCCTTGCGTCCCGTCACCAGGGGGTCGCGCAGGTCGCCGGGGCTGGTTCCGGTCTCCTGGTAGTAGCCGGCCAGTTGCACGCTCATGACGGTGACGAACTGGACGCGGGTGGCGTTGATCTCCCGCATGAGGGTGAGGATGTCCTCCCGCAGGCTTCCCGTGTCGGGGGTGTCGAGGCGGTGCTCCTTCATGGTGTGGACGATGGCCGCCCGGACGAGTTCGTCGCGGTCGGACCAGCGGCGGTAGAGAACGGGAGGGCTGGTGCCCGCGCGCTGGACGACGGCGTCCATGGTGAACCTGGCGTAGCCGTTGGCCGCGAGTTCTTCCCAGGCCGCATCGAGGAGCGCCTTCTCCAGTGCCGCTCCCCGGCGTCGCTCGGGCATCCGAACCTCCTTGGATAGACTTGCCTATCTTATTCTAGGGCCTTAGTCTGACCGCCGTAAGATAGATATCTGTATCTTAAGGTGATGCTGCTCGTGAGTACTCGCACCGACCCCGACCGTATGGACCCCGACCGTATGGACCCCGACCGTATGGACCCCGACCGTATGGACCCCGCCGTGTGGCGCATGGCGTTGACCGTCATCGTGGGCGCCCTCGCCGTCGTCTTCGACACGACCATCGTCAGCGTCGCCCTCAACGACCTGGCGAAGGATCTCGATGCGCCGCTGTCCACCATCCAGTGGGTGAGCACCGGCTACCTGCTGGCCGTGTTCGTCACCATCCCGCTCGCCGGATGGGCCCAGTCACGGCTCGGCGGCAAACGTCTGTGGATCGCGGCCCTGGGCATGTTCCTGATCGGCTCGGTCCTGAGCGCGCTGGCGTGGAACGCGACCAGCCTCATCGCCTTCCGTGTCGTCCAGGGCATCGCGGGCGGCATCATGATGCCGCTCACGGTCACACTGATCATGCAGGCCGCCAAGGGTCGCGACATCGGCAAGGTCATGGCCGTCATCACCGTGCCCACCGCACTCGGCCCGATCCTCGGCCCGGTCCTGGGCGGCCTCATCCTGCATCTGGCCGACTGGCGCTGGCTGTTCTTCGTCAACATCCCCTTCTGCCTCGTCGGCGGCCGGCTCGCCTGGCGCAACCTGCCCGACGACCGGCCCGCACCCGGCAGCCCCCGCGCCCGCCTGGACGTCGTCGGCCTGCTCCTGCTCTCCCCGGGTGTCGCCGCCCTCATCTACGGCCTCTCCCGGGTCGAGGGCGGCGCGGGCTTCGCCGGCGCCGAGGTCCTCATCCCGCTGATCGGCGGACTCGCCCTGGTCGGAGGCTTTGTCGCGTGGGCACTGCCGCGGGCCGGCGCGCTGGTCAACCTGCGGCTGTTCCGCCACCGCGCGGTGGCCTCCTCCGCCGCCCTGCTCTTCCTGGGCGGGATCTCCCTGTACGGGGCGATGATGCTGCTGCCCCTGTACTTCCAGCAGGTCCGCGGCCAGGACGCCCTCGGCGCCGGACTGCTGCTCATCCCGCAGGGCGTCGGCGCGCTCCTCGCCCGCGGCCTGGCAGGCAGGTACACCGACCGCATCGGCCCTCGCCGGGTCGCCTTCGCCGCGTTCGCCTGCGTCGCCGCAGCCACCGTGCCGTTCGCCTTCGTCACCGCCGACACCAGCGAGGTCCTGCTCACGGCCGCACTGCTCGTCCGCGGCATCGGCCTGGGCGCCGCCATGATCGCGCTCAGCGGCGCCGCCTACGTCGGTCTGGCACACGAGGAGATCCCCGGCGCCAGCATCATCACCCGCGTCGCCCAGCAGATCGGCGGCTCGGTGGGCATCGCCGTACTCGCCGTCATCCTCCAGCACACCGCCGCCGACGCCCGCACCCCGGGCGCCCTGGCCGACGGCTTCGACGACGCCTTCTGGTGGTCGGTGGCCCTCACCGCGGTCGCCGTCCCGCTGTGCCTGCTCCTGCCCGGCCGCCCCGAGCCACTGGCCCCCGCCGGCAAAGCCGAAGACGCGGCTGCCGCCGAGGTCCAGACGCAATTGCCGGTGACTGACGAGTAGTTCCGACGCGGGTCAGTCGGTCAGGAACCCAAGCGCACCCGCGACGCTTCGGTCAGGAACCCAAGCTCCCCCGCGACACTACGGACACACCACCTCGTCCCCCGTCACCACCCCGGACTCCCCTTGATACACATCCTGGGCCTGCACCTTCCGCACCTGCCTGAAGTCCGACCCCGCGATCACCTTCAGCGTCGCCCCCAAGCCCTTCACCGCGCGCAGTTCGCTGCCGGGCAGGGCCGCCGCCAGGGACTTCGCCGAGCGGTCCCAGCCGGGGTCGTGGGCGACGACCGTCCGCTTCACGGCGCGGTCCGTCGCGTTGACCGGCGTCCGGGTCGTCCTGAAGCCCGTCGCCGCCAGTGCCGTGTCCACGCGCTTGCCGAGGCCGGCCGTGGTCGTGCCGTTCTCCACCTGGACGCGGATCTGCTGCGGGGCCACCGCCACCCGGACCGCCTTGGGGCGCGGCCGGTGCACGGTCAGCGGCTTGTCGTCGCGCAATGAGCGGAAGAGGCGTGCCGACTTCTCGGGGTCCCACTTCAGCGTCGAGCCGACGCCCTTCACGACGTAGCCCATCTGCCCGATCGGCACGGTCGTGAATTCCGAGGAGGAGGGGGAGAAGCTGCGCATCGCCCGGCCCAGGGCCAGCAGTTCGTCCGTGCCGAAGCCCTTGTCGGCCCGTACGGAGCCCAGTACGGCCCGCGTCACGTCCCGGAACTTCATCGGGTTCAACAAGATCCCCGACGAGGTCGCCCGCTCGATCAGCGCCGCCAGGAAACGCTGCTGACGCTGCATGCGGCTCAGGTCGGAGGCGCCGTCGACGTGCCGGGCGCGGACGTACTGGAGGGCCTGTCCGCCCTCGAGCGTGTGCGTACCCGGCGCAAGGTCGAGTCCCGTGTACCTGTCCTTCAGCGGGTCCGCGGTGCAGATCTTCACCCCGCCGACCACGTCCACCGTCTTCATGAAGCTGGTGAAGTCGACCTCCAGATAGTGGTCGATCTTCACGTGGGTCATCTTCTCGACCGTGCGCACGGTCAGCTGCGGGCCGCCCTCCGCGTACGCCGCGTTGATCTTGATGGGGTGGCCCTCGTGCTGTTTCCCGCTCGTCGGGTCGGTGTGCGCGGGCGTCACGGCGTACGAGTCGCGCGGCAGGCTGACCACGCTCGCCCGCTCCCGGTCCTCCGAGATGTGCACGATCATGATCGTGTCGGTGCAGTGGCAGGGGTCGCCGCCCAGCCGGTACCTGCGGCGCTCCCGCTCGCTGACCTTGTCCCGGCCGTCCGTGCCGACCAGCAGCACGTTCATGCCGTGGCCCGCCCGCGGACGGTTCTTCATGTCCTTGAAGGGGTCGACCCGGGCGATGTCCTCGTCGAGGCTCGTGACCACCGCGTGGCCGATCCCGGCGGCGGCGAGGACGACCACCGACAGCGTGGTCACCGCCCGCATGGCCCAGCGCGGTTTCTTCCGCCGTACGGGCGGTCGCGGCGGGCGGCGCTGTGGGCGGGCGGCGGGGGAGCGGGGCGACTTGGGGGGCAAAGGGGAGACACCTCCGCGAGGGCCGTACGTGGGATCCTGGGCACCGTAGGCCCATACGATCTGTGGACCGGTGCACCACCCGGGCGGGGCGCACCGCTGTCCCCCGTTCGCGGTAACGTTTGCTCCCTATGAACGCCAAGCCCGACGTGCGACTCCCCGCCGTTTCTGTGATCATGCCCGTCCTCAACGAGGAGCGGCATCTGCGCGGAGCCGTCCAAGCGATCCTCGCGCAGGAGTACGACGGCGAGATGGAGGTCGTGATCGCCATCGGTCCGTCCACGGACCGCACGGACGAGATCGCGGCCGAGCTCGTCAGCGAAGACCCCCGCGTGCACACGGTCCCGAACCCGACCGGCCGTACGCCCGCCGCCCTCAACGCCGCGATCAAGGCCTCGAGCCATCCGGTCGTCGTGCGCGTCGACGGGCACGGCATGCTCTCGCCGAACTACATCGCGACCGCCGTACGGCTCCTGGAGGAGACCGGCGCGCAGAACGTCGGCGGCATCATGCACGCCGAGGGCGAGAACGACTGGGAGCACGCGGTCGCCGCCGCCATGACCTCGAAGATCGGGGTCGGCAACGCCGTCTTCCACACGGGAGGCGCCGCGGGCGAGGCCGAGACCGTCTATCTCGGGGTGTTCCGGCGTGAGGCGCTGGAGCAACAGGGCGGCTACAACGAGGAGTTCATCCGCGCCCAGGACTGGGAGCTCAACTTCCGGATCCGGGAGGCGGGCGGGCTGATCTGGTTCTCGCCCGAGCTGAAGGTGTCGTACCGGCCGAGGCCCAGCGTCAGGGCGCTCGCCAAGCAGTACAAGGACTACGGCCGCTGGCGGCACGTCGTCGCCCGCTACCACGAGGGCTCGATCAACCTGCGTTACCTCGCCCCGCCGACCGCGGTGTGCGCCATCGCGGCGGGGATCGTGGTCGGCGCCGCCCTCACCCCGTGGGGCCTCGTGATCCCCGGCGGTTACCTGGCGGCGATCGGCCTCGGGTCCCTGCCAGCGGGCAGGGGGCTGCCGCTGAAGGCGCGGCTGCGGATCCCCGTCGCGCTGGCCACCATGCACATGTCGTGGGGCTGGGGCTATCTGACCAGCCCGCGCTCGCTGGCCCGCAAGGTGATCGCGAGCCGGCGCCCCGCGGTCCGCGCGGAGGCCGCCCCGAGGTGACCTGCGTCACCCGGCTCAGGACCAGGTGAACGCCGGGTTCACGTGCATGCAGGCGTCCTCGTCGGCGCCGTTGAGCGCCTCGGCGGACTCCGGGGTCGTGTCGTTCTGCTTGGGCGCCTTGTACGTCGTACCGTCACGCCAGTCGGCGCCCACGACGACCGTGACGCCGGAGACGTCCGTCGACCGCTCCACCGAACTCGCCGGAATCCCGAGGGACTTGGCGACGCGCCGGGCGTCGCCCGCCAGTTCGGCGCTCGGGTAGCGGACGACCGTACGGTCCTCGCTCAACGCGGAGGTGGTGTCCGCAGCCGCCTCGGTGAAGCCTTTCTCCATGAGCAGTTCGGTCACCGCGCTCGCGCGTCCGTTCGCCGCGCGGCGGGTGTCGGTGCGGGTGCCGTTCTGGACGAGGATGCCGATCTCGGCGTCGTCGGCGGCCGGGTCGCCGGAGGGTGTCGCCGACGGGCTCGCCTTCTTGGTGTCCTTGGCGTCCTTGCCGTCCAGGGCGATGTCCTCCCGCACCAGCCGGAAGAGCTGCTCGGCGTCCTCGGTGGGCTCCACGCGCGCACCCACGTACCGGTTGGGCATCGTGGTCATGGTGATGCGCCCCGGCTTCGGCTTGCGCAGTTCGTTGCTGAGGTCGTAGAGCTTCTTGACGGTGTTCAGGCCCGGGTCGACCGTGATGGCCGCGGTGGCCTTCTCGGCGAGCGTGCGCAGCTTGTTCGGACTGCTCAGGGTGGCGTTCTCGCGCAGCGTGCGGACCAGCGAGTTCAGGTACATGTGCTGGGCCTTGGCGCGGGCGAGGTCGCTGCCGTCCTCGAAGCCGTAGCGGGTGCGCAGCCACTGAAGGGCCTGCTCGCCCTTGACCGGATGCGTGCCCTTCTCCAGCTTCAGGCCGGAGCCGTGGCCCTCGCTGTCGCGCGACAAGATGTTCGCGTCCACGCACACCGGGACCCCGCCGACGGCGTCCGCCATCGACACCACACCCGCGAAGTCGACCATCATGAAGTGGTCGATGTGGATTCCGGTGAGCTTCTGCCAGGTGGCCACCGTGCAGCCGGGACCGCCGCGGCCGAGGCTCCGGTTGGTCATCGTCCGGCCCTCACTGGCCGGGTAGACCTCGTCGTCGTCCGGGTCGGTGCACTTCGGTATCTCCACGAGGGTGTCGCGGGGCATGCTGACGACCGACATGTTGGTGCGGTCGGCGGACAGGTGCAGCAGCATCTGGACATCGGCCAGCGGGGTGGCGCCGAACGTCTCGCGGGCGCCGCCGAGTTTCTGGTTCTCCTCGGTGTCCCGGGCGTCGGAGCCGATGAGCAGGATGTTCAGCGGGGTCTGGCCCTTGGCGTTCGGCGTCGGCTCGGGGACCTTGTTGTCGCCCAGGTTCAGGTCGGCCTGCTTGATGTTGTCGTTCAGGTGCTGGTAGTAGAGGTACCCGGCGGTGGCCGTACCGAGTATCAGGACGGCGAGGGTGCTCGCGGTCCATCTGAGCACGCGGAACCCCCGCGGCGACCGCACCCCGTTCTGCGTCACTTCCTCGTCCTCCCCGCCATCACGCCAGCATGGCGCAGGCCCGTCCTATGTCCTGAAGACATACGACGGGCCCGACAGGTTGCTCTAGAACGTCAACTGGCGTCTCGACTGACGTATCGACTGACCTGTCAACTGGCGCACTGGGCCTTGTCGGCCGTGGACTTCTCCACGTCCGGCGCCGGCGCCGAGGAGGAGTTGAGCTTCACGCCCGCGCCCTTGAAGTCCTTGCCCAGGGTGAGGGTCATCGTCGGCAGGCCCTGGGAGTTGATCTCGCTCTCGCCCGGCGTCATCGCGGACCCGGACAGGCCCATGATGTCGGCCAGTCGGCGGGCCTGGTCGGCCTGGTCGGGGGCGTACTCGAGAGTCGTCTTCGCCTGCTCCTGCTCCGCGTTGCCCGCGTTCTCGGACTTGTCGACGCCCGCCTCGGTCTGGAGGTAGGCGAGCTGCTGCTGGGCGCTGCCGCCGGGGGCGCCGCCGTTGAGGATGCGCACCCGCACGTCGGAGGCGGCGGACTTGGCGCCCTTGAGGCGGGCGGCGACCGCGGCCTTCTCCTTCGCCTGCTGCTGCTTCACCGCGGTGAAGGAGACGTCGTTCTTGATCATGTCGAAGACCTGGGGCGCCGTCGTCTCGTTGACGACCACCGTCGCCTTGATCTCCTCGGTCGGGTTGTCCGTCACCGGGATCGTGGTGAAGGTGATGTTCTTCGTGGGCACCTTCTTCAGCTCCAGGGCGATGTCCTTGAGCGTGCCGACCTTGCCGATGGCCTTGTCCACGGTCAGCGCCTTGGTGGCGGCGTCGGCCAGCTTCAGCAGCTTCCTCGGGCTGGTGAGGGTGTCACTGGAGGCCATCTTGCGCATGAGCGAGCCCAGGAACTGCTGCTGCACCTTGATCCGGTCGAGGTCGCCCTGGTTGCCGAAGCTGTGCCGGGTGCGGACGAAGGCGAGGGCCCGCTCGCCCTCGACCTTGGACGTGCCCGCGGGCAGCACCAGCTTCGACTCCTTGTCGTTGACGGCCTTCTCCACGCACACCTCGACGCCGTCCACCGCCGTGGTCAGCGTCTTGACCGCGTTGAAGTCGGCCATCATGAAGTGGTCGGGCTTGATGCCGGTGGTCTCCTCCACCGTGCGCATGGTGCAGCCCGGGTCCCGGCCGCTCTCGCCGAGGCTCCGGTTGAAGCGGACGTCCTGGAGTCCGGCGATGACCTCCTCGCTGCCGTCCTCCTGCACCGTGGGGCAGTCGGGGATGTCGACGATCAGGTCGCGCGGGATGCTGAGCGCGGTCGCGTTCGTCCGGTCCTGGGAGACGTGCAGCAGGATGTTGGTGTCGGCGTGCCCGACGCTGCCTTTGTCGCCGTAGCCCTCGTTGCCCTCACCGGTGCGCTTGTCGGTGCCGATGATGAGGATGTTGAAGGCCTCGTCCTTGCTGAAGTCGCTCGCGCCCGCGCTGCCGATGTCGGTCGTCGCGACGTTGCCCTCGAGGTGCTTGAGGTAGGCGTAGCCGCCGATCGCCGCGGCGGCCATGACGAACGCCATGCTGCCGCCGGTCCACAGCAGGACCTTCTTCGCCTTCGGCTTCTTCTTCACCGGCCGGCGTCCGCGCCGCCCCGCGACCGGTTCGTCGGCCGCGGGGCCACGCCTGCGCTGCGGCGGAACCTCGCGGCCGGGGGCCCCGGGAGCCGTACGACGGCGCACCGGAGCGCCGGGGTCACGGGAGGCGTTCCGGGATGTCTCACGGGGGGTGTCACGTGATGTGTCCCGGGCAGGAGATCTGCGCGGCCCCGGGACGGCCGACTGCGGTGCGGAAGGGGTCAGTCGCAGTTCGTATTCGCCGGTGTTCGGATTGAGTACCCACTGGTCTGCGGGGTCGATGTTCTCCGCCCGCCCACGGCTTTGCGCGTCCACGGTTGTCCGAATCCTCCGTCAGGGCCACGACCCCGGGGCAGGTCTCATGGCCGGGGATCACTGGATCGCTCACACTATCCGCCCGGTTCGCCGACGAGTGACGGCATGGCAAATTACACGTCCCTACAACCGGCCAATCCACCCCAATTGCTTGGGAATTCATCGCCCGGGTGTGCGAGTTCCCCTTGGCCCTTGAGTACGTACGCCGACGGCGCCGCGTTCGACTACCACTGATAGGGCTTGTACACGTCCATGCACTGCCCGGTGTCCGATCCGTTGATGGCGTCGGAGTTGCCGGGGAGGTCTCCGGCCTTCGGCGCCGACTGCTTCGGATACGTCGTGCCGGAGCGCCAGTCGGCGCCGACGACGACGGTGACACCGGAGACGTCCGTGGACCGCTGCACCGAACTCACCGGAATTCCCAGGGACTTGGCGACGCGCTGGGCGTCGCCCCGCAGATCGGCGCTCGGGTAGCGCACGACGGTCCTGGCCTCGGAGAGCGCTGTCGAGGTGTCCTTGGCCGCCTGGGCGAAGCCCTTGTTCACGAGTGCCTCGGCGATCGCGCCGGCGCGCCCGGAGACCGGGCCGAGGGTGGCGGACTGCGTGGCGTTCTGGACGAGGACGCCGATCTCGTCGTCCGCCGCGGCGGGCTCGGAGGATGCTGTCTGCGCGGATGTGCCGGCTGTCTGCGTGGAGGCGCCGGGCGTCTTCGCGCCCTCTCCGCCCTTTCCGTCCTTGCCGCCCTTGTCGTCGAAGGGCACGTCGTCGCGGACCATCGCCCACATCTTCTCGGCGTTGTCCTCGTCCGGCAGCAGGTGGTTGTCGTCCTCGGGGTCCTGGACGGTCGGCATCGTCGTCATGGTGATGCGGTTCGTGGGCACCGTCTTGAGCTGCATGCCCAGGTCGTACAGCTCCTTGACCGTGCCGATCTCCTCGGAGACCTTCAGGGACTTCGTCGCCGCCTCGGCCAGGTCCATCAGCCGGCCGCCGTCGGTGAAGACGTTCTGGCTCTTCAGCGTGCGGATCATCGAGTTCATGTACATGTGCTGGGCCCGGGCCCGCAGCGGGTCACTGCCCCAGGCGTGCCGGGTGCGCAGCCACTGGAGCGCCTCCTTGCCCTTGACCTTGTCGGTGCCGGCCTTCATCTTCAGGCCGGAGCCGCCGGGCACGCCCGGCAGCGGGCGGTCCCACACGTTCTGGTTCACGCACACCTCGACGCCGCCGATGGCGTCCGCCATGCTCACCACGCCCGAGAAGTCGATCGTCATCCAGTGGTCGATGTAGATCCCGGTGAGGTTCTCCCAGGTGGCCAGCGTGCAGCCCGCTCCGCCGCGGCCCAGCGACGCGTTGATGATGGTGTTGGTCGCCGGGTAGGTGTCACCGGTGTCCGGATCCTTGCACTTGGGGATGTCGACCCGGGTGTCGCGCGGAATGCTCACCACCGCGGCGCTCTTGCGGTCCGCGGACAGGTGGATGAGCATCTGCACGTCGGCCAGCGGCGGGTTGCCGCGGTCGTTCTTGCCGCCGCCCAGCGCCACGTTGGCGTCGGAGCTACGGCTGTCGGAGCCGATCAGCAGGATGTTCATCGGCGTCTGTCCGGCGGCGTTCGCCTCGGTCTTCTTCGCCTTGGAGTCGCCGCTGCTGCGCTCGCCCTTCTGGATGTTGTCGTTCAGGTGCTGGTAGTAGAGGTATCCGGCGCCGGCCGTGCCCAGTATCAGCACCGCGAGAGTGGTCGCGGACCACCTGAGCACCCGGTGCTTGCGCCCCGGCCGCCGCCGCCCGCGCCGCCCGCCGTGCCCGCCCCCTGTGCCGCGTCTACCGGCGTCGTCCCCGCGCCCCGTGCCGCGTCTGCCGGCGCCGTCCCCGCCGTCCCCCTTACGGCCGCCCTCCCAGCCAGGTTCACCAGCGGGCCGGACGCCTGTTCGCGCCCCCTCCCCGTGCACACCGCTGTACGTCATGTCCCCTGGTCTCCCCACCCTCGCGCTCAGCGCCACTCGACGAACGGGCCTGTCGTACGTCCTGTTAGACGCACGACAGGCCCCTCAGGTCACTTCGCGCACTCGACCTTGTCCGCGGTGGACTTCTGCACTCCCTCCGGCGTCGCTCCCGAGGAGGAGTTGAGCTTCACGCCCGCGCCCTTGAAGTCCTTGCCGAGAGTCAGCGTCATCGCCGGCAGACCCTGGTCGTTGGTCACGCTCTCGCCCGGCTTCATCGCGGAGCCGGACAGGCCCAGGATGTCGGCGAGGCGGCGGGCCTGGTCGGCCTGGTCGGGCGCGTACTCCAGCGTGGTCTTGCTCAACTCCGCGTCCGCGTTGCCCGCGTTCTCGGACTTCAGCACGTCCTCGTCGTTCTGGAGCCAGGTGAGGGTCTCCTGCGCGCTGCCGGCCGGGGCGCCGCCGTTGAGGATGCGCACCCGCACCTCGGAGGCGGCGGCCTTGGTGCCCTTGAGGCGGGCGGCCACGGCGGCCGCCTCTTTCTTCTTCTTCGCCTTGACCGCGGTGAACGAGATGTCGTTCTTGATCATGTCGAAGACCTGGGGAGCCGTCGTCTCGTTGACGACCACCGTCACCTTCACCTTCTCCGCCGGGTTGTCGATCACCGGCACGGTGGTGAAGGTCAGGTTCTTGACGTTGAGCTTGCCCAGCTCCAGGCCGAGGTCCTTCAGCTTGGTGATGCTGTCGAGCTGGGAGTCGACGGTCAGCGCCTTCGTGCCCGCCTCGGCCAGCTTGATCATCTTGGTCGGGCTGCTGAGCGTGTCGTTCGACTTCAGCTTGCGCATCAGCGCGCTGAGAAAGTTCTGCTGCAACGTGATCCGGCTCAGGTCGCCGCCGAACCCGACGGCGTGCCGGGTGCGCACGAAGGCGAGCGCGGTCTCGCCCTGGATGTGCTGCATGCCCTTCTTCAGGTTCAGGTGCGAGTCCGGGTCGTCGATGTCCTTGCCGAGACACACGTCGACCCCGCCGACCGCCGTGGTCAGCGTCTTGACCGCGTTGAAGTCGGCCACCATGAAGTTGTCCGGCTTGATCCCGGTCAGCTCGGTCACGGTCCGCGCGGTGCAGCTGGGCGTACGTTCGTCCTGGCCGAGGCTCGTGTTGAAACGGACCTGGTCGGTGCCCTGGATGTTCTTCTCGGTGCCGTCGGGCAGCGTGGTCGGGCAGTTCGGGACGTCGACGATCAGGTCGCGCGGGATGCTGAGCGCGGTCGCGTTCGTCCGGTCCTTGGAGACGTGCAGCAGGATCGTGGTGTCCGCGTGGCCGACGCTGCCCGCGTCGCCGTAGTTCTCGTTGCCCGCGCCCGTGCGCTTGTCGGTGCCGATCAACAGGATGTTGATCGCCTTGTCCTTCTGGAAACCGCCGGTGCTCGCCCCGTCGTCGGCGACGGCGGTGATGTTGGAGTTGAGGTGCTCGATGTAGAAGTAGGCGGCGCCCGCCGCGGCCACCAGCACGAAGGCCATCGTGCCGCCGGTCCACAGCAGGATCTTCTTCGCCCTCGACTTCTTCTTCACCGGCCGGCGCCCGCGCCGCCCCGGCGGCGGCTCGGGGGGCGCGCCGCGCCGCCTGCGCGGAGGCGGCACTTCGCGGTCGGGGGCCGCGGGGGATGCCGTACGGCTGGAGACCCTGCCCGCCTGGCCGGGGGCGGAGCCGCGTGGTCTGGGCACGGACGGTTGCGGCCACTGCGGCGACTGCGGTGCGGAAGGGGTCAGTCGCAGTTCGTATTCGCCGGTGTTCGGATTGAGTACCCACTGGTCTGCGGGGTCGATGTCGTCCGCCCGCCCTCGGCCTTGCGCGTCCACGGTTGTCCGATCCTCCGTCGGGGCACGCGGCGCCTTCCCCCCTCGCAAGGCGCCCGGGTCTCGGTCACTCAGTGCACGACCCAAGGACGGACCTCGTGGTCGGGTGCACTGGGTCGCTCACACTAACTGGCTCATATTGCGTCCAACGACGCCGGTGACATATTCCACGTCCCTACAACCGGGCATACCGCCCATTTGCTCGGGCGGCAGTTCGTCACCTTGGTGAATGCTTTACTCACAGGTGTCCTCGGCGGCCGTGTTCCCGCGGAACGTGGGCGCGGGGGAAAGGGTGGCCGACGGTTCCCCAGGCCGCTTTCCGCCCGCCTTCTCGTCGTCGTACGGATCGCCGGATGAGTCCTGGTAGGCGTACTCGCTGTAGTCGTACGATTGCGCGGGCGAATCATCGCCGATGCCCATGGGCGAGTTCTCGTCGTTTTTCTGGGCGTCCTCGGCGGAATTGCGGCTTTTCGCCGCCGAATCGCGCCGATCCCCTTCCGGCACCGCCTTCGCCACCTCGATCGGCGCGTCCACGCGCAACCGTTCGAAAAGCCTCTCCGCCTCGGGTTCCACGAGCTGGTCGCGATTGGCGTCGTAGACGTACGACTCCCGGGGCACCGTCAGGAATTGCACACGTTCGGTGGGGATGTCGCGCAGCCCGCGCACGAGTTCGTACAAACCACGCAAGCTCGCCAGCCCCGGGTCGGTCGTCAGCGACGAAGTGGCCGCGTCCAGCACCGGGTAGAGCTTCACCGGATTCAGCAGAACGTCGTTGTCGCGAACCTTGTTGGCGAGCGCCCCGAGAAAACGCTGCTGCCGGTCCATCCGGTCGGTGTCGCTGCCGTCGCCGAGGGACTTCCGGGCGCGTACGAACCCGAGGGCCTGCTCACCGTTGAGCGTCACCCGGCCCGCCGGGAGCCTCAGCTTGGCGGCCTTGTCGTGGATCGGCTTCTTCAGGCACACCTCGACGCCGTCGACCGCGTCGACCATGTCCTTGAACCCGTGGAAGTCGACGACCACGTGGTGGTCGACCCGGATGTTCGTGAGCTTCTCGACGGTCCGGATCGTGCAGGCCGAACCGCCCACCTGGAAGGCGTGGCTGAACATCGCGAACATGGGCTCGGAGCGCGTGCCGTCCGGCCGCCGGCAACCCGGCACGTCCACCATCAGATCGCGGGGCAGGGACATGGCGGTGGCGCTGCGCCGCCCAGCCGCCAGGTGCAACAGGATCGTGGTGTCCGACCGCTCGGTCCCGGAGTCCCGCCCGTACCGCCGGTTCCCGTCCCCGGACCGTGAGTCCGACCCGATCAGCAGGATGTTCCGCGCGCCCCGGACGAGCGTGGTGGGCCGATCCTTCTCGTACCGCGCGAGCTCGGCCGCGGCCGCCTCGTCCGACGTGATGTTGCCGTCCAGCTTCGCGTAGAGCGCCCACCCGACCCCGGCCGCCACGACGACCACCACGGCGACCACGAGCCCCGTCCACCGCACCCACCGCCGCCGACGCCGCCGCGCCAGCCCACGGCCACTAGCGGACGCGCCTGCGGTGTCGGTCACGACTGGATCCACCCCTCATGACGTACGAGCGTGTGGTGCGGGCTGCTCTTACGACGATGGCGTGGATGGGGGCCGGGGGGCGGGTGGAGCTGGGCCGAACGGGTGTCACTTCTCGTCCGAGGGGTCGGGGCGGTGGGCGGGCGGCATAGCTCCGACGGGTGTCACTTCTTGCCTGACCGGTCCGGGGCGGTGGGTGGGCGGCATGGGCCCCACGGGTGTCACTTCTTGCCCAACCGAGTCGGGGTGGTGGGTAGGCGGCATAGATCCCACGGGTGTCACTTCTCGCCCAACCGAGTCGGGCGGTGGGTGGGCATAGGTCCGGGGGTCTGGGGGCGGAGCCCCCAGGGCCGGTCACCGAGACGCAGGGTGCGCAAAAAGCAGGCGGTCACCCACCTCTACCTAGCGGTAACAGAAACCCGCTCGCTCTCAATCCGCTTGGCCAACGCCTCTTCCCCCAACTGCCCCAGATTCCGGCAAAGCACCACAGACCCCCCCGTAGCCAGCGGAGCGTACAACCCGGCGTTCAGCCCGTCCCACGTCTCGTACGACAGCCCAGACAAAATCCGCGACCCCGGCCCGATAAGCCCCAGCTCCGACGCCTCGGCCCGGGCCCGCTCAACCACCTCGGCCCCGCTGAACTCCCGCCCGGCCACGATCAGCGCGGGCTCCTCGGGATCCACCGGCGCGAACGGCACGAATCGGTCCCCCTGACTCGGCACCTCGACGGCGTAATCGGCGAAGCCCTCCGGCGTTTGCGGGAACCTCCCGCCCAGCGGCCGCAGCGCGAGGGCGACTCGCTCACCGTTGCACGCCCGCGCTGCGGACAGCGTGTCCGGCCCGCTCACCACGACGTCGGCCGCGGCCGGATCCCCGTCGACGTCCGCGATCGCGCCCACCGAGGCACACGCCAGCAGCCACACCGCCGTCTGCCAGTGCGCGGGCAGCAGCAGCGCGACCCGGTCGCCGGGTGCGGCGGCGAGCTCGCCCTGGAGGAGGTTCGAGGTCTTGGCCACCCAATTGGCGAAGGTGGCCACGGACAATTCGACCCGTTCGCCCGTGGCGTCGTCGTAGAAGGTGATCAGCGGGCGCCCGGGATCCGCGGCGAGCGCGGAACGCAGCAGGTCGGCAGGGGTGCGGTCGGTGGCGTTCACCCGCAAAAGCGTACGCGTGCGTGCGGACGCGCATCGAGTGGTGGGGCCGCCGGATCGCCACCGGTTCGGCGGAACGCCGGCCGATGGTCCGTCAATTCCCCGATGGACAGATATGTATGACTATGTCCAAGATCAGGAGCATGCGTGGATTCCTTGCTTCCTCGATCGGTGTCACTTGTGCGGCCGCCCTGGCCCTTCCGCTGACCCCGCCCGCCGCCGCGGTGAGCGCGCCGGCCGAGACGACCGCGAGAACGGCGCCGACCGCGGAAGCGCCCGGCCACACCCAATCGCTGCCCCTCGCGCCCCTCACCCGCGACCGCACCCTCGGCCCCGCGGCCGAACAGGGGCTGCCGCGCCGGGACGTACGGCACTTCTCACTCGTCGGCGTCGTCTGGGAGGACCCGGACGCCGAACTGCACGGCCGGGTCCAGGTCCGTACCCGCGCGGCCGGCACGGACAACTGGTCCGGCTGGCAGGACGTCGAGACGCACAACGCCGACCACGCGGCCGACCCCGACACGGCCGAACGCACCTCCGGCCGGGCGCGCGGCGCCACGGCACCGCTGTGGGTGGGCGACTCGGACGGCGTGGAGGTCAGGGTCCGGGCGGAGACCGAAGGCGGGTCGGCGGAGACAACTCGGAGCACGGGCACGGGCACGGGGGCGGAAGCGGCGACGGAAGTGTCCCCGCTGCCGTCCGGGATGCGCCTCGAACTGGTGGACCCGGGGGAGGAGTCGGCGGGGGCGGTTCGGGAGGCGCCGGCCGAGCCTGGCGCGGCCCAGGCGGTATCCAGCGTCACGCATGCGCGGTGGATGCCGGCCCCGGCCCCCGGCGTCCACCGCGACATCGCCCCGACCGCCGAACCGGCCGAGGCCCTGGCCGCCGCTCAGACCTCCGCTCAGGCATCCGCCCAGACGGCCGCTCAGGCATCCGCCGAGGCCTCCGCCGTCAACGCCGCCCTGGCCCCCTTCGGCGCCAGCGAGATCCCGGCGCTCGGCCGGAACCAGACCGAGCAGGAGCTGTTCGCCCTGCGCGCCGGCGAGTTGACGCAGCCGCAGCGGGCGAAGCCGTACATCGGCCCGCGCCCGCGTATCGTCATGCGCCGCGGCTGGGGCGCGAACGAGAAGCTGCGGGAGAAGAAGTTCGTCTACACCAAGAAGGTCAAGGCGGCCTTCGTCCACCACACGGCATCCGGCAACGGATACCGCTGCGCGCAGGCTCCCTCCGTCATTCGCGGTATCTACCGCTACCACGTCAAGAGCATGGGCTGGCGCGACATCGGCTACAACTTCCTCGTCGACAAGTGCGGAAACATCTACGAGGGCCGTGCCGGTGGCGTGGCGAAGCCGGTCCTGGGCGCACACACGCTCGGTTTCAACACGAACAGCATGGGGATCGCCGTCCTCGGCAGCTTCGGCGCCACCAAGCCGTCCGGCGCCGCGGTGAAGGCCGTCGCCCGGCTCACCGCGTGGAAGCTCGGCCTGCACGGCGCCAATCCGAGCGGAAAGACATACCTGAAGTCCGGCGGTGGAAATCTCTACCGAAAGGGAAAGAACGTACGACTGAATGTGATCTCCGGCCACCGGGACGGGTTCCTCACGGCATGCCCCGGATGGCAGCTCTACCGCAAGCTCGGCACGACCCGTACGACGGCGGCCCGTTACCAGGGGCGCTAGGGACAACTCGGGAACCATCCGTCCCTCACCGGAGTCTGTCCGTTTGTCACAACGGTCTGCATACACTGGCCGGCCGAAAGACAGTTCGGCCGGTCCCGGCAGGAAGCAGAGACGACAGGTGACAGAAGCGATCCTCCTGGTCGGCGGCAAGGGCACCCGGCTGCGCCCGCTCACCGTGCACACCCCGAAGCCCATGGTCCGCGCGGCCGGGGTCCCCTTCCTCACGCACCAGTTGGCGAGAGCGAGAGCGGCGGGCGTGGACCACATCGTCCTAGCGACCAGCTATCTGGCGGAGGTCTTCGAGCCGTACTTCGGCGACGGCTCCTCCCTGGGCCTCCACATCGAGTACGTGACCGAGGAGGAACCGCTCGGCACGGGCGGCGCGATCCGCAATGTCGTGTCCCGGCTGCACTCGGGCCCCGACGACCCGATCCTGGTCTTCAACGGCGACATCCTCACCGGCCTCGACATCAGGGCCCTGGTCGACACCCATGAGACGACCGGCGCGGACGTCTCCCTCCACCTCACCAAGGTCACCGACCCGCGCGCCTATGGCCTGGTCCCCACGGACGAGACGGGCAGGGTCCTGGCCTTCCTGGAGAAGCCGCAGACCCCCGAGGAGATCGTCACCGACCAGATCAACGCGGGCGCCTACGTCTTCCGGCGCTCGCTCATCGACACGATCCCGACGGGCCGCCCGGTCTCGGTGGAGCGGGAGACCTTCCCGGACCTGCTGTCGGCAGGCGCCCATCTTCAGGGCATGGTGGACTCCACGTACTGGCTGGACCTCGGCACCCCGGCCGCCTTCGTCCGCGGCTCGGCCGACCTGGTCCTGGGCCGGGCCCCGTCCCCCGCGGTCCCCGGCCGCTGCGGCGACCGCCTCATCCTCCCCACGGCCACGGTCGCCCCCGACGCGAAACTGACGGGCGGCACGGTGGTGGGAGAGGGCGCCCTCGTCGCGGAGGGCGCGCGGGTCTTCGGCTCGACCATCCTCCCCGGCGCCGTCATCGAACCCGGCGCCGTCATCACCGACTCCCTCATCGGCACCCGCGCCCGCGTCGGCGAACGCTCCTTCCTCACCGGCACGGTCATCGGCGACGGCGCGATCATCGGCGCCGACAACGAACTGCGCGACGGTATGCGGGTGTGGTGCGACGCGAGGATCCCGGCGGGGGCGGTGCGGTTCTCTTCGGACCAGTAGCGATCGTCCGACCGAGACGGGTGGTGGGTGGGCATAGGTCGGGGGCTCTGGTCCTCTGGGGGCTGAGCCCCAGAGCCGGTCACCGAGACGCCGGTCACCGAGACGCCAGTAACCGAGACGCTGGTCACCGAGACGCCAGTAACCGAGACGCCAGTAACCGAGACGCCGGTCACCGAGACGCCGACCGCCGTCACAACCGCCCGATGTCCCCCCGAGGCATGCGCGGCGCCCGCCGAGCCGGCCCCTTCCCGCTCAGCAAGATCAACCGAGCCGCCCGATGCCGCTGCCCCGCATACGGCTCCAGCAGTTCCAACATCACCGCGTCATCCGCGAACCGATCCCCGGCGAGCGCCCACCCCACGATCCCCGGCAGATGCAGATCCCCCACGGTCACCGCATCCGCCGCCCCATGGCTGCGCTGCACCACCTCCGCGGACGTCCACGGCCCGATCCCCGGCACGACCTCCAACCGAGCCTGTGCGGCCGCCGGAGACATCCCCACTGCCTGCTCCAGCCGCCCCGCCACCCGTACAGCCCGCAGAATCGTCGACGCCCGCTTGTTGTCGACCCCCGCCCGATGCCACTCCCACGACGGAATCAGCGCCCACGTCCGAGGCGCCGGCATCACCCACAGCCGCCCGCCCGCCGCGGGCCCCGGCGCCGGCTCCCCGAACTTCCGTACCAGCGACCGCCACGCCCGATACGCCTCATCGGTCGTGACCTTCTGCTCGAGAACCGACGGAATCAGCGACTCCAGCACCAGCCCGGTCCGCGTCAGCCGGAGCCCCGGCCGCCGATGCCGCGCCATCGCCACCACTCGGTGCCGGGGCGCGAAAACGGACGGATCGTCGGCGGCCCCGAGCAGCTCGGGCAACTTCTCCAGCAGCCACTCCGCCCCCGGGCCCCAAGCCTCTCCGCGCACTTCACCGCCGTACGCCACAACCCGCAGCGTTCCCGGCCCGGTAGGGGTGAGAGTGGCCCGCCACACCGACCCGTCCGGCATCGCCCGGAACGTCGGATCCGCCGGCCCCCGTCTGAGCGGCCCGAGCACCAGCCCCAGATCCAGCGGCCCGTCCGGCACCCACGTCCGCACGCGCCCCGCGGCCACCGGTGCCCCCCGGCGCGCGGCGGGCACGACGACCCCGCCACCGCGCACAGTCGTACGCGTGGGCCGAGGAGCGAACCGTCCAGCCACGAATGAGATCCCGGAGAAGTCGGAGGCGTCGGATGTCCTAAGAGACTAGGCGGTCGTACGACGAACAGGTGGCCGTACGCCCCGGCTCACCGCACCTCGATGAACGCCCCCGCATCCCGCTCCGCCCGGGGCCGAGGCTCCTCGGCCGGATGCCCCACCGCCACGGCCCCCATCGGATCCCAGTCCTCCGGCAGGCCCAGCACCTCCCGAACGGCATCCCGGCAGAACATCGTCGACGACACCCACGCCGATCCCAGCCGCTCCCCGGCCAGCGCGACCAGGAAGTTCTGCACACCGGCGCCCGCGGCGACCACGAACATCTCCCGCTCGGCCCCGTCCCGCCGCGGGTCGCCGTAGGTGTGCGACCCGTCCATCACCAGGCAGGGCACCACCAAGTACGGCGCATTGCGCAGCACATCGCCCCGCCGCACCCGCTTGGCCATCGACTCCTCGCTCTTCCCGTCCCGCCGCAGATCGGCGATCCAGGCCTCGCGCATGGCGTCCAGCAGCTCGGTCCGCGCGGCCTGCGACTCCAGCAGCACGAACCGCCACGGCGTCGTGTGGTGCGGCGCCGGCGCAGTGACAGCCGCCGCGACCGCCCGCCGTACGGCACCCGGGTCGACGGGCTCGTCGGTGAAGGCCCGCACCGTGCGCCGCTGGGTGACCGCTTCCCGAACCGCCTCCGACGTCCCCAGCCGGAACATGTCGTCGCGCGCGCCGCGCACCATGGCCCGCGCCCCCTCCCCGTGGTCCTCGGCCACCACGTGCGGCAGCCCGCGCACCACGGCGACGGGCAGCCCGGCGGCCTTGCCCTTGACCAGATCACCGGCGGCGGCCAGCTCGTCCGCCGTCGCCACGACCGTCGCGCTGAGCGGATTGCCGTACGCGTCCGTGCCCCCGCGCAGATCGTCCAGCACGCGCACGCCGGCGGCGCCGATCGCGATGTCCGTGAGCCCCGTGCGCCACGGTCGCCCGAAGGTGTCGGTGACCACGATCCCGACATTGACGCCGAGGGCGTCCCGCAGCCCGTCCCGGATCGCCCGCGCGGACGCGTCCGGATCCTCGGGCAGCAACAGCACTGTCCCGGAAGGGGTGTTGGAGGCGTCGACCCCGGCGGCGGCCATGACGAGCCCTTGCCGGTTCTCGACGATCCGCAGCGCACCGCGCCGCGCCACGACCCGTACGGTCTCCGCGTCGATCGCGGCTTCCCGGTCGGCCGCCTCGACGATGCGCCCCTCCGCCTTGGACACGATCTTCGAGGTGACGAGCAGGACGTCCCCGTCGGCCAGTCCGGGTTCGGCGGCGGCGATCAGCTTCGCGAGGTCGTCGCCGTGCGCCACCTCGGGAAGCCCGGGCACCGCCCAGACGCCGTAGCCGTTCGCGGACGCGGCACTCGCTTCGGTTGCCTCGCTCAAGCCGCCCGCACCTCTTCCGCCAGTTCCAACGCCTCCCGCGCCATCCGCGCCGCCGCGTCGAGGTCGGTCATCATCAGCGGTACGGCACGGCAGCGGATCCCGGCCGACTCGACCCGCTCCACCACGCCCGCGTCCACGCTGTCGACGAGCCAGCCGTCCAGCAGCCCCGAGCCGTAGTGCTCGGCGACCGCCGCGGCCGTCGACTCCACGCCGACCGCCGCGAGCACCTTGTCGGCCATCCCGCGCACGGGCGCGTCCCCGACAATGGGGGACAGGCCCACCACCGGCACCCCGGCATCGGCGATCGCCTCGCGGATACCCGGCACGGCGAGGATCGTGCCGATGGAGACGACCGGGTTGGACGGCGGGAACAGCACGACGTCGGCCTCCGCGATCGCCTCCAGGACGCCGGGCGCCGGCTTGGACTGTTCCGCCCCGACCGGCACGACGGCCTCGGCCGGCACCGAGGCCCGCAGCCGTACCCAGTACTCCTGGAAGTGGATCGCCCGGCGCTCGCCGTCCATCTCGACGGCCACATGCGTCTCGACCCGGTCGTCGGTCATCGGGATCAGCCGCACGCCCGGTTTCCACCGATCGCACAGCGCCTCGGTCACCGCGCTCAGCGGGTATCCGGCGCCGATCATCTGCGTCCGCACGATGTGCGTGGCGAAGTCCCGGTCACCGAGTCCGAACCACTCGGGCCCGACGCCGTACGCCGCCAGCTCCGCCTTGACATGGAAGGTCTCGTCGGACCGCCCCCAGCCCTGTTCCTCGTTGATGCCGCCGCCGAGCGTGTACATCACCGTGTCGAGGTCCGGGCAGACCTTCAGCCCGAAGAGGTGGATGTCGTCCCCGGTGTTGCCGATGACGGTGATGTCCGCGTCCGGCGCGGCCTGCTTCAGACCGCGCAGGAACCGGGCACCACCGATGCCGCCTGCCAGAACCACAATGCGCATGGGAGCAAGTCTGGCAGGCGGGTACGACAACGCGTCAGGCGGTTACGACGTCCACCTCGTCCTGTGCTTCCCGGGCTGTGCATGCCGAGTGCATCGGCATCTCCGTCAGCCCCGGGTAGTAGACGTGCAGGCTCACCGCCGGCTCGAGTGCGTCGTTGACCACGTCGTGCACGTAACCCGGTGCGAACACCCGCTGCGAACCGGCGCTCAACGCGCGCGTGCCCCGCTCGGTGCGCTCGGTCAGCGCGCCCTCCAGGACGGTCAGTACTCCGGAGGAGCGGCCGTGGTCGTGCGGTCCGCTGCCCTGGCCGGGCACCCAGGACAGCAGCCACACCTCGTAGCCGGGACCGGTGCGCAGCCGGTGGTACCAGCGCGTGGTCGCGTCGTACTGGACGAGGTGCTCCCACTGGGAGCGGTCGGCGGCGATGGAGCGGGCCAGGCCGGCGAACTCGGCGACGGTGGCCGGGTGCTCGCGCGGTGGCTGGAGAAGGTGCGGGACTTCGAGGATGTCGCCGGCGATCTGGAGGTCGCTGTCGCTGTTCATGGGATGCGGTGGTTCCTCGGCGAAGAGTGTGGGGGAGGGCTGGATGTCACGTACCGTCCGCCCGGATCGCGGGCGGGAGAGATGCCCTGGTGGGGGCTTCAGGGAACAGCAGCCGAGTCGCGGT
Source organism: Streptomyces sp. NPDC050619 (assembly GCF_040654815.1). NCBI lineage: Bacteria > Bacillati > Actinomycetota > Actinomycetes > Kitasatosporales > Streptomycetaceae > Streptomyces > Streptomyces sp. NPDC050619. Next base: position 22,281 of record NZ_JBFAIR010000026.1, on the reverse strand, counting down.
GGACTCAGGCGCAGCTGGAGCGCGTTGGGCTCAACAGCTGGGACAGCAACAACAGCTGCGGCGAGCGCGGGCAGCACCGAGGGACCCGGCGGAGCGGGTCGAGGTGAGTGCCGAGTTCGCGAGCATGCCCACAAGGACACCGGTTCACACCTGCACTGTCAACTCGAGGTCCGGCAGGTGGGACATCTTTCACCTCATCCGGTCCATCTCTGTGGCGAAAGGTTTGTTCAGGCGGCACTCGGGACACATGGCGCACAACCGGGCGCACACGCCTCGTTGCGATCCCGTGATCCGAATGTGATCCGGTTCGCTTCGTCGCGCGCGCGGAACGAGATCGAACTTCTGGGCGTCCTTCCCCGTACAGGCCCGGATCAGCTGCGCGCGGGACGGCAGGCCCTCTCGGGTCTCATCTGCTTGTCAAGGTTTATGCCGATTTGAACACTTTCCGCTAGGCCTTGGTTCCGCAGAGTGAATAAGGGGCTCAATAGCAGATCTCGGCTTGACTCGCCCGGAGCAGCACACTTGTAATTTCACTCGTGTCGTTCAGCCGAAATCGGTAACGGCCACATCACGGGGACGCGAAAGACAGACGAGGGGCGCACATGACCGAGCTGGTGCAGCAACTGCTGGTCGACGACGCGGACGAGGAACTCGGCTGGCAGGAGCGCGCGCTGTGCGCCCAGACCGACCCCGAGTCCTTCTTCCCCGAGAAGGGCGGCTCCACCCGCGAGGCCAAGAAGGTCTGCCTGGCCTGTGAAGTCCGCTCCGAGTGCCTCGAGTACGCCCTCGCCAACGACGAACGCTTCGGCATCTGGGGCGGCCTGTCCGAGCGCGAGCGGCGCCGGCTGAAGAAGGCCGCGGTCTGACCGGAGGGCGCACACCCTCACGTACGCCCGTAGACGCACAACGAACGCCCGCAGACGCACATACACACGTCACGTACGGCCCGTCGCGAAGGGGTTATCCACAGGCGGCGGGCCGCCGTCATGCCCAGCCGATAGTGTGGGCGCTCGTCCGAGACGCACCGCTGCCCCCTCGGGGCACAGGCGTCCACCGCAGTCCACCGAACCGGGGCCCGTACCTCGATGTCCGTGCACAGCCACACGGCAGCTCACCACGACGCTGCCACTCCCGAGTTTCCGCGTCATGTGGTGACCGCGGTCCTCGTCTCTCACGACGGCGCCCGCTGGCTGCCCGACGCGCTCGCCGGCCTGCTCGGCCAGGAGCGCCCGGTGCAGTTCGCCATGGGCGCCGACACCGGCAGCGCGGACGACTCCGCCCGGCTGGTCACCGACGCCCTCGGCGCCGACCGGGTGCTGCACCTGGCCCGTCGCACCAGTTTCGGCCAGGCCGTCGAGGAGGCGGGCCGCACCGCCCCCGTCCTCACTCCGGAGGAGCTGCCGTACCTGAAGCGGCCCAGCGGCTGGGACCCCGTCACGCGCACATGGCGCGACGACGCCTACGACCTGCCCGACCTCCCGCACGGAGAGCCGGTGCAGTGGCTGTGGCTGCTGCACGACGACTGCGCCCCCGAACCCGACGCCCTGGCCCAGCTGCTGCGCGTCGTGGAGGACGAGCACGAGCTGGGCCGGGACGACATCGCCGTCGTGGGCCCCAAGCTCCGCGGCTGGTACGACCGCCGGCAGCTGCTGGAGATCGGCGTCAGCATCGCCCACTCCGGCCGCCGCTGGACCGGCCTCGACCGCCGCGAACAGGACCAGGGCCAGCACGACCACGTCCGGCCGGTGCTGTCCGTCTCCACCGCCGGCATGCTGATCCGGCGCGACGTCTTCGAGCAGCTCGGCGGCTTCGATCGCCGGCTGCCCCTGATGCGCGACGACGTCGACCTGTGCTGGCGTGCCAACGCGGCCGGCCACCGCGTCCTGATCGCCCCGGAAGCCGTCGTACGACACGCGGAGGCCGCCTCGCGCGAGCGCCGCACCGTCGACTGCGCGGGCCGTACCACCGCCTCCCCGCACAAGGTCGACAAGGCAGGCGCCGCCTACACCCTGCTCGTCAACACGCGCGCGGCCGGGCTGCCCTGGGTGCTGCTGCGCCTCGTCGTCGGCACCCTCCTGCGGACCGTCGCCTACCTCGTCGGCAAGGTCCCCGGACAGGCCGTCGACGAGATCCGCGGCCTGCTGGGCACCCTGCTGCGACCCGAGCGGATCCTCGCCGGGCGCCGCAGGCGCGGCCGTCCGGCCGTCGACAAGGACGAGCTGCGGCCGCTGTTCCCGCCGCCCGGCGCGACCATCCGCGCCACCGTGGAACAGGCCGCGGGCAGCCTCGCCGGCAGCTCCGACCCCGAGGTGACCTCCGGGGCCGGGCGGCACGGCGCCGCGGTCGAGTCCGGGCCCGGCGGCGACGACGCCGACTTCCTGGAGGTCGAGCAGTTCGTCCGCCTCAAGCGCGTCGCCCGCAAGCCCGGCCCGGTGCTCTTCCTGGTGCTGCTGTTCGTCTCGCTGATCGCCTGCCGCAACCTGCTCGGCGGCGGCGCGCTCGCCGGCGGCGCCCTGCTGCCCGCCCCGTCCGACGCCGGCGAGCTGTGGTCGCGCTATCTGGACGCCTGGCACACGGTGGGCACCGGCGGCACCCCGTCCCCGCCGCCGTACCTCGCGATCGTCGCGATGTTCGCCTCCGTGCTGTTCGGCTCGACCGGCCTCGCGGTCACGGTCCTGCTGGTCTGCTCGGTGCCGCTGGCCGGTTTCACCGCGTACTTCGCCTCCCGCCCGCTCGTCGAGTCACGCCTCCTGCGCGCGTGGGCGGCCGTCGTCTACGCCTTCCTGCCCGCCGCGGCGGGCGCCCTCGCCGGCGGCCGCATCGGCACCGCGGTGCTGGCCATCCTGCTGCCGCTCATCGCGCGCGCGGGCGTCGCGGCCAGCGGACTGGCGAACACCTCCGGCACGCGCGGCAGTTGGCGCGCCACCTGGGCGTACGCGCTGCTGCTCACCATCACCACCGCGTTCACCCCGATCATCTGGCCCATCGCGCTGGTCCTCGGCATCGGCCTGCTGGCCGTGCGCCGCGCCGAGATCACCACCTACGGCCTGCGCTTCCTGGCCCAGCTCGGCACGCCCCTGCTCGTCCTCGCGCCCTGGTCGCTGTCGCTGCTGCCGTTCGGCTTCTTCGACCAGGCCGGCATGGAGTACGGCTCCTCGGCCGCCTCCGCCCTCGACCTGCTCGGCGCCAGCCCCGGCGGCCCCGGCACGGTCAGCGGGCTGATGCTCATCGGTGTCGTGCTGGCAGCGCTGGCCGCCCTGCTGCGCTCCGAGCGGCAGTTCTCCATCTGGACGGCCTGGGCCGCCGCCCTCGTGGGCCTCGTCTTCGCGGTCCTGTCCAACGCCTCCACCTGGGCCGGGCCCGCCACCCTCGTCTACGGCCTCGCCCTCCTGGCCGCCGCCACGCTGGGCGCCGACGGGGCACGCGCGCGCGTGGCCGAGCAGAGCTTCGGCTGGCGCCAGCCGGTCGCCGCGCTGATCGCCTTCGCCTCGGCCGCGGGCCCGCTGCTCGTCGCCGCCGGCTGGATGATCGGCGGCGCCGACGGACCGCTGGAGCGGCGCGACCCCGTACAGGTGCCCGCGTTCGTCGCCGAGGAGAGCGGCACCAGCGACCAGGCCCGCACCCTCGTCCTCGACAGCGACTCCGCGGCCCACGTCGGCTACATGCTGGTGCGCGGCTCCGGCGCCCGCCTCGGCGACGCCGAACTCGCCGCGGCCGACGGCGAGAACAGCGGCCTCGACAAGATCGTCGCCAACCTCGTGGCCGGCTCCGGCGCCGACCAGGCCGACGAGCTCGGCAAGTTCGCCGTGAGCTACGTCCTCGTCCACAAGGGCGCACCCCGCGAGGTCACCCGCGTCCTGGACGCCACACCCGGCCTGAGCAGGCTCAGCCAGCAGGACGGCAGCGGGCTGTGGCGGGTCAACCAGGAGGTCGCGCGCGCCACCATCGTCTCCAGGACCGGGGGACCGCAGCCCGTCGCCGCGGGACCCGTGGAGATCCACACCACCGTCCCGGCCGGCTCCGACGGCCGGATCCTGCGCCTGGCCGACACCGCCGCCGAGGGCTGGACGGCCACCCTGGACGGCAAGCCGCTCACCCCCACCACGGTCGACGGCTGGGCCCAGGGCTTCGAACTGCCCACCACCGGCGGCACACTGGACGTCACCTTCGACGCCCCCTTCACGCACACCGTCTGGCTGTGGATCCAGGGCGCCCTGGCCGTCGTCCTCGTCGTGCTGGCCCTGCCCGGCCGCCGCCGCGACGTCGACGACGACCTCCCCGAGGAGCCGTCCGTCCCCGCCCAGCCCGTCGCCGGCGAGGGCCGCCGCGCCCGCCGTCTGCGCGCCCAGGCGGAGGCCGAAGAGACGGGCCAGGCCGGAGACTTCCCGCCTCCTCCTCCGGAGGAGGCCCCCGTCGCCGTCCCCCAGCAGCAGCCCTACGACGAGTGGGACTCCTCGACCTACGCGGGAGCCCAGTACGGCGGCTACGGCGGCGAGCAGTACCAGGGCGGCCGGCAGTACCCGGCGGGCACGTACGACCAGCAGCCGTACCCCGATCCGTACCAGGGCGGCCAGTACGACCCGTACGCGTACGGCGGCCAGTCCTCGACGCCGTACGACCAGGGCTACGGCCAGCAGCCGTACCAGCAGGGCTACGACGAGGGCTACGACGCGCCGTACGACCCGGCGCAGCCACCGCCGCAGCCGCATCCGCACAGCCCCGGCAGTGAGCGCCCCGACGGGAGCCAGCAGTGAACCGCACCACCCTGTCCCTGATCGTCGGCGCCGCCGCGCTCGCCGCCGTCACCGGATTCGCCGTACTCGACACACCGGACACCGCGGGCGCGGACACCGCCAAGGCGGCCGCCGTACTGCCCGTGGAGCGCACCAGCCTGCTGTGCCCGGCGCCCAGCCTCTCCGACCTCGCGGACACGTCCTACACGTCCTTCACGCCCGTCACCAAGGGCACCGGGAGCGACGGCAAGGCCGAACTCAAGACCGCCACCGAGCAGTCGGCGGAAGGCGGGGGCGGTGGGAAGCAGAAGGCGGACAAGCCGGTCCTGGAGTCCAAGGAACCCGGCACCCCGGCCACCGAGGACGCCTCCGGTTCCGACTCGCCCGCGCTCGTCGGCACCGCCGAGGGGAAGTTCGCGCCCGGCTGGACCGTCCAGGAGACCACCGAGGTCGCCGCGGGCACCGGCCGCGGCCTCCAGGGCGTCAACTGCACCGCTCCGGACACGGAGTTCTGGTTCCCGGGCGCCAGCACGGCCGCCGACCGCACGGACTACGTGCACCTGACCAACCCGGACGACTCCGCCGCCGTCGTCGACATCGAGCTCTACGGCAAGGACGGCGCCCTGGAGTCCACGGTGGGGGAGGGCATCACGGTCCAGCCGCACTCCAGCGAGCCGGTCCTGCTGTCCACGCTCACCGACGAGAAGCAGGACAACCTCACCGTCCATGTGAACGTCCGCAGCGGGCGCGTGGGCGCCGCCATACAGGCGCTGGACGACAAGCTCGGCGGAGACTGGCTGGCCGCGTCGAGGGATCCGGCCAGCAGCCTGGTCCTGCCCGGCATCCCGAAGGACGCCACGGCCGTGCGCCTGATCGCCTTCACGCCCGGCGACTCCGACGCCGACCTGAAGGTGCGGCTCGCCTCGCCGTCCGGTTCGATCACCCCCGCCGGGAACGAGACGCTGCACGTGAAGGCGGGCATGACGACCGCGATCGACCTGGGCGACGTCACGCGCGGCGAGGCCGGCTCACTCATCCTGACGCCCACCGACCAGTCCGTGCCGGTGGTCGCGGCCCTTCGGGTCGTACGTGGCAAGGGGAGCGACCAGGAGACGGCGTTCATCCCCGCCACGAGCCCGGTCGGCACGCGCGCGACGTCCGCCGACAACAGCTCCAAGGGCTCCACGCTCTCCCTGGCCGCCCCCGGTCGCGCGGCGAAGGTCAAGGTCACCGCGTCGGCGGGCAGCGGCGGCGGTACGGCCGTGTCCAAGACGTACACGATCAAGGCGGGCACCACCGAGGACATCGAGGCCCCGGTGCCGAGCGGCCTGAAGGGCACCTACGCCCTGACGGTCGAGCCGCAGTCGGGGGGCCCGGTCTACGCGGCCCGCATCCTCGAGGCGACGGAGGACGGCGTCCCGGGCTTCACGATCCAGACCCTCCCGGACGACCGGAGCACGGTGGAGGTACCGCAGGCGGACCAGGACCTGTCGGTACTGCAGAAGTAGGAGGCCGCAGAGGCTGTAGGAGGGGGAAAGCAGGGCGGGGCCGGCGGGTCAGTCCTCGCCGTACCGCGGATCCACCGTCTCCGGAGTCAGCCCGAGCACCTCGGCCACCTGCTCCACGACCACCTCGTGCACCAGCGCCGCCCGCTCGTCCCGCCCTTTGGTGCGGATCTCGACCGGCCGCCGGTAGACGATCACCCGGGCCGGCCGCCCGTCCCGGGAGGGAACCGTGCCGCCCAGGGGCACCGCCTCGTCGTTCCAGGCCTGCTCGGGCCCCGCCAGCCGGGGCACCTCGAGGACGAGGAAATCGATGTCGGCGAGCTGCGGCCAGCGTCGTTCCAGCCGCTCCACGGAGTCCTGCACCAGGTCCGCGAACGCCTCGGCACGGCTCGCGGCAAGCGGTACCTGCGGCGGAGCGATCGGGCCACGCATGCCCCGTCCGTGGCGATCACGACGGCGGGGCCCGGGGTCGGCGGCACGGGGCGGTACGGGGTTGTCCATCACTGGTGAAGCGTAGTCCTCACCGGTGCCGGGTGCCCGACCCCCACGCGGCGACACGGACGGCGTACGCCCGTCCCCCACGGCATGTCGCCAGTTGACCATTCCAGCCAAGGTTGGGCTCGATTCCGCACCCCTCCGGACCGTCGATATCAAAGTCATTGGTGGGTTTTGTGTTGAGTGGTGACCGGATCCAGAATCGTTCGACCCCTCGGAAGCAGGTGTCCGTGCAGGTCAGCGAGGTGTGTGGGGAGTGCCGTGTGGGGCGTTTCACAACACGACACGGTGGAGTGACCGGGGGGAGAGTCGTCGCGGCCCGCTCAAGAGTGCGGTACCGTCCAACGTCGTGAGCCCTGTACGTCGCTGTTCGCGCACCGCGTGCGGCCGTCCCGCCGTCGCGACACTGACGTACGTCTATGCCGACTCGACCGCGGTCCTCGGCCCGCTCGCCACCTACGCCGAACCCCACTGCTACGACCTGTGCGCCGAGCACTCCGAGCGCCTCACCGCCCCGCGCGGCTGGGAGGTCGTCCGCCTCCTCGACGGCTCGGCTCCGGCCCGGCCCAGCGGCGACGATCTGGAAGCGCTTGCCAACGCCGTGCGCGAGGCGGCCCGCCCTCAGGAACGCGCGGCCCAGGCCGGCGGCGGGGGCCGCGCGGCGGACCCGAGAGAGGTCGCACGCCGCGGCCATCTGCGGGTGCTGCGCTCGCCGGACAACTGACCTCCCCTTTTCTGACCTCCCTTTTTCTGATCGCGTCGCACCGAGTCGTGCACGCCCATTGACGTGCCGTTGGCGCGGACACGACCATTCCGGTAAGTCGAAAACGAGAAATCGCTTTCCGCATGGCGGAATCGGGGGCGCCCGTGTACGTCCAGGAACTGGAACCCGTCGCCGGCTCGCTCGGCCTGTCCGCCCTCGTGGCGGCCCTGCCCCTCGTCCTCGTCCTCGTCCTGCTCGGCGGCCTCAGAGTGAAGGCACATCTGGCCGGTCTGACGGGCCTCCTGGCGGCCGCTCTGGTCGCCTGGCTCGCGTACGGCATGCCGTTGGAGCAGACGCTCTCCAGCGCCGCCCAGGGAGCCGTCTTCGGCCTCTTCCCCATCCTGTGGATCGTCGTCAACGCCCTGTGGGTGTACCGGATGACGGTCCGTACCCGGCACTTCGACATCCTGCGCCGCTCCTTCGGGCGGCTGTCCGACGACCCGCGCATCCAGGCCCTCGTCGTCGCCTTCTGCTTCGGCGCGCTGCTGGAGGCCCTCGCCGGCTTCGGGGCACCCGTCGCGATCTGCTCGGTCATGCTCGTCGCGCTGGGCTTCGAGCCGGTGCGCGCGGCGGTCGTCGCGCTCGTCGCCAACACCGCTCCGGTCGCCTTCGGCGCGATGGGCACACCCGTCGTGACCCTCGCCCAGGTCACCGGGCTGCCGCTGGACGACGTGGCCTCCGTGGTGGGCCGTCAAACCCCCCTGCTGGCCCTTGTGGTGCCGCTGGTGCTGGTCGGCCTGGTCGACGGCCGCCGGGGCCTGCGCGAGACCTGGGTGCCCGCCCTCGCCTGCGGAATCGCCTTCGCCGTCGCCCAGTTCGCGGCCTCCAACTACGTCTCCGCCCAACTCGCCGACATCGGCGCCGCCTTGGCCGGCGCGGGCGCCCTGGTCGCCGTACCGCAGGCACGCAGGCCCGCCGCCGAGCCCGTACGCGCGGCCGTGCTGACCGGCGTACGGAGCGAGGACCTGGACGAGACCGACCCGCGCGGTGAAGTCGTGCGCGCCTACGCCCCGTACGCGCTGATCGTCGTGATCTTCTCCGTCGCCCAGATCCCGGCCGTCAAGGACTGGCTGGCCGAGGCGACCCAGACGTACGACTGGCCCCTGCTGAACGTTGCCGACCCGGAGGGGAATCCGGTCGGCGGGAACGTCTTCAGCTGGCCGATCGTGTCCACCGGCGGCACGCTCGTGCTGCTCGCCGGGGTGTGCACCGCGGTCGTCCTCGGCGTGCACGCGCGCGTGGCGGTCAAGGAATGGGCCGCCACGGTGCACGAGTTGAGGTTCGCGATCCTCACCGTGACGTCCGTGCTGGCCCTCGCCTACGTCATGAACCTCTCCGGACAGGCCGCCACCATCGGCTACTTCGTGGCCGCGGCCGGCGCGGGACTCGCCTTCCTGTCACCGGTGCTGGGCTGGTTCGGCGTGGCCGTCACCGGCTCGGACACCTCGGCCAACGCGCTGTTCGGGGCGTTGCAGGTGACCGCGGCCCGCGAGTCGGGACTGTCCCCGGAACTCCTGGCCGCCGCCAACAGTTCGGGCGGTGTCCTCGGCAAGATGATCTCGCCGCAGAACCTCACCATCGCGTGCGCGGCCGTGGGCCTCGCGGGCCGCGAGGGGGACGTGCTGCGCAAGGTGCTGCCCTGGAGCATCGGATTGCTGCTGGTGATGTGTCTGATAGTGGTCGGGCAGAGTTCCCCGGTGCTGGACTGGATGCTGCCCTGACCTGAGGTAACGGCTGGGAGTCCACTCTGCTACCGCACGGCCCATTGTCGGTGGGTGCGGGTAGTTTGTGGTGACCGACAGGACTTTCAGAAGGGTTGGCCGTGGCTGCTGATTTGTCACAGCTCGTGAAGGCGTACGACGTGCGCGGGGTCGTCCCGGACCAGTGGGGCGAGCCGCTGGCCGAGCTCTTCGGGGCGGCCTTCGTCCAGGTGACCGGCGCGAGCGCGATCGTGATCGGGCACGACATGCGGCCTTCGTCGCCCGGCCTTTCGCGGGCTTTCGCGCGCGGGGCAGCGGCGCGGGGCGTCGACGTGACCGAGATCGGCCTGTGCTCGACCGATCAGCTGTACTACGCCTCGGGCGCGCTGAACCTGCCGGGCGCGATGTTCACGGCCTCGCACAACCCGGCCCAGTACAACGGCATAAAGCTGTGCCGCGCGGGCGCCGCCCCGGTCGGCCAGGACACGGGCCTCGCCGAGATCCGCGAACTGGTCGAGCTGTGGAGCGAGTCGGGCGCCCCCGCGGCCCCGGCCGCGTCGCCGGGGACGATCACACAGCGGGACACGTTGAAGGACTACGCGGCCCACCTGCGCACCCTTGTCGACCTGACCTCCAACCGCCAGCTGAAGGTCGTCGTCGACGCGGGCAACGGCATGGGCGGCCACACCGTCCCGACGGTCTTCGCCGGCCTGCCCCTGGACCTCGTTCCCATGTACTTCGAACTGGACGGCACCTTCCCCAACCACGAGGCCAACCCCCTCGACCCGGCGAACCTCGTGGACCTCCAGAAGCGGGTCCGCGAGGAGGGCGCCGACCTCGGCATCGCCTTCGACGGCGACGCCGACCGCTGCTTCGTCATCGACGAGCACGGCGACCCGGTCTCGCCGTCCGCCGTCACCGCCCTCGTGGCCGCACGCGAACTCGCCAGGCACGGCGGCAAGGGCACGATCATCCACAACCTGATCACGTCCTGGTCGGTGCCGGAGGTGGTGAAGGAGAACGGCGGCACGCCGGTACGCACACGCGTGGGCCACTCCTTCATCAAGGCCGAGATGGCCAGGAGCGGCGCGATCTTCGGCGGCGAGCACTCCGCGCACTACTACTTCAAGGACTTCTGGAACGCCGACACGGGCATGCTGGCGGCCCTGCACGTCCTGGCGGCCCTCGGCGGCCAGGAGGGCCCCCTCTCCGCCCTGTTCGCCCAGTACGACCGCTACACCGGCTCCGGCGAGATCAACTCCACGGTCGACGACCAGACCGCCCGCCTGGCGGCCATCCGCTCCGCGTACGAGGGCCGCGAGGGCGTGACCCTGGACGAGCTCGACGGCCTGACGATCACCACCGCCGACTGGTGGTTCAACGTCCGCCCGTCCAACACGGAACCGCTGCTGCGACTGAACGCGGAGGCACGGGACGAGCCGACGATGGCGAAGGTGCGGGACGAGGTGTTGGGGATCATCAGAGGTTGACATTCGGGTGCCGGTCAGCTGATTTCAGCCCGTCCGGCGTTTGAGGACGAGGCCGTTCAGGCCGAAGCGGGGGTCTGGGGGCGCAGCCCCCAGGGACGGGACGGGAAGGGGCGGCGGGGGCGAAAACCCCGACGCCGTCACCCACCCCGACCACCCACCAACCCCGCCCGCCCCAACCCCCCGCACCCCACCCCCACCGGCGGTACCCTGACCAGGCACATCCGCGTACACCCACGCCCGGCCCCCCGAAGGGAACCCCCATGCCGCTCGAAGCCGGCCTCCTGGAGATCCTCGCCTGCCCGGCCTGTCACGCCCCCCTCAAGGAGCAGGACACCGAGCTGGTCTGCACCGGCCAGGACTGCGGCCTGGCGTACCCCGTCCGCGACGGCATCCCCGTCCTCCTCGTCGACGAGGCCCGCCGCCCCGCGTAGCGACAACCAGGCAACCGGAGACCCGCACCCGACGACCCGGCGACCGGAGGCTGCCCGCCCATGCTCGACGAATCGCTGCTCGACACCCCCGAGGCCCTCTCGGAGGCCGACCACCGCGGACTGCTCCGCGGCGCCGCCGAGGCCGGCGCCCGCGTCCGCACCGCCGCACGGCACGCCGCCGAGGCCGGCGTGGGCGACCTCAAACCGGACGGCCGCCCCCGCGCCGTCCTCATCGCGGGCCCCGGCGCCGCCGCGACCTGCGTCGCCGACCTCCTCGGCACGCTCGCCGGCCCCGGCAGCCCCGTCACCCGCCTGGCCCCCACCGGCGTGGCCCCCGCAGCGGGCGCCCTGCGCTGGGAACTGCCCGGCTGGGTCGGCTCCGTGGACCTGCTCCTGATCGCCACCCCCGACGGCACCGAACCGGGCCTGTCCCTGCTCGCCGACGCGGCCTACCGCCGCGGCTGCACCGTCGTCGCCGTGGCCCCCGCCGACACACCGCTCTCCGAAGCGGTCGAGGGCGCCCACGGCTTCTTCGTACCGCTGGCGACCGCGCCGTACGAACAGGACGAACCCGCCGCGTCCGCCCCCGGTGTCCTGTGGGCGCTGCTCACCCCGCTCCTGGCGCTCCTCGACCGCACCGGTGTGCTCACCGCTCCGCCCGACGCCCTCGAAAAGGTCGCCGACCGCCTCGACCAGATCGCCGAGCGCTGCGGACCCGTCGTGGTGACCTACAGCAACCCGGCCAAGACCCTGGCTGCCGAACTCGCCGACTCCCTTCCGGTGATCTGGACCGAGGGCACCTCCGCCGGCCCCGCGGGCCGTCGTTTCGCCGCCGCCCTCGCCGAGCTCTCCGGCACCCCCGCGGTCGTCGCCGAACTGCCCGAGGCGCTCGCCGCGCACAGCACCCTGCTCGCGGGCCCGCTCGCCGCCAGCGCCGACCCCGAGGACTTCTTCCGCGACCGCGTCGAGGAGCCACCCGCCCTGCACGCACGCGTGGTGCTGCTGCGCGACCGCCCGATCGGCGGCCTCACCGCCGCCCCCGCCGCCCGTGACCTGGCCCTCAGCCACGACACGCCGATCAGCGAACTGGAGCCGGAAGCCGGCGGCGAACTGGAGACCCTCGCGGAACTGATCGCCATGACGGACTTCGCCGCCGTCTACCTGGCGCTCGCTTCGAGGGCCTGAGGCTCAGGCCTACCCATCAGCGCCTTCCCACCAGCGCCTTCTGACCAGCACCCCCTGGGCAGCGTACGTACGGAGAAAACGACACAACATGGACCGCCTCGACAACACCATCCGCCCCTACGCCTGGGGTTCCACCACCGCGATCCCGCGGCTGCTCGGCATCGAGCCGACCGGCGAACCCCAGGCGGAGATGTGGATGGGCGCCCACCCGGGCGCGCCCTCCCGCACGGAGCGCGGCACGCTCGTCGAGGTCATCGAGGCCTATCCGCAGCGTGAGTTGGGCGCTGAGGCCGTCGCCAAGTTCGGCCCGCGTCTGCCCTTCCTCCTCAAGATCCTCGCCGCCGGCGCCCCCCTCTCCCTCCAGGTGCACCCCGACCTGGAGCAGGCGAAGGAGGGGTACGAGGACGAGGAGCGCCGCGGCATCCCCGTCGACGCCCCGCACCGCAACTACAAGGACGCCAACCACAAGCCCGAACTCATCTGCGCGCTCACCGAGTTCGACGGCCTGTGCGGCTTCCGCGACCCGTCGCAGGCGGCCGACCTGCTCGACGGCCTCGGCGTCGACAGCCTCAAGCCGTACGTCGACCTGCTGCACGCCCACCCCGAGGACGCCGCCCTGCGCGAGGTCCTGACGGCGATCCTCACCGCCGACCCGGACGAGATGTCCCACACGGTCACGGCGGCCGCGACCGCCTGCACCCGCCTCGGCGGCGACTACGCCCCTTACGCCGACATCGCCCACCACTACCCGGGCGACCCCGGCGTCATCGCCGCCATGCTCCTCAATCACGTCCGTCTCCAGCCCGGCGAGGCCCTGTTCCTCGGCGCCGGCATCCCGCACGCCTACCTCAGCGGCCTCGGCGTCGAGATCATGGCCAACTCCGACAACGTCCTGCGCTGCGGCCTGACCCCCAAGCACGTCGACGTCCCCGAACTCCTGCGCATCGTCCGCTTCGAGGCCGGCGACCCCGGCGTCCTGCGCCCCGAGGCGGCTCCGGACGGCGAGGAGGTCTACGAGACCCCGATCGACGAGTTCCGGCTGTCCCGGTACGTCCTCCCCGAGGGCGCCGCCGCCCACGACCTCACCCGCGCGACCCCGCAGATCCTGCTCTGCACCGCAGGTTCCGTGCGAGCCGGGGAACACGAACTGACGCCCGGCCACTCGGTCTTCGTCCCGGCGGGCGAAAAGGCCGAAGTGTCCGGAGCCGGTACGGTCTTCCGGGCCACGGTCGTCCCCTGACCGAGGCCCAGCGGGTGGCCCGGCGAGCCGTCGTCGGACCGGGCTGCAACAATGGCCCACCGGCAAAGGACGGGCAAAACCACGGGCGGCGCCTCGAGCGGCGAACCGAGCGGCGTACTGAAGGGACAACGCGAACACATGAGCGCGTCAGGCGGCACCAAGGCGATCGTGGCGGCACTCGCCGCCAACCTCGCGATCGCGGTAGCGAAGTTCGTGGCGTTCCTCTTCAGCGGCTCTTCGTCGATGCTCGCCGAGTCCGTGCACTCGCTCGCGGACTCCGGCAACCAGGCGCTGCTGCTCGTCGGCGGCAAGAAGGCCCAGCGCGAGGCGACCCCGCAACACCCCTTCGGCTACGGCCGCGAGCGCTACATCTACGCCTTCCTCGTCTCGATCGTCCTCTTCTCGGTCGGCGGCATGTTCGCGATCTACGAGGGCTACGAGAAGATCAAGCACCCGCACGAGATCGAGCACTGGTACTGGCCGGTCGGCGTCCTCGTGTTCGCGATCATCGCCGAGAGCTTCTCCTTCCGTACGGCCATCAAGGAGTCCAACCCGCTGCGCGGCACCAAGTCCTGGAAGGACTTCGTCCGTCACGCCAAGGCCCCCGAACTGCCCGTCGTCCTCCTGGAGGACCTCGGCGCGCTCGTCGGTCTGATTCTGGCGCTGGTCGGCGTGAGCCTCGCCCTGGCGACCGGAGACGGCGTCTGGGACGGCATCGGCACCCTCTGCATCGGCATCCTGCTCATCCTGATCGCCCTGATCCTGGCCGCCGAGACCAAGTCCCTGCTGCTCGGTGAGGCCGCGGGCGTCGAAGAGGTCCAGAAGATCGAGGCCGCGATCGTCGACGGCGACACCGTCACCGGCATCATCCACATGCGCACGCTCCACCTCGGCCCGGAGGAACTGCTCGTCGCCGCCAAGATCGCCGTCCAGCACGACGACACCGCCGCCGAGATCGCCGCCGCGATCAACGCCGCCGAGGCCCGCATCCGCGAAGCCGTCCCGATCGCCCGCGTGATCTACCTCGAACCCGACATCTACAGCGAGGCCGAGGCCGCCAAGGGCGCCGACCGCGAGGCGGCCCCAGGGGGACCGGCCCAGCACGACGCCGGGCACTGATTTCTCGTACGACAGCGGGGTCCGCCGAGTCGTTCGGCGGACCCCGCTGCGCGTGCGAAACCGGAGTCCAGCGTGTTCGGGGGGCCCGCCGACTACCGGATCTCGCTCAGCACACGCAGGACAGCCCTCTCGTCCGGCGCGGTGGTGAGCCGCTCCCGGAATCCGGCGTCCATCAACTTCCGCGACAACAGCGCCAGAATCCGCAGATGCTCGTCGCCCGCGGCCGCTTCCGGTACGGCGATCATGAAGATCAGCCTGGCCTTCGTACCGTCCAGGGAGCCCCACTCGACACCCCCGGTGGACCGTGCGAAACCGACGACGGGAGCGGTCACCGCGTCCGTCTTGGCATGTGGAATCGCGATCTCGTCACCGAGCCCGGTCGTCCCCTGCTCCTCACGCCGCAGGGCGGTCGCCACGAGCTCGTCCACCTCCGCGACCCGACCGGTCCGTGCCAACAGCCCCGCTATCTCCCGGATGGCGGCCTCCTTGTCCCGCGCATCGAGCCGGACCTTGACGGTCTGGCCGGTGAGATAGTCGGAGAGGACCGCGTCGTCGGAGCCTGCGTCCGAGTCGGCGTCTGGGCCGGCGTCGGACCCGGTGGTCTCAGCGGTTTCGGCCGACACGGCCCCCGCGGCGGGCGCGCTCACGGACGCCGCCGCGGCCCCGGCGACGTCCCGCCGCGATACGACGGCACCGACGCCCGGCGCGCCCGCACCCGCCGCCCCTCGGTCCCGCGCACTCGGCCCACTCGCCGCACCCGCGCCCACCCCGACCAGCGCGGGCTCGGGCCCGACCGCACCCCCGCCGACGACCGGCGCTCCACCCCGCCGCCGCTCACTGACGTCGACCAGCGCGACCGTCGTCAGCGCTGTGACGACCGTGCCGATCACCACGGCCACGAAGAACATCGGTACGCCGCTCACCGCGCCCAGCACCGCCACGATCGGCCCGCCGTGCGGCACCGCGTCCTCGACCCCGGCCTGCCCCGCGATCGCACCGGCCACCGCGCCGCCCAGCATGTTGGCCGGGATGACCTGAGCGGGCCGCGCCGCGGCGAACGGGATGGCGCCCTCGGAGATGCCGAAGCAGCCCATGAACAGCGCGGCGAGCCCCGTCTCACGCTCCTGCTCGCTGTACAGCCGCTTGCGTATCAGCGTGGCCATGCCCTGCCCCAGCGGCATGACCGGGATCGCGGCCGCACACATGCCCATGACCGTCTGGTTGCCGGTCGCGATCAGGCCGGTGCCGAAGAGGAACGCCGTCTTGTTGACCGGCCCGCCCATGTCGAACGCGATCATCAGCCCGAGTATCGCGCCCAGCAGGATCGCGCTCGTGCCCGTCATCCCGCTGAGCCAGTCGGTCAGCTGCTCGAAGACCCACGAGATCGGCTGGCCGATGACGTAGATGAAGAACAGCCCGAGCGCCGTGGTCGCCACGATCGGGATCACGATGATCGGCATGATCGGCTGCACGAACTTCGGGACTCTGACCTTCTTGATCCCCAGGACCAGATACCCGGCCAGGAACCCCGTCACGATCGCCCCGATGAAACCGGCGCCCGCTTTCGAGTCGTACAACTCCCCGGTGTTCGCGATCCACCCGCCGATCATGCCCGGCACCAGCGCGGGCCGGTCGCCGATCGCGTAGGCGATGTATCCGGACAGAATCGGCACCATCAGCGTGAAGCCGATGACGCCGACGTTGTTCACGTCCATCCAGAAAGAGTCCTTCGGGATGACGAGTCCCCCGGAGGGGTCGGTGTGCCCACCGAGCGAGAGCGAGATGGCGATCAGCAACCCGCCGACCACCACGAACGGAATCATGTAACTGACCCCGTTCATCAGCGCCTTGTACCCGACACTCCGCTCCTTGCCGCCGCCCTCCGCCGAGGGCTTGATCGCGCCACCCTGCGTGTGCACCGGCGCCGACTGCACCCGCTCGATCAGCCGCTCAGGGTGGTGAATGCCCTCCGCCACCCCGACCGCGAGGACCCGCTTGCCCGCGAAGCGGCTCAGATCCACGTCCTTGTCCGCGGCGACGATGATGCCGTCCGCGGTGCT
Source organism: Streptomyces sp. NPDC050619 (assembly GCF_040654815.1). Taxonomy (NCBI): domain Bacteria; kingdom Bacillati; phylum Actinomycetota; class Actinomycetes; order Kitasatosporales; family Streptomycetaceae; genus Streptomyces; species Streptomyces sp. NPDC050619. The sequence continues at coordinate 5,560 of NZ_JBFAIR010000026.1, read as the reverse complement.
GACATCGTTGTCGTCGAGAATATTTTCGGCCCCGATGGATCCCTGCGTCTCCACCTTCATGTCGATGCCACGGCTCTCGGCGGCCTGCGCGAGCCTCTCGGCCGCCATATACGTGTGTGCGATGCCGGTCGGGCACGCGGTCACCGCGAGCAGCTTCAACCGTCTGCGTTCGCCATCGCCGCCGCCCGTGGGGGGAGGGCCGGCCGGACTGGTCACGTCAATCTCCTCACGCCTTCGTCACGCGGAACGCCGTCCCGGACGCCCCGCGAGATCGATCAGATGTTCCGATCTCCTCGCATCCTGCAACACCTCCGCTCAGCCTCAAAGGCGCAAGAGCCCTGTTTGTGCGGGCCCGCCGGCTCCTCTTCCGCCGTTCGCAGGTGTCCTGTTATCGCTCTCGCGGCTGCCCGCCCGAACCCGGTACGAACCTTCGCCGCGGAGTCGGGTTGGCGTGATGTGTTCGGAGGCGGACTGGGGACGCCCGGGCAGACCGGTGTAGCTTGGGTCGGAGCCAGACGTCGCTGCTGATGGCGGTCGGGCGGTCCCACCGCGGACCGACCGAGGGAGAGAGGGCCTCCGACGGACTGCGCTGCGCACACGCGGGCATGCCTGTGTCCTCCTTCGGGGCACCCCTGTGTCCGCCGCCGCGCAGACCAGCCGTACCCACCTCGTCCCAACCCCGAGGAGCAGCTCGCAATGACGACTGTCGACAACCGACAGGACTTCAAGGTCGCCGACCTCTCCCTGGCCGAGTTCGGCCGCAAGGAGATCACTCTCGCCGAGCACGAGATGCCGGGCCTGATGGCGATCCGCAGGGAATACGCCGACGCCCAGCCCCTCGCCGGCGCCCGCGTCACCGGCTCACTGCACATGACCGTGCAGACCGCCGTCCTCATCGAGACCCTGGCCGCCCTGGGCGCCGAGGTCCGCTGGGCCTCCTGCAACATCTTCTCCACCCAGGACCACGCGGCCGCCGCCATCGCCGTCGGCCCGAACGGCACGCCCGACAACCCGCAGGGCATCCCGGTCTTCGCCTGGAAGGGCGAGACCCTGGAGGAGTACTGGTGGTGCACGGAGCAGGCGCTGACCTGGCCGAACACCCCCACCGGCGGCCCGAACATGATCCTGGACGACGGCGGTGACGCCACCCTCCTCGTCCACAAGGGCGTCGAGTACGAGAAGGCCGGCAAGGTCCCGTCCGTCGACACTGCCGAGAACGACGAGCACCGCGTCATCCTCGAACTCCTGCACCGCACCATCATCGACGGCTCGCAGAAGTGGACCCAGCTCGCCTCGGAGATCCGCGGCGTGACCGAGGAGACCACGACCGGCGTCCACCGCCTGTACGAGATGCACCGCGACGGCACCCTCCTGTTCCCGGCGATCAACGTCAACGACGCTGTCACCAAGTCGAAGTTCGACAACAAGTACGGCTGCCGCCATTCCCTGATCGACGGCATCAACCGCGCCACCGACGTCCTCATCGGCGGCAAGACCGCGGTCGTCTGCGGCTACGGCGACGTGGGCAAGGGCTGCGCGGAGTCCCTGCGCGGACAGGGCGCCCGCGTGATCATCACCGAGATCGACCCGATCTGCGCCCTCCAGGCGGCGATGGACGGCTACCAGGTCACGACCCTCGAAGAGGTCGTCGACAAGGCCGACATCTTCATCACCACGACCGGCAACAAGGACATCATCATGGCCAGCGACATGGCCAAGATGAAGCACCAGGCGATCGTCGGCAACATCGGCCACTTCGACAACGAGATCGACATGGCCGGCCTCGCGCAGATCCCGGGCATCGTCAAGGACGAGGTCAAGCCGCAGGTCCACACGTGGAAGTTCCCCGACGGCAAGGTGCTCATCGTCCTGTCCGAGGGCCGCCTGTTGAACCTGGGCAACGCCACCGGTCACCCCTCGTTCGTGATGTCCAACTCCTTCGCGGACCAGACCCTGGCCCAGATCGAGCTGTTCACCAAGCCCGACGAGTACCCGACCGACGTCTACGTGCTGCCCAAGCACCTCGACGAGAAGGTCGCCCGCCTCCACCTGGACGCACTCGGCGTGAAGCTGACCACGCTCCGCCCCGAGCAGGCCGCGTACATCGGCGTGGAGGTCGAGGGCCCGTACAAGTCGGACCTCTACCGCTACTGACCGGACCTCTACCGCGGCCGGGTCCGCACCGCGGCTTGTGACGAGCACGTCCGTGCACTGACGCGCTCCCACAGCAGCAGATCCTCCGAGGCAGGCCCCCGCACCCCCGTGTCGGGGGCCTGCCCCTTTGGCCGGACCGGCCCGTCAAGCCCCAGGACCAGGACGACAACCCCCATGCCCCGCGGCCGCTATTCGCTCCACGATCCGCACGATCACACCCCCCTCGCAGAAGAGCACTTCCACTGCGCCCCCGGCCCCTCCGGCTGGCGCTACGTCTCCCAACTGACCACCCCTGCGGGCGACCACAGCGGCTCCGTCGACCTCACCCTCGACGAACTCGGCCGCCCCATCCGCCTCGAACTCCACGCCGCGAGCTGGCAGGTACGCGGCGCGGCCCTGGACGGCGTCACCTGGGTCCGTACGGACCCCACCGGGGCTCATGCCACGGAAGGCAACGTCCGCGCTCACTCCTTCACCGGCACATCCCCCGCATTCCTCATCGCCACCACCCTTCTCCTACGCCTCACCCCTTCCAGCTCGGCAACCCGCGTACGCCTCGTCGCCTTCACGGATCCGGTCCTCGCCCCGCGCACCGTGGACCAGTCCTGGGCCTTGCTGAAAAGAGAAGCACACGCCACTGACAACGGCCCTCTGACCGTGGACGAATACCAGGTCACAGCCTTGGACACGGGCGAGCAGCACACGGTTCACATCGCAGGCGACGTGGTGCTCGCGGCCCCCGGCATCGAGCTCGAAGACCTCGAGTCGCCGCCGTCGACATTCGCCTGAGCCCACTCACACGCCGTCTCGGTGTTTCGGCTCCCGCTGGTTCCCGCACGCTCTCGCTGACTTACGTCGGCGGCACGAAACCGGTCCCGCTCCCGGTCCCGGTCCGGGCACGGTCGGTAGACGGCATCTCTTGCGGAACCTCGGACTCGGACTCGGTCTCATGCGCCGGAGCCCCGAGCTGACCAACCACCGGAGCCTCCGGCCGGCCAGGACCCGCCGGAGCAGCCCCCGGGGCATACACGGCAGGCTGAGTAGCGGCTGCGGGCTGCCCCGGCCGAGGTCCGTACATACCCGGCGCACCACTCGCGGCCCCGGCACCGACCGACGGCACAGCGGCAGCCGTACGCCCAGCCCCACCGCCACCGAAGGCCCGCCGAGCCTCCCGGGACTGCCGCTCCTGCACAACCGCCGCCAGATACGCGGCCGGCGGAACGCCCTGCGGCGCGGGAGCCCCCGTACGGGCTGCGAGGTCGGCGGCCAGGCTCTCCGCCATGCTCCAGCCGACCTGGGGGTCCAACTGCTGTATCCGCGTCAGGTACTGGCGGATGGCAAGCCACAAGCCGTCGGGCACCGCCGACAGGTCAAGCGCAGAGAAACGCCCGGCAAGCCAGGGCGGCGGCGGAGGCACGAAGCCGATGCGTGCGACCGGTATCCGTTCCCGTACGACCAAGGTCCCGGCGAACACGTCGCCCAGTCGCCGCCCACGCGCCGAGACGAGCGACGCGATGACGGCGACGACCCCGAACGTCATCACAATCTCGACCGTCCCGATCGCCCCGCGCACCAGCGCATGCCGGAACCGTATCGGCCCGCCGTCGTCCCGCACCACGCGCAGCCCGCACGCCATCTTGCCGAGCGAACGCCCGTGGCTGAGCGTCTCGACCGCTATCGGCCCGCCCACCAGCACCAGAAGGAACACCGCGATCGACAGCGCCACCTGTGCCGCCTCGTCCAGGGAAGCGGTGGAGGCCACCAGAACGATGGTCACGACCACGTAGGCGGTCATTGCCACGGCCAGATCGATCAGCACGGCCAACGCCCTGCTGGGCAGCCTCGCAGGGCGCAGCTCCAGCGCCACCGCCTCGCCCGTCACCAGCTCACTCACGTCCGCCGTCCTTCCCCTGACCTGCCCCGAGAACGGCCAGTCTGCCAAGCTGAAGGCGCATCGCGCCGCAGTACGACAAGCTGATTCCCACGACGAACCGCCGACGACCAGCCGAGGAGCAGGCAAACCGATGGACCTCGACGTCTTCGTCACCGCCCACCGGGCCGAATGGGACCGCCTCGACGCCCTGCTCCGGCGCCAGCGTCGCCTCACCGGCGCCGAGACCGACGAACTCGTCGCTCTCTACCAACGCACCGCCACCCACCTCTCCCTGATTCAGTCCAGCGCCCCGGACCCGCAGCTGACCGGCAGGCTCAGCCAACTGGTGGCACGCGCGCGTAGCGCCGTGACTGGCACCCGACGCGCCTCCTGGCGCGATGTCACACGCTTCCTGGCCCACGGTTTCCCCGCCGCCGTCTACAGGTCCCGCCACTGGTGGGTACCCACCGCGCTCCTGTCCACGGTCGTCGCGATCCTCCTGGGGTGGTGGATCGGTACCCACCCCGAAGTACAGGCCACCATCGCGGCCCCCAGCGAACTGCGCGAACTCACCCGCCCGGGCGGCCAGTACGAGACGTACTACTCGAGCCACCCGGCAGCCTCCTTCGCCGCCCAGGTCTGGACGAACAACGCCCAGGCCGCCGCCATGTGCCTGGTCCTGGGTGTCTTCCTCGGCCTCCCGGTGCTCTGGATCCTCTTCCAGAACATGCTCAACCTGGGCGTCGGCATCGGCCTGATGTCGTCGGCCGGGCGCCTCGACACCTTCCTCGGTCTCATCCTCCCGCACGGCCTGCTCGAACTGACCGCGGTCTTCGTAGCCGCCGGCACCGGGCTACGTCTGGGCTGGACCCTGATCGACCCCGGCCCGCGCTCCCGGCGCTCGGCCCTGGCCGAGGAGGGCAGAGCCGCGGTAGGCATGGCGATAGGTCTCGCGTTGATCCTCTTCATCTCTGGCGCCATCGAAGGCTTCGTCACCCCGTCCGGCCTGCCCACCTGGGCCCGCATCGGCATTGGAGTCCTCGCTGAGCTGGCTTTCCTCGCATACGTCTATGTCCTGGGCGGCCGCGCGGCCCGCACCGGAGACACGGGCGACGTAGAGGCTGCCGAGCGCAGCGCCGCCGTTCCGACGGCTGCCTGATGTGCGGACAGCTCGGCTGAGCTGCTAGTCTCTCCTTCGCCCCACAAGAGCCGTTGACACGGAGCGCGTGGGGAGGTAGATTCAAACAGTTGCCTGGAGATCGGACATCCGGCTCGGCGACAGTGAGTGTCTGTCGGCTTCTGGAAACATCGATTTCAACGAAGCCCATTCCTGATGAATCGGAAATGGATGGCCGGTCAGTCCGGCTGAAAACCTCTGATAATGTCGGAACCGCCGGAAAGGGAAACGCGAGAGCGGGAACCTGGAAAGCACCGAGGAAATCGGATCGGAAAAGGATCTGGTAGAGTCGGAAACGCAAGAACCGAAGGGAAGCGCCCGGAGGAAAGCCGCGAGAGAGTCTCTCGGGTGAGTAC
>NZ_JBFAIR010000025.1:0-168708 GCF_040654815.1 Streptomyces sp. NPDC050619 | reverse complement strand
GTGTGCGGGTGGGGGGGCCGGGGGGGCCGGTCGGGGCTGGGGGGGGGCGGCCGCGGCCGGCGCCCCCCCCCCGCTCCCCTGTGTGCGCTCAGTGCTGTCCTTGCTCCGGCCGGCCGGCCTTCGACTGCCGTTCCGCCGCGAGGTCCAGGATGTTCCGGTTCCCCTCGGTCCAGAGGATGGTCATCGCCAGCTCATTGATGCGCCAGCCGGTGTCGGCGCGCACAAGGTGGAAGCGGTAGGTCCCGCCGATGCGCCACAGGGGGGAGCCCATGGGGTTGTCGAGGCGGTGCGTCGCTTGGAACGAGGTGGTGCAGAGCGCGGTGTCACCCTCGAACGACACCAGATGATTGGTCATCAGGTGGTGGGAGGCGTCGTAGCCGCCGAGCACCGCTTTCCAGGAGTCGACGAGTTCCCCCGCGGTCACCGTGGTCGGTGAGCCGCCGAGCAGACTGGTGTAGTCCAGCAGGACCTTGGGGGTGAACAGGGTGACGGCTTGGTCCCATTCGTGCCGGTCGCTGTGCCATCCCATGCGGTCACAGATCTCGATGACGGCGTTGCGGTCGTCCATACGTGGTTCCTTACCTGTCCAGAGCGGCTACCAGGTGACGGGGAGGTCGTGCAGTCCCTCCAGCGTCATACCGACCTTCATGGAGACCTCGTCCATCGGCACCGCGAGCCGCAGCGTGGGGATCCGCTTGAACAGGGTGCCGAAGAGGATCTCCAGCTCGGCCCTGGCCAGGTTCTCGCCCAGGCACCTGTGCGGTCCGTGGCCGAAGCCCAGGTGGCCCTGGGTGTCCCGGTGGATGTCGAAGGTGTCGGCGTCGTCGAAGACCGCGGCGTCGCGGTTGGCCGCGGCGGTGGACAGGATGACCCCGTCGCCCTCCTTGATGGTCCGGCCCGCCACCTCCACGTCGGCGGTCGCGACCCGCAGCGTCGTCAGGTCGGCGATGGACAGGAACCGCATCAGCTCCTCCACCGCACCGGGCAGCAGCTCCGGGTTCTCGCGTATCTCGGCGAGCTGGTCCGGGTGCTGGAGCAGGGTCAGGGTGCCCAGGCCGATCATGCTGGTGGTCGTCTCCTGGCCGCCGATCAGAAGGGCGACCATGAGCTTCGACACCTCGATCGAGGTCAGCTCACCGGTGTTCAGCCGGTCCGTGATGAGCGTGCTCAGCAGGTCGTCACCCAGGTTCTTCTGCTTGGCGTCCACCACCTGTACCAGGTAGTCGAGCAGTTCCTGGCCGGCCGCCACCGCCTGTTCCAGGTCCGGTGCCTGCATGATGCCCTGGGCGTGCACCTCGAACAGCTCGTGCTCTTCGTAGGAGATGCCGAGCATCCTGCAGATCACTCGCGACGGCAGCGGCCTGCCCAGCACCGCGATCAGGTCGACGGGGGCCTCGAGCTCGAGCAGTTCGTCGATCAGCTCGTCGGCCATCCGCTGGATCATCGGACGTAACCGCTCCACCTGCTTGGCGGTGAAGCGCGGCAGCAGCATGCGGCGGCGCGCCTTGTGGCGATCCCCGTCCAGCCCGAACAGCTCCTGGGTGAACTCCGGGAAGTTCTTCTCCCGTTCGGCGAGAATCGGGAATGCGGGATTGTCGTGGTCGGAGGAGAACATCGCGGCGTCGGCGAACATCGCTCGCGCCTCCGTGTGCTGGGTCACCAGCCACGCGGTGCTGCCGTCGAAGAGCCGCACCTCGGACAGCGGGCCCTGCTCGGCCAGCTCGGCGTACTCGGTCGGCGGGTGGTAGGGGCAGCCTCGCTTCATCGGGTACTCGTGCAGTTCGGGGTTGGTCACGGTCGGTTGTTCGGTCATGTCGGAGAACCTCTCTCGTCTCTTCGGTTGCTGTTGCTGCCTCTGTGGTGACGGTGGTGGGCGGGGCGAGGTCAGTCCAGTGGAGCGGTGGGCCGGGTCGTGAGCCAGTCATGGACGGCCAGCGCGGCTGTGGCGGCGTTGTCCTCCACGATCGTGAAGTGATCGCCGGGTACCTCCCGGACGGCCATCGGGAACGCCGGTTTCCGTTTCCAGGCCTCGGCCGGCACCTCGGGCCCGCCCGGCACGGACGGCAGCGCGGAGGTGGCCTGGACCAGCAGGTGGGGCGCGCGGGTCGGAGCCGGAGCGAACTCGGTGAACAGCCGCAGATAGGCGCCCATCGCGGTCCACCGCACATGGTCGATCCGGCCGAACGCCTCTTCGCGGTCGAACATGCCCCGGGTCAGCGCCGGCTGGATCAGTGGGAGTTGGCTGTCGGCGAAGTACGTGTCCAGCAGCACGACGCCGGCCGGCTGGTGGCCCGTCCGCTCCAGGTGGACCGCTACCGCGTTGGCCAGCCAGCCCCCGGAGGAGTAGCCGACCAGGACGTACGGTTCTCCAGCCGCGTGCCGCAGCACCGTTCGGGCCTGCGACTCCACCATGGCGTCGAAGTCGGCGGGCAGCGGCTCGCCTTCGATGAAGCCCGGCACCTGGAGCGCCGACACTCCGCGGACACCCGTGAGCGCCGTGCCGAAGTGGGCGTACTGGAGCGGGCTCGACGAGGCCCCGACCGTCGGGAAGCAGAGCAGGACGGGGCGTTCGGGGCCGCTCGCCAGCCGCACCGGCTCCCGGTCGGTGTCGTCCCCGGCCGCGAACGTGGGCCGGAGCCGGGAGGCGGCCGACAGGAACGCGTTGCCCTCGTGGATCCGGTCCTGGGCGACGGCCGCCCGGTACAGGACGTCGATCGTGTCCTGCGGCCGAGGCGTGTCGTCGGCCCCGGCGGCCGGGGCTTCATCCAGCAGGTCGTCGAGCCGCTCGGCGAGCCCGGCCGGGGTGCGGCTGTCGAACACCACGGTGGAGGGCAGCCGCAGGCCGATCGCCCCGCCGAGGGCGTTGCGCAGCTCCACGGCGGTCAGCGAGTCGAATCCGGACTCCAGGAACGGTCCCGAGGCGTCCAGGGCCTCGGGGTCGGTGTGCCCCAGGACGCTCGCGGCGTGGGTGAGCACCAGGCCGAGGAGTTCCGTGCGGCGCTCCTCGCCGTGCAGGTCCGCCAGCCGCTGCCGGGCCGGCACGGAGGCGGGAGCGGGCGGTGGAGCGGGCACGAGCCCGGCGAGCAGCGGTGGTACGTCCGTGCGCTCCGCGGCGCCGCGGAGCGCGGCGGTGTCCATCCGCATGAGGACCACCGCGGGCTCGTCGCCGGACCGGGCCGCGTCGAACAGGTCCAGGGCTTCCGCGGCGGAGAACGCGCGCACCCCGTTCCGGGCGAGCCGGGCGAGGCCGTCCGCACCCAGGGCGCCGGTCATGCCGCCGTCGCCGTCCGCCCACGGGCCCCAGGCCAGCGATACGGCCGGCAGTCCGCGGGCGGTGCGGTACCGGGCGAGCGCATCCAGGAAGGCGTTGGCCGCGGCGTAGTTGGCCTGGCCGCCGGCGCCGAGGACCCCGGCCGCGGAGGAGAACAGCACGAATCCGGCGAGGCCGGCGTCCTGGGTCAGCTCGTGCAGGTGCCAGGCCGAATCCAGCTTGGCCCGCAGCACGATGTCCACCTGCTCCGGGGTGATCGACGTCAGCACGCCGTCGTCGATCACCCCGGCCGCGTGCACGACCAGGGTCAGCGGATGCGCGGCGGGGAGGCCGGCGAGGAGTTTCGCCAGCGCCTGCCGGTCGCCCACGTCACAGGCGGCCACGGTGGCCTCCGCGCCCAGCTCGCGCAACTCCTTGACCAGTTCGGCGCTGCCTTCGGCGGCCGGGCCGCGGCGGCTGACCAGAAGCAGACGGCTGGCGCCGTGCCGCTCCGCCAACCGGCGGGCGACCTGCCGCCCGAGGCCGCCGGTGCCGCCGGTGATCAGCACGGTTCCCCGCGGGTCGAACGCGGGCTCCGGATCCGTGCGGAGGGCCGGCATCCGGGCGAGCCGGGGCACGAGGAGCCGACCGGCGCGGACCGCCAACTGCGGTTCGCCGGTGGCGAGCGCGGCGGCCAGGACGTCCGCGGAGGCGTCGAGGCCGTCCAGATCGATGAGCGCGAACCGGTCCGGATGCTCCGTCTGCGCGGATCGGACCAGGCCCCACACAGCGGCGTGAGCCGGACTCGGCACGTCGTCCGCCGCCTGCGCGGCCACCGCCCCCGTGGTCACGAACACCAGCCGTGCCCCCACTGCCCGGGGCTCACCGAGCCACCGCCGCATCGCATCCAGCGTGGTGTGCACGGCCTGGTGACTCGCCTCCACGACGGTCCCGCGGTGCGGGTCCACGAGGACGACGACCGTGTCCGGCGCCGACCCGTCAGCCAGGTCGCCGTCGGCCCCGTTCCCGTCGGCGGCTCCGGTCTGTGTGGTCACGGTGAGGGGGCCCGCCAGGAGGGCCTCCACCGGGTCCGGGTGGTGGCTCACCCGGTGGCCCTGGGATTTCAGAGCCGTGGTGAGGCCGGTGGGGATCGGGCCGACCAGCGCGCAGTGCCGGACCGGTGCCGTCCGGCGCGCGGCGAGTTCCGTCCAGTCGACACGGAGGACGGCGTCGTGCCGGGCCCCTTGCGCCGCCCGGATCTGCTCGCGGGAGATGGGCCGCAGCGCCAGGTCACGGACGGCGACGACCGGGCGGCCGTCCGGGTCCCAGGCGGTCACCGCCAGACTGCCGGCGCCGGCCGGGGCCAGCCGGACCCGCAGGGCCCGCGCCCCGGTGGCGCGCAGCGTCACGCCGCTCCAGGAGAACGGTACGACCGCCCCGTCCCCGCTCTCCGTCGGCCCACCAGCACCAGCACCGGCGCTGTGCAGTGCCGCGTCGAGCAGCGCCGGATGCAGCCCGAACCGGACGGGCCCGTCGATGTGTTCCTCGGGCAAGGACACCTCGGCGAACACGTCAGCGCCGTCCCGCCAGGCCCTCCGCACGCCCCGGAACACCGGCCCGTAGCCCAGGCCGGCGGCGCCGAGCGCCTCGTAGAGACCGGCCACCGGGACGTCGACCGCGCCCGCGGGCGGCCACACCGCCGGTGACTGAGGCTGCTCGTCGCCGGCGGCCGTGAGGAGCCCGGTGGCATGCCGGGTCCAGGGGGCCGCCGCGGACGCGTCCTCCGGCCGCGAGTGAATGCTCACCGGCCGGCGCGCGGTGTTGTCCGGCGCGCCCACCACCACCCCGACCTGCACGGCACCGTCTCCTGGCAACACCAGTGGCGCCTCCAGGGTGAGTTCCTCGATGTCGGGCCGGTCCGTCTCGCGGCCCGCCGTCAGTGCCAGCTCCACCAGCGCCGCGCCCGGCAGCACGGGGGCGCCGAGCACCGTGTGGTCGGCGAGCCAGGGCAGCTCCGCCGTCGACAGCCGGCCGGTGAACAGGGTTCCTTCGCCCGTCGGCAGCTCCGCGGCGGCGCCCAGCACCGGGTGTGTCACGGCCCGCTGGCCGGCCAGGTGCGGCTGTCCCGCCCCTCCCTCGGCGGTCGGGTCGAGCCAGAAGCGGCGGCGCTGGAAGGGATAGGTGGGCAGGTCGACCAGGTGTGGTCCGGGGTCCGGCAGACACTCCCCCCAGTCCACCGGCACACCCCGCACGTACAGCCGGGACACGGCCGTGACGAGCGTCTCCTCCTCCGGCCGTCCCGCCCGGACCGTCGAGGTCACCGTCCCGCCGTCGTTCTCGGGGAGGCAGCCGTCCACCATGGGGGCGAGCGCCGCGTCCGGTCCCACCTCCAGGAACGTGTCGACGCCGCGGTCCCGGAGGGTGCGGACGGCGTCGAGGAACCGCACCGCGTGCCGCGCGTGCCGCGTCCAGTAGTCCGGGGAGCGCAACTCCTGTGCCGTGACCTCCTGCCCGGACAGGGTGGACACCACCGGGATGCGCGGCGCCCGGAAATCCAGCCCCCCGGCGACCTCGCGGAACTCCGCCAGCATCCCGTCCATATGAGGGGAGTGGAACGCGTGGCTCACTCGCAGCCGCCGGGTCTTGCGCCCCCGCCCCGCCAGCTCGTCGGCGATCAGGAGGACCTCCTCCTCGTCACCACTGACCACCACCGCCGACGGCCCGTTGACCGCGGCGAGGGCGGCCCGGCCGTCGAGGTTCGCCAGGAGCGGCAGCACTTCCTCCTCGCTCGCCTGCACCGCCACCATTGCCCCGCCAGGGGGCAGTTGCTGCATCAGCCGGCCGCGCTCGGTCACCAGCTGCGCGGCGTCCGCCAGCGACAGGACCCCGGCGACATGGACAGCGGCCAGCTCGCCGATCGAGTGGCCGGCGACGAAGTCCGGCCGCACACCCCATCGCTCCAGCAACCGGAACAGCGCCACCTCGAAAGCGAACAGCGCCGGCTGGGCGTACCCGGTCCGGTCCAGCAGCCCGTCCGGCCCGGAGCCGCCCAGCATGAGTTCCTTCAGCGGCCGATCAAGACGTGCGTCCAGCTGCTCGGCGACCGTGTCCAGGGCGTCGGCGAACGCCGGGAACGCCTCGTAGAGAGCCTGTCCCATCTCCTGGCGCTGGCTGCCCTGGCCGGTGAAGACGAAGGCGAGCTTCGGCCGGCCGGCCACGCCTCGCACCAGACCGGGCGCGGTGCCCTCGTCGGCCAGTGCGGCCAGTGTCCGGCGCAGCGTGGCCCTGTCCCGGGCCGCCACCACGGCGCGGTGGCCGAGCGAGGGGCGCCGGCTCAGCGAGTGGGCGGTGTCGGCGAGTGGGACGTCGGTCCGCTCGTCGAGGTGCGTCAGCAGGTCGCGGGCGCGTGCTCGCAGCGCCTCGGCGCTCCTGGCGGAGAGCGCCCACGGTGTCACGGCGCCCGTGTCGAGGACCTCCGCGGCGTCGGCGGGACGCCGCTCGGTGACGGGTGGCGGCCCCTCCAGGATGACGTGGGCGTTGGTGCCGCTCACGCCGAAGGACGAGACGCCCGCGCGGCGTGGCCGGCCGAGGTCGGGCCAGCTCCGGTTCTCGGTGAGCAGTTGGACGGCGCCGGCCGTCCAGTCCACGTGCGGGGTCGGTTCGTCGACGTGCAGGGTGCGCGGCAGCACGCCGTGCCGCATCGCCATCACCATCTTGATCACCCCGGCGACGCCGGCGGCGGCCTGGGTGTGCCCGATGCTGGACTTCACCGAGCCCAGCCAGAGCGGGTGGTCCGCGGGCCGGTCCTGGCCGTACGTCGCGAGGAGGGCCTGCGCCTCGATCGGGTCGCCGAGCCGGGTCCCGGTGCCGTGCGCCTCGACGGCGTCCACGTCGGACGGCGCCAGCCGGGCCCGGGTCAGCGCCTCGCGGATCACCCGCTGCTGCGAGGGTCCGTTCGGCGCGGTCAGCCCGCTGCTGGCACCGTCCTGGTTGACCGCGGAGCCGCGGATCACCGCGAGCACCGGGTGACCTTCGCGCTGTGCGTCCGAGAGCCGCTCCAGGACCAGCATCCCGGCACCTTCGCCCCAGCCGGTGCCGTCGGCCGCCGCGGCGAACGACTTGCACCGGCCGTCCGCGGCCAGACCGCCCTGCCGACTGAACTCCACGAACACCCCGGGTGTCGACATCACCGTCACCCCGCCCGCCAGTGCCAGCGAACTCTCGCCCGAGCGCAGCGAGTTGGCTGCCAGGTGGAGTGCGACCAGCGATGACGAGCAGGCGGTGTCCACCGTCACCGCGGGTCCTTCGAGGCCGAAGGTGTAGGACAGCCGCCCGGACGCCACGCTGCCCGCGCTGCCGTTGCCGAGATAACCCTCCAGCTCCGGCGGCGCCTCCCGCAGCCGGCCGCCGTAGTCGCTGTACATCACCCCGACGAACACTCCGGTACGGCTGCCGCGCAGTGCCTCGGGGTCGAGGTGTGCCCGCTCGAAACCCTCCCAGGCCAGCTCCAGCAGCAGCCGCTGCTGCGGGTCCATCGCGAGTGCCTCGCGCGGGCTGATCCCGAAGAACTCGGGGTCGAATTCGGCGCAGTCGTCAAGGAACCCGCCTACCCCGGAGTGCGATTTGCCCGGCTGGCCGGTGCCAGTGCCCAGCAGCCGGTCGATGTCCCAGCCCCGGTCGGACGGCAGCGCGGACAGGGGGTCGCGGCCGTCGGTGACCAGCCGCCACAGCTTTTCCGGGCTGTCCGAACCGCCGGGGTACCGGCAGGCCATGCCGACCACCGCGATCGGTTCCCTGGCCTTCGCCTCCACCTCCTCCAGGCGCAGTTGCGTCTGCTGCCCCTCCGAGATCGCCCGCTTGAGGTACTCACGCAGCCTGGTCTCGTTCGTCATGGGTTCCGCTCCTTCCGCACGATCGGCCCGCCGGGTTCACTTCGCATGCAGGAAGCGGTTGTCGACCAGGTCGAAGAGTTCGTCGTCGGTCGCGCTCTCCAGGCCCGGGTCCGGGGCGGGCCCCGACCCGCCGGTCAGTTCGGCCAGCAGTTCCGTCAGCCGGGTCACCGCCTGGTCGCGTACCTCGTCCCGCAGATCGGTGCCGCGCAGCTGGCCGGTGAGCCGGTCCAGTCCGGCGGTGACGGCCTCCTCGGCGCGCTCCTCGTCTCCGCCGAGCAGCGTGTCCAGTTGGCCGGCGACGGCACGCGGCGTGGGGTGGTCGAAGACGAGGGTGGTCGGCAGCCGCAGCCCGCAGACGGCGGCGAGCCGGTTGCGCAGTTCCACCGCGGCCAGCGAGTCGAAGCCCATCTCCAGGAAGCCGCGGGTCTCCGGGACGTCGTCCGCCGACCGGTGTCCCAGCACCGCCGCCGCCGTGCCGCACACCAGATCCAGCAGGACCCGTTCGCGCTCGTGGCCGGAGAGACTGTCCAGACCGTCGAGCACGGCCGCCGGTCCGGAGTCGCCCCGCGGCCCCGTCAGGGCTGTCGGGCGCGTACCGGGGCCGGCCAGCGACCGCAGCAGCGGCGGTACGACGCCTGAGGCGGCCTGGGCGCGAAGCGCCGCCGTGCTGACCCGCATGGGCGCCAGGACCGCCGTCCCGTCCGCCAGTGCCGCGTCGAAGAGCGTCAGGCCCTCCTCCGGGGTGAGTGGCCGCATCCCGGACCGGGCGATCCGCGCGAGGTCCGCCTCGCCCAGATGACCGGTCATCGCGCTCTGCTGTTCCCAGAAGCCCCAGGCCAGCGAGAGCGCGGGCAGGCCGCTCGCCCGGCGGCGCTCCGCCAGCGCGTCCAGGGCTGCGTTCGCCGCGGCGTACGCGCCCTGCCCGGCCGTGCCGAGCAGCCCCGACGCCGAGGAGAACAGCACGAACGCGGAGAGGTCCAGGTGCCTGGTCAGGGCGTCGAGGTGCTCTGCCGCGTCCGTCTTCGGGCGCAGCACCCGCTCCAACCGGTCGGAGGTGACCGAGGTCAGCACCGCGTCGTCCAGTACACCGGCGGTGTGCACCACCGCGGTCAGCGGGGCGTTCGCGGGGATCTGCGCCAGCTGCGTCGCCAGGGCGTTCCGGTCGCCGACGTCGCAGGCGGCCACCTCCACGTCGGCACCGAGTGCGGACAGGTCCGGCACCAGCTCGGCGGCGCCCGCGGCGGCCGGGCCCTGACGGCTCAGCAGCAGCAGGCGTCGGGCTCCGTGGACGGTGACCAGATGACGGGCGAGCAGTGTGCCGAGCATGCCGGTGCCGCCGGTGATCAGCACGGTGCCGTCGGCGAACGGCCGCCGGTCCCGCGCCCCTTCCGGCTCCGCCGAACTGTCGGGGCGTGCGAGGCCGGGGTGCAGGACCGTGTCGGCGCGCACCGCGGTTTGGGGCTCCCCGGTGGCCAGCGTCGCGGCCAGCTGTTCGGGGGAGAGGCGACCAGTGTCGGTGTCGACCAGGACGAACCGGCCGGGGTGCTCGGTCTGGGCGGTCCGGACCAGGCCCCAGACCGCCGCCTGCGCGTCGTCCGGGACGTCGCCCGGCCGCGCCGCCACCGCGCCGTGGGTCAGCAGTACCAGCCTGGACGCGCCGAGCCGCTCGTCCGCGAGGTACGCCTGGAGCAGGCCCAGAGAGTGCTCCAGCGTCGTACGGACGGAGGGGGCGTCGGAGCCGGCGGGGGTGGCGGAGCCGGCGGGGGTGGCGGAGCACGCGGCGGCGATGGCGGCTGGGGTGCAGGACGCCACCACCGTGTGGGGCACCGGGCCGCTGGAACGGACGTGGTCGCTCAGAGCGGCGAGGTCGTCGTACCGGGGTGTCACGTTCTGCCGGTCGGCCTTGTCCTGCCGGTCTGTCCCGTCGTCCGCGCGGATGCCGTCGGGCTCGTCGAGGCCGGGGACCGGCCCCAGCAGGGCGTGCCCGCCGTGCGGTGCCGGCCGCCCCGCGGGCGCGGCCGTCCACGCCAGCCGGAACAGTCCCTCACTTGCCGTGCGGGCGGCGGAGAAATGCGCGGGGTCGACGGGACGAAGGGCCAGCGAGCCCACCGAAGCCACTGGATGCCCGGACGGGTCGGTGAGCGTGAGTGACACCGCGTCCGCCCCGGCGGGCGACAGCCGGACGCGCACCGTCGACGCCCCAGTCGCGTGCAGTGAGACATCGCTCCACGAGAACGGCAGCCGGGCCGCAGGCCCGTCCGTCGGTTCGGCGCCGTCCTCCGGGCCGGTCAGCGCGACGCTCTGCGCGGCGGCGTCCAGCAGAGCGGGATGCAGGCCGAACGATGTGGCTCCGGCGAGCAGTTCCTCGTCCAGCCCTACCTCGGCGAGGACCGTGTCCCCGAGCCGCCAGGCCGCCCGGAGCCCCTGGAAGGCCGGCCCGTACACATAGCCCTGGCCGGCCAGCCGGGCGTAGTGGTCGCCAAGGTCGACCGCGACCGCGCCGTCGGGCGGCCAGGCTCCGTCCTGCGGCACAGCCGCGGTCGGCTCGTCGTCGAGGACACCGGTCGCGTGCCGGATCCAGGGCTCGTCGTCCCCGGTCCGGGAGTGCACGCTGACGGCCCAGCCCTCGTCCTGGCTCTCCGCCACCACCTGGAAGGTCGTCTCGCCCGCCGCGGACAGAGCCAGTGGCGCCTGCACGGTCAGCTCCCGTACCCGCTCCGCGCCCAGCAGCCGGCCGGCGTGCGAGGCGAGTTCGAGGAAGCCCGTGCCGGGGAACAGCATCGTGTCGTGCACGGTGTGGTCGGCGAGCCACGGCTGAGCGCGGACCGATAGCCGCCCGCTCAGCACCAGACCGTTTCCGGTTGCCGTGGCGACGATCGCCCTGACCAGGGGATGGTTGCCCGGCGCGAGCCCAGTGGCCGCGACGTCCAGGTCCCCCTCGCCGTCGGCCAGCCAGTAGCCGCGACGCTGGAAGGCGTACGTCGGAAGGTCCAGCCGGCGGGCGCCCCGGCCCGCGAACAGCCGCTCCCAGTCCAGGCGGACACCCTGGGTGTACAGCCGGCCCGCCGCCCGCAGGAATCCCTCCATGCCGTTGTCGTCACGGCGCAGCGACCCGGTGACCAGGACTGCGTCGGCCCCGGCGTCCTCCACGGTCTCCTGAACCGGCACCGTCAGCACCGGATGCGGGCTGATCTCCAGGAAGACGTCGTAGCCGCCGTCGGCCAGCTCCCGGGTGACCTCGGCGAGCCGGACAGGCTGACGGAGGTTGCGGTACCAGTACTCGGACCGGTGTTCACCGGCGTCCAGCAGGGTCCCGGTGACCGTGGAGAGGAACGCCGTGCGCGGGGAGTCCGTCGTGATCCCGGAGAGCGCGCCGAGCAGTTCGTCGCGTACCTCCTCGACCTGCGCGGAGTGCGAGGCGTAGTCCACCGGGATCCGGCGTGTCCGCACCCCTTCCGCGACGCACAGGTCGGTCAGCTCGGCCAGTGCGGCCACGTCGCCGGACACCACGACCGAGGAGGGGCTGTTGACCGCGGCCACCGAGAGCCGCGCACCCCAGGGCGCCACCAGGGCGGCGGCCTCGGTCTCGCCCAGCGCGACCGTGACCATCCCGCCCCCGCCTGCCAGCGCGCGCAGCGCCCGGCTGCGGACGGCCACCACCCGGGCCGCGTCGTCCAGCGAGAGGGCACCCGCTACGCAGGCAGCGGCGATCTCGCCCTGGGAGTGGCCCACCACCACGTCCGGGGTGACGCCCACCGAGCGCCACAGCGCGGCCAGGGACACCATCACCGCGAAGAGCGCGGGCTGGACCACATCCACCCGCTCCAGCCAGCTCGCGTCACTCCCGCGCAGCACGTCCAGCAGCGACCAGTCCACGTACGGCGCGAGCGCCGCCGCGCACTCCTCCATGGTCTCCCGGAAGAGCGGGGAGGTGTCCAGCAGACCAGTGGCCATGCCGGCGAACTGCGCGCCCTGGCCCGGGAAGACGAACACGATCCGGCGCCGGGCGGCGGTGTCCGCCTCCACCGCGCCGGACCCCGCCCCGGCCGTGACGACCGCCGGCGACTCCTCGCCCCGGGACAGTGCCTCCAGCGCCTCCACCAGCCGGGTCCGCTCGGAGCCGACCGCGACCGCCCGGAACGGGAGGGCGGACCGGGTCGTGACAAGGGAGTGGCCGATGTCCGCTGCGGTCGACTCCGGGTTTGCACCGGCGTAGGCGGCCAGCCGCGCCGCCTGGTCCCGCAGCGCCTGCGCGCTGCCGGCGGACACCACCCACGGCGTCGCGGACACCGGCGTCGCGGGCACGGCCGCGACCGCGGCGGTGCCCGGACTGTCGCCGTCTGTGCCGTCGGAGTCGCCCGTGCCGTCTGCGGCAGGCAGGCCGCCTGCGGTATCGGGCGCGTCGGTGGGTGGCTCGTCCGCCGTGTCGGGAGCCTGCTCCAGGATGACGTGGGCGTTGGTGCCGCTCACGCCGAAGGAGGAGACGCCCGCACGGCGCGGGCGGCCTTCGTCGGGCCATGCGCGCTCCTCGGTGAGCAGTCGCACCGCGCCGGCCGTCCAGTCCACGTGCGGGGTCGGTTCGTCGACGTGCAGGGTGCGCGGCAGCACGCCGTGCCGCATCGCCATCACCATCTTGATCACCCCGGCGACCCCGGAGGCGGCCTGGGTGTGCGCGATGTTGGACTTCACCGAGCCCAGCCAGAGAGGGCGGTCCGCCGGCCGGTCCCGACCATATGCCGCCAACAGCGCGCGGGCCTCGATCGGGTCGCCCAACGTGGTCCCGGTGCCGTGTGCCTCGACCGCGTCGACTTCGGAGGGCGACAGCCGGGCGGCGGCCAGCGCCGCCTCGATCAGCCGCTCCTGCGACGGACCGTTGGGCGCGGTCAGGCCGTTGCCGGCACCGCCGTGGTTGACCGC
Organism: Streptomyces sp. NPDC050619; assembly: GCF_040654815.1. Classification (NCBI taxonomy): domain Bacteria; kingdom Bacillati; phylum Actinomycetota; class Actinomycetes; order Kitasatosporales; family Streptomycetaceae; genus Streptomyces; species Streptomyces sp. NPDC050619. Next base: position 155,649 of record NZ_JBFAIR010000025.1, on the reverse strand, counting down.
GGAACCGCGGATCACCGCAAGCACCGGGTGCCCTGCGCGCCGCGCGTCCGCCAGCCGCTCCAGCACCAGGACGCCGGCGCCCTCGCCCCAGCCGGTGCCGTCGGCCGCCGCGGCGAAGGACTTGCACCGGCCGTCCACCGCCAGGCCGCGCTGCCGGCTGAACTCCACGAAGGCGTTGGGCGTCGCCATCACGGTCACCCCGCCCGCCAGTGCGAGCGAACTCTCGCCGGAACGGAGTGAGTTGACCGCCTGGTGCAGGGCGACCAGGGAGGAGGAACAGGCGGTGTCCACGGTCACCGCGGGGCCGGTCAGACCGAGGACGTACGAGGTCCGTCCGGCCGCCACCGCCGCGGTGCTCCCGGTGAGCCGGTACCCGGCCACCTCGTCGCCCGGGCTCACCCGCGCGGGGAACGCGTACCCCTGGTGCGTCAGTCCGACGAAGACCCCGGACCGGCTGCCTCGCAGGGACGCCGGCTTGATGCCGGCCCGCTCCAGCGCCTCCCAGGTCACCTCCAGCAGCAGCCGCTGCTGCGGGTCCATCGCCAGGGCCTCGCGCGGGTTGATCCCGAAGAACTCGGCGTCGAACCCCGACGCGTCGTCGAGGAAGGCTCCGGTGCGCACATAGCTCTTACCGGGGCGGCCCGGCTCCGGGTCGTAGAGGTCCGCCGCGTCCCAGCCGCGGTCCTCGGGCAGGTCGCCGACCGCGTCGGCCCCGTCGGCGACCAGGCGCCACAGGTCCTCCGGGGACGCGACCTGCCCGGGAAAGCGGCACCCCATGCCGACGATCGCGACGGGTTCGTGGTCCCGCTGCTCGACGGCGTCGAGGCGGGTGCGGGTCTGCCGCAGTTCGGAGGTGACGAGTTTCAAGTACTCGCGCAGTTTGTGCTCAACAGGGCTGGTCATGAGATTCCGAGCTCCTTGTTGACGATGTCGAACATCTCGTCGTCGGTCGCCAGCAACAGGGCGTCGCCGTCGGCTGCTTGGTCGGTGGGGCCGGGCCGGTCCCACTTCCACAGCAAGGTCCGCAGGCGGGCGACGACCCGGGCGCGTGCTTCGTCGTCGGGGGACAGCGCGTCGACCGCGCTCTCCAGCCCGTCCAGTCCTGCCAGGACCGAGCCGTCGGCCGCGCCGTCGGGGCGGACGGCCGTCTGCAGGTGCTGGGCGAGGGCGGCCGGAGTGGCGTGGTCGAAGACCACGGTGGTGGGCAGGGCGAGACCGGTGGCCTCGTTGAGCCGGTTCCGCAGCGTCAGGGAGGCCATCGAGTCGAACCCGAGGTCCTTGAACGCCGACGTGGCGCGGACCTTGTCCGCCGAGCGGTGCCCGAGCGCGTCGGCGGCGTGGGTGCGGACCAGGTCGAGCAGGACCTGTGACTGCTCGTCCGCGGGCAGGGCCGCGAGCCGCTCCCGCAGGGCCCCGGTGTCCGTGGGCCCGGCCTCTGTGCGCAGGGCGCGCCGCGCCTCGGGCAGGGCGGCCAGGAGCGCGTGTGAGCGGGTGCCGCCGTAGGCGGGTGCGAACCGCTCCCAGTCGAAGGCGGCGAAGGCCGTCGTGGTCTCGTCGCGGTCGAGTGCCGCCTGAAGACCGGCGAGCGCGGTTTCCGGATCCATCAGGGGGACACCGCGGCGGCGCAGCAGTTCGCCCGCGTCGGCGGCCATGCCCGCGCCGGCCCACGCACCCCAGGCGATCGAGGTCGCGGCTTGTCCGCGGGCCCGGCGGGCGCCGGCCAGGGCGTCGAGGGAGGCGTTGGCCGCCGCGTACGCTGCCTGCCCGGAGTTGCCCCACAGCCCGGCGCCGGAGGAGAACAGTACGAAGGCGTCGGGGGAACGGCCGGGGGCCGACCCGTCGAAGACGGCGTCGAGGTTCCGGGCGCCTGCCAGCTTGCCGGAGAGCATCTCGGCGAAATCGGGGAGACCGTACTCGGACAGCGGCGTCTCCTCATGGACGGTGCCCGCCGCGTGCACGACGGTGCCGACCGGGTGCTCCGGCGGCAGTGCGGCCACGACGCGGCGCAGGGCGTCCTGGTCGGCGAGGTCGCAGGCGGCGATGGTCACCTCGGCGCCCAGCTGGGTGAGTTGGTCCTTCAGCTCAGCGGCGCCGGGGGCGTCGGGCCCGCGGCGGCTGAGCAGCAGCAGGTGCGGCACGCCCTGGGCGGCCAGCCGGCGCGCCACCCGTGCGCCGAGTCCGCCCGTGCCGCCGGTGACGACGGCGATGCCCGTGGGCTGCCAGACCCGCCGCACCGGTGCTTCGGCGAGCGGCGAGCGCACGAGACGGCAGCCGAGCACCCGGTCGGCCCGCACGGCCAGCTGGGTCTCGCCGTCCGGCGCGGCGAGGACTGCCAGGAGCCGGCCGAGTACGTCCTCGTCGACCGTCTCCGGCAAGTCGGCCAGGCCGCCCCAGCGCTCCGGCCATTCGAGCGCGGCCACCCGGCCGAGCCCCCAGACGCCGGCTTGCGCCGGACGCCGCGCCGGGTCGGGGCCGACGGTCACCGCGCCCTGGGTGAGACACCACAGCGGGGCATCGACCCCGGCGTCACCCAGTGCCTGCCCCAGCACCACCGTCGCCGCCAAGCCCCGGTCCAGGCTCCCTGACGGCTTCTCGGGCCGGCTCTCGTTCGGCAGCGGCCGTTCGTCCAGGGCCAACAGGGACACCACACCCGTAGGCAGCCGGTCGGCGGCGAGTTCGCGCAGCCGGCGGGCGAGTGCCGTACGGTCGGTCCCGGTCGCCGCGTCGAGGGTGAGCAGACGGACGTCGTCCGCTCCGGCCCGCCGGCACGCCGTGAGCAGTCCGTCCGCCGTGCCGTCGGCCGCATCGGACGTGACGATCAGCCAGCTGCCGGAGAGCCGGGAGGCGCCGGACACGGTCAGGGGCGTCCACTCGACGCGATACCGGTGCTCGTCCACCCGGGCCGCCGTCCGGTCGTCGCCGGCGGCCTCCAGCCAGTACCGGGTGCGCTGGAAGGGGTAGGTCGGCAGCGGCACAGGCCGACCGCCGCCACCGGCCAGCACGTCCGCCCAGGCCACCCCGGCACCCGGCACGGCGCCCTGGACGTGCAGCTGTCCAAGCGCCGTGAGCAGCGCCTGCTCCTCGGGTTCGTCCCGGCGCAGGGCGGCCGCGAAGACACCGCCCGCGGCGCACTCCTGGGCCATCGCCGCGAGCACCGCGTCCGGGCCCAGCTCCAGGAACGCGGTGACGCCCTCGGCCTCCAGCATCCGGACCGCGTCGAGGAACCGCACAGTCTCCCGGGCGTGCCGCACCCAGTAGTCCGGCGTGCCCAGCACTGAGGCGTCCACCAGGGTCCCGGTGAGCGCGGACACCACCGGGATCCGGAGGGCACTGAAGGAGACACGGCGCACCACGGCGGCGAACTCCTCGGCCATCGCGTCCATGTGGGGCGAGTGGAAGGCATGGCTGACCCGCAGCTGCTTGGTGCGGCGGCCCAGCCCGGCGAAGTACGCCACCACGTCCGCGACCGCGTCCTCGTCCCCGGCGACCACCACCGATGAGGGCCCGTTCACCGCCGCCAGAGCGGCCCGCCCGGACCGCTTCGCCAGCAGCGGCGCCACCTCCTCCTCGGTCGCCTCCACCGAGCTCATCGCGCCGCCTCGCGGCAGCGACTGCATGAGCCGGCCCCGGGCCGCGACCAGCGTGGCGGCGTCCGCGAGCGACAGCCCCCCCGCCACGTGCGCCGCGGCGAGTTCGCCGACGGAGTGACCGGTGACCACATCGGGCCGTACGCCCCATGACTCCACCAGCCGATAGAGCGCGACCTCGACGGCGAACAGCGCGGGCTGCGTCCAGGCCGTCTCGTCGAGCAGCCCTTCGGTCCCCGAGGCGCCCAGGACCACGTCTCGCAGCGGCCGGTCAAGATGCCGGTCCAGCTCGGCGCAGACCGCGTCGAAGGCCTCGGCGTACACCGGATACCGCGCGTACAGCTCCCGCCCCATGCCGGTACGCTGCGCGCCCTGACCGGTGAACAGGAACGCCAGACGGCCCTCGGAGACCGTGCCCCGGGACCCCGTGGCGGGTGCCTCGCCCGCCGCGAGCCTGGACAGCTCCCGTTCCAGTCCGGGCCGGTCGGCCGCGACGACCACCGCCCGGTGTTCGAACGCCGGCCGGGTGACGGCGAGCGAGTACGCCACGTCGGCGAGACGGAGCCCGCCGTCGTCCGCGACGTGCCGACGCAGCCGCTCGGCCTGGTCCCGCAGCGCGCCCTCGTCCCGGCCCGACAGCAGCCACGGCAGCGGGACGCCCCCGTTCTCGGCCTGCTGCTCCCCGGGAACTCCTGCCGGGAGCCCACCGGCCTCCTCGCGGGCAGGCTCCGGGGCTTCCTCCACGATCACATGGGCGTTGGTGCCGCTGATGCCGAAGGACGACACCCCCGCGCGGCGCGGCCGGCCCGGGTCCGGCCACGGCCGGCTCCGCGTCAGCAGCTCCACCGCCCCGGTCGACCAGTCCACCTTGGTCGACGGCTCGTCGACGTGCAGGGTCCCAGGGAGCATCCGGTGCCGCAGCGCCATCACCGTCTTGATGACGCCGGCGACGCCCGCTGCCGCCTGAGTGTGCCCGATGTTCGACTTCACCGAGCCGAGCCAGAGCGGGCGCTGCCGGTCCCGCCCGGCCACTGCGAGGATCGCCTGCGCCTCGATCGGATCGCCGAGCGGGGTGCCGGTGCCGTGTCCCTCGATCGCGTCGACATCCGCGGCGGAGAGCGCCGCGTCGTCCAGTGCCTGTCGGATCACCCGTTGCTGCGCCGGGCCGTTCGGAGCCGTCAGACCGCTGCTCGCGCCGTCCTGGTTGACCGCGCTGCCGCGCACCACGGCCAGGATCCGCCGCCCGTTGCGGCGTGCGTCCGACAGCCGCTCCAGGAGCAGCACGCCGGCTCCCTCGCTCCACCCGGCTCCGTCCGCCGCGTCGGCGAAGGACTTGCAGCGTCCGTCCGGGGCGAGCCCCCGCTGCCGGCTGAACTCCACGAACGTGGACGGTGTCGCCATCACCGTCACACCCGCGGCGAGCGCCAGCGAGCACTCGCCGCGTCGCAGCGCCTGGGCCGCCAGGTGCACGGCGACCAGCGACGACGAGCACGCTGTGTCCACCGTCACAGCAGGGCCCTCCAGGCCCAGCGTGAACGAGATCCGGCCGGAGGCGACGCTGCCCGCGCTGCCCGTGCCCACATACCCCTCGACCTCGTCGGTGACCAGGCCGGGCCGTGAGCCGTAGTCGTGGTACATCACTCCAGCGAAGACCCCGGTCCGGCTGCCGCGCAGCGACAGCGGATCGATGCCGGCCCGCTCCACCGCCTCCCAGGACGTCTCCAGCAGCAGCCGCTGCTGCGGGTCCATGGCGAGGGCCTCGCGCGGCGAGAGACCGAAGAAGCCCGCGTCGAACTCGGCGGCGTCGTGCAGGAACCCGCCCTCGCGGGTGTACGAGGTGCCCGGCTGGTCGGGGTCGTCTGCGAACAGCGACGCCAGGTCCCAGCCGCGGTCGCTCGGGAAGGCGGACACGGCGTCCCGGCCGTCCATGACCAGTTCCCACAGCTCTTCGGGCGAACCGACGCCGGACGGGAACCGACAGCTCATCCCGACGATCGCCATCGGCTCGGTAGCCGCCCGCGCGGCGTCGCGCAGCCGTTCGTTCTCCTTCAGCGCTGCCCGCAGTGCTTCGACCACCGCTTCGGACGATGTGGTCATGATCCTGATCCCTCTCGGTTTCGCATCGGTCAGGACTTCTCTCCGCCGATGGCCGTCCGGACGAGGGCGGCGACGTCCATGTCGTCGATCCCCCGGCCCGTGTCGTTCGCCGGTGCCTCCGTGTCCCCTTCCGCCGCGGCCAGCCCCAGCACCGTCGCCAGCAGGCCGGCCTGCCGGAACCGGGCCATCGGGATCGCGGCCAGGGCCTCCCGGAACTCCTGTTCCTCGGCTTCCGCCTCGGTCAGTTCCCGGGTCTCCGGGAAGAGCAGCTCACGCAGGTGTCGGGCGGTCCGCTCGGGGGTGTTGTGGTCGAAGACCAGCGTCGCCGGCAACCGCAACCCGGTGGCCGTACCGAGCCGGGTGCGCAGCTCGATCGCGGTCAGCGAGTCGAACCCCATCTGGAGGAAGCCCCGGGTGCCCTGGACTGCCTCCGGGGAGGCGAGTCCCAGCACCGTGGCGGCCTTCTGCCGGACCAGCTCCAGGAACGCCCGGTCCCGTTCCTCGGCGGGGAGCGCGGCCACCTGGTCGGCGAAGTGCCTGCTGGACTCCTGTACCGCTCCGCCGCTGCGCCGCGTCACCCGGACCAGCGCGCGCAGCACCGCGGGCACCAGCTCAGGTTCGCCTTCGGAGAGCAGGGGCGCCGGGTCCAGACGCATCGGCACCAGCACCGCGTCCGAGGCGCCGAGCGCCACGTCCAGCAGCTCCAGGCCCTCCTGGGTGGGCAACTGTCCGACCCCGGACCGGACCATCCGCCGCAGATCGGTGTCGGACAGTGCGCCGGTGAGACCACTGCGCTGCTCCCACATCCCCCATGCCAGCGACGTCCCCGGCAGGCCGTCGGCCCGTCGGCGGTGCGCCAGTGCGTCCAAGAACGTGTTGGCCGCGGCGTAGCCGCTCTGCCCGGCGGTGCCCAGCACACCGGCGGCCGAGGAGAACAGCACGAAAGCCGACAGGCCGGCGTCCCGGGTGAGCCGGTGCAGGTGCAGCGCGCCCTCGACCTTGGGCCGCAGCACCTCGTCGATCCGGTCCGGGGTCAGCGAGGTGAGCACGCTGTCGTCCAGCACGCCGGCGGCGTGGAACACCGCGGTCAGCGGCCGGTCGGCGGGGATCTGGGCGAGCAGCCCGGCCAGGTCCTCCCGGTCGGCGACGTCGCAGGCCGCCACCATCACCCGGGCGCCCTGCGCGGCGAGTTCCGCGGTCAGCTCGGCGGCGCCTGCCGCGGCGTCGCCGCTGCGGCTGGTGAGCAGCAGCTCCGTCACGCCGTGCGCCGTCACCAGATGGCGGGCGACCAGCGCGCCGAGGCCGCCGGTCCCACCGGTGATCAGCACCGTGCCGCCGGGCGCGAACCGGAACTCGGTGGCGGGACGGGCGGCATCCGCCGTGACCCGGGCGAGCCGTGGTGCGCGCACCACGCCCCGGCGGACGGTCAGCTGGGGCTCGCCGCAGGACAGCGCGGCCGGCAGCACCGCCGCCGACGTCACGCTGCCGCTCTCACGGTCCCCGGTGCTGTCCAGGGTGTCGACGTCCAGCAGGCCGAAGCGGCCAGGGTGCTCCGACTGCGCCGACCGGATCAGGCCCCACAGCGGGGCGTGCCGGAGGTCGTGCGGCATGTCGTCGTCGGCCGGCACGGCGCCCCGGGTGACGAAGACCAGCCGCGACGCGGCGAACCGCTCGTCGGACAGCCACTTCTGGGCCAGTGCGAGCGCACCGTGCACGGCGGTCCGGGCCGCGTCGGCGAGGTCCGCCGCAGCGTCCGGATCCGCTGTCTGCGGGTCTGCTGTTCCCGGGGCCTGCCGCGGGCCGTCGTCCGGGCAGGGCACGAGGACCACCGCGGGTGGTGCGGCCCCGGTGGCGACGGCGTCGGCCAGGGTGTCCAGGCCGTCGTACCCGTCGTACCGGATGCCGGACGCCTCCGCGGCGGCCCGCAGGCCGAGGCCGTCCCCGAGCACGGCCCAGCCGTCCGCCGCGGGTGTGTCGCCCGCCGGCAGGGCGATGCGCTCGTCGGTGATCCGAAACAGAGAACGGCGCTGCCCGCTGCGGGCGCTCTCGATCCGGCCCGGCGCCACCGGCCGCACCATCAGCGAGCCGACCGAGAGTACCGGGGCGCCGGACGGGTCGGTCGCCGTCAGGGACACCGTGTCCGGGCCCGCGGGCGACAGCCGCACCCGCAGCTCCGCCGCGCCCGTGCTGTACAGGCAGACGTCCTTCCAGGCGTACGGCAGCAGCGGTTCGCCGGCGTGGGCCACCAGGCCGCCCAGGACGACCGCGTGCAGTGCGGCGTCGAAGAGCGCCGGGTGCACCCCGTACTGCCGGGCCTGCCCGGCGTCCGGGAGAGCGACCTCGGCGTACAGGTCCCGGCCGTCCCGCCGCACCGAGCGCAGCCCCTGGAAGGCCGGGCCGTAGCCGAGTCCGCCTGCGGCGAGCACCGCGTACCCGTCGTCCAGCGGCACGTCTTCCGTCTCCGCCGCCGGGGAGGGGCCGGTGGGCGCGTCCGGCGGCGCCGCGTCCCGGGCGGCGAGCACGCCGACGGCGTGCCGCAGCCAGGGCTCGTCGGTGTCCTCCGGTCGCGAGTGCACCTCCACGGCGCGGCGTCCGGCGTCGTCAGGTTCCTCAACCATCACGCGCAGCTGGCTGCCGGTCTCCCGGTCGATGACCAGGGGCTCCAGCAGGGTGAGTTCCTCGACCGTGTCGCAGCCGGTCTCCGCGGCGGCGCGCAGCACCAGTTCGGCCAGTCCCGTGCCCGGGAAGAGCACCGTGTCCAGCACCGTGTGGTCGGCGAGCCACGGATGGGTGCGCGTCGACAGCCGTCCGGTGAGGACCGTGCCGGCCGGTCCGGGCAGCGGCACCACGGCGTTGAGCAGCGGGTGGGAGCTGCGTCCGAGGCCCGCCGCGGCGACGTCCGCCGGCCCGCCGGAGCGCCGGAGCCAGTACCGGTCGCCGCCGAACGGATAGGTCGGCAAGTCGGCTGGGCCCAGAGCGGCACCCCGGACGGCGTCCGACCAGTCCACGGGGACGCCCGCCACGTACAGTTCGGCGGCCGAGGCGAGGAAGCGGGGCAGACCGCCGTCGTCGCGGCGCAGCGAACCCACCGTGACCGCGTGACCGGCTTGCGCGGCCTCCACGGTCTCCTGGATCGCCACGGTCAGCACCGGGTGCGGGCTGGACTCGACGAAGACGTCGAAGCCCTCCGCGACGAGCAGCCGGGTCACCCGCTCCAGATGGACGGTCTGCCGCAGATTGCGGTACCAGTACGCGGCGTCCAGCGTGGTGGCGTCCAGCTCTGTGCCGGTGACCGTGGAGTAGAAGGGTATCTCCGCGGGCTTGGGAGCGACGGGGGCCAGCTCTCGCAGCAGTCGCTCGCGGACCTGTTCGACCTGCGGCGAGTGCGAGGCGTAGTCCACCGGGAGGGTCCGAGTGCGGACGCCCTCGGCCGCGCAGTGCGTCACCAGCTCCGTCAGCGCCGCCGTCTCGCCGGAGACCACCGTGGACGAGACGCCGTTGACCGAGGCGACGGAGAGCCGCCCCGGCCACCGCGCCACCAGCGCGGACGCGGCGTCCTCACCCAACGCCACGGAGACCATGCCGCCCTGCCCGGAGAGCGCGGTCAGCGCCTGGCTGCGCAGCGCCACCGTGCGGGCCGCGTCGTCGAGGGTGAGCGCCCCGGCCACGTACGCGGCGGCGATCTCCCCCTGGCTGTGTCCCATCACCGCGTGCGGCCGGACCCCGAAGGAGTGCCACAGGGCGGCCAGCGACACCATGACCGAGAACAGCGCGGGCTGTACGACGTCCACCCGCTCCAGTGACGGCGCGTCGTCCGCGCCCCGCAGCAGCCCGGTCAGCGACCAGTCCACGTAGGGTGCCAGGGCGGCCTCGCACTCCTCGACGCGGGCGGCGAACACCTCGGAGGCATCGAGCAGTTCCGCGGCCATCCCCACCCACTGCGAGCCCTGACCGGAGAAGACGAACACGGTCTTCCCGCGGCTGCGCGCCTCGCCCCGGACGACCTGGCCGCCGTCATGCTCTTCCGTACGGTCCGCGGCCAGCGCCGCCAGCCCGGCCAGCAGCTCCTGGCGCCCTTCGCCGATCACGACGGCGCGGTGGTCAAGGGCGGCGCGGGTGGTGGCCAGCGCCCGGCCGACGCCCGCGGGGTCGGCCCCGGACCCGTCGCCGAGCCGGTCCAGCAGTCGGCGGGCCTGGGCACGCAGTGCCTCCGCGGTCTTCCCGGAGAGCGTCCAGGGCAGGGCGCCCGCGGGGGCGGGCACTGCCGAGGCTGAGTCGTCCGGCAGCCCGACGGCCGCGGCCGGGGCCTGCTCGATGATCACGTGGGCATTGGTCCCGCTGATGCCGAAGGACGAGACCGCGGCCCGGCGCGGCCGACCGGTTTCCGGCCATGGCTCGGCGGCGGTCAGCAGCGCCAGCCCGCTCCCGGACCACTCGACCTCCGGGGTGGGCCGGTCGACATGGAGCGTCCGGGGCAGCAGCCCGTGCCGCATGGCCGTCACCATCTTGATGACCCCGGCGACCCCCGCGGCGGCCTGGGTGTGCCCGATGTTCGACTTCACTGAGCCCAGCCGCAGCGCCCGGTCCTCCGGCCGCTCCCGCCCGTACGTCGCGGCCAGCGCCTGCGCCTCGATGGGGTCGCCCAGCCGGGTGCCGGTGCCGTGTGCCTCCACGGCGTCCACCTCACCGGCCGACAGCCGCGCGTCGGCCAGCGCCTGCCGGATCACCCGCTGCTGCGAGGGCCCGTTGGGCGCGGTCAGGCCGTTGCTCGCGCCGTCCGAGTTGATCGCGGAGCCCCGTACGATCGCCAGGACGGGGTGATCGTGGCGCCGGGCGTCCGACAGTCGTTCCAGCAGCAGCAGGCCCACCCCCTCACCCCAGCCGGTGCCGTCCGCCGCCGACGCGAACGCCTTGCAACGGCCGTCCGGGGACAGCCCACGCTGCCGGCTGAACTCCAGGAAGATGTCGGGGACCGCCATGACGGCGGCCCCGCCCGCCAGGGCGAGGGAGCATTCCCCTCGCCGGAGCGCCTGTACCGCCGTGTGCAGCGCCACCAGCGAGGACGAGCAGGCGGTGTCGATGGTCAGCGCGGGGCCTTCGACCCCGAAGGCATAGGCGATCCGGCCGGACATGACGCTCGTCGTGCTGCCGGTCAGCAGGTAGCCGCCCAGATCCTCGGGGGCCTGCCGTGGATCGGAGGGGTAGCCCTGCGCGGCGGCCCCGACGAACACGCCCACCGGGCTGCCTTTCAGGGACGTCGGGTCGATCCCGGCCCGCTCCAGTGCTTCCCAGGAGCTCTCAAGCAGCAGCCGCTGCTGAGGGTCCATGGCCAACGCTTCCCGAGGGCTGATACCGAACAGCTCGGCGTCGAACCGGGCGGCGTCGTCGAGGAACCCGCCCACCCGTACGTACGTCGTTCCCGGCCGGGCGGAGTCCGGGTCGTACAAGGCGTCCGTGTCCCAGTCACGGTCGGTGGGGAACGGGGTGACCGAGTCGGCCTCGTCCACGACGAGCCGCCACAGGTCCTCCGGGGATGCGATGCCGCCGGGGTAGCGGCAGCTCATCGACACGATCGCGATCGGGTCGTCGGCGCTGGTGCCGGTCCCGTTCCCGGCGGCCGAGGCGGCGGTTGCGGCCATCCCGGCGTCGCGTGGGCCGGTCCCGAGTCCGGCCCGCAGTTCGTCGTGCAGGTGCCGGGCAAGGGTGGTGGGCGTCGGATGGTCGAAGACCAGGGTGGACGACAGCTGGGTGCCGAGGGCGCCGCCCAGCCGGTTGCGCAGTTCGACAGCGGTCAGCGAGTCGAAGCCCAGCTCCTTGAAGGCGAGCCCCGGGCTGATCAGCGCGAGGTTGGTGTGACCCAGCACCGTCGCGGCGTGGCTGCGCACCAGGTCGAGCAGGATCCGCTCCCGCTCGTCCTCGGACGCCGCGGCCAGCCGGTCCTGCAGCGCGGCGGCCGCGGCCGGCCGCGCCGCCGCGCCGTCAGCCCGCCGCTGCGGCTTCCTGGCGAGCCCGCGCAGCAGGTACGGAACCTCGTCGGCCGCCGTCCGGCGCAGCACCGTGGTGTCCACCCCGGCCGGGATCAGGGCGGCCTCGACCGTCGCGAGGGCGGTGTCGAAGAGGTCCAGGCCCTCTTCGTCCTGGAGCGGCACCAGACCGGTGCGGCCGAGCCGGACCAGGTCCACCTCGCCCAGACCACCGAGCATGCTGCCGGAGTCCTGCCATGGCCCCCAGGCCAGTGAGACGGCGGACAGTCCCGCGGCCCGGCGCCGACTCGCGAGAGAGTCCAGGACGGCGTTGGCCGCGGCGTAGTTGGCCTGCCCGGCGCCGCCGAGCACTGCGGCCGTCGAGGAGAACAGGACGAACGCGGCGAGGTCCGCGTCCTGGGTCAGCTCGTCCAGGAGCAGCGCTCCATCGGTCTTGGGGCGGAGCACGGTGTCGAACCGCTCGGGGGTGAGCGCCGCCAGGACGCCGTCGTCCAGCACCCCGGCCGTGTGCACGACGCCGGTCAGCGGCCGGTCCGCGGGGACCGCGTCCAGCAGCCGGCGGAGCGCGGTCCGGTCGGAGACGTCGCAGGCCGCCACGGTGACCTCGGCGCCCCGCGCGGTGAGGTCGCTCACCAGGGCGTCGGCGCCGGGGGCGGTGGCGCCCCGGCGGTTGGTCAGCAGCAGGTGCCGTATCCCGTGCCGCTCCACCAGACGGCGGGCGACCGCCGAGCCGAGGGCGCCGGTCCCGCCGGTGATCAGTACCGTTCCCGCCGGGTCGAGCTCCGGCGTCACGGTGAGTACCACCTTGCCGATGTGCCGCGCCTGGCTGACGAACCGGAAGGCGTCGGCCGCGTGCCGGACGTCCCAGGTGGTCAGCGGCGGTAGCCGGAGCACTCCGCGCGCGAACAGGGCGAGTACCTCCGTCAGCATCGCCCGGATCGTGTCGGGCCCGGCTTCGACGAGGTCGAATGCCTGGTAGGAGGCCCCGTCGTGGTCCGCCGCCACCGCCGCGGGGTCCCGGATGTCGGTCTTGCCCATCTCCAGGAACCGGCCCCGCGGAGCCAGCAGCCGCAGCGACGCGTCGACGAACGTGCCCGCGAGTGAGTCGAGGACGACGTCCACGCCCCGGCCCGCGCTGGTGCGCCGGAACTTCTCTTCGAACTCCAGCGTCCGCGACGACGCGATGTGCGCGTCGTCCAGACCCGCCGCCCGCAGTGCGTCCCACTTCGCGGGACTGGCGGTCGCGTACACCTCGGCACCCAGGTGCCGGGCCAACTGCACGGCGGCCGTACCGACGCCGCCGGTCCCGGCGTGCACCAGCACCGATGTGCCGGGCCGCAGCTCCGCGAGGGAGGTCAGCGCGTAGTACGCGGTGAGGAAGACCGCGGGCACGGACGCCGCCTGGGCGAAGGACCAGCCGTCCGGGACTTTGGCGAGCAGCCGCTCGTCCGTGACCGCGAGCGGGCCGATCCCGCCGGAGATCAGGCCGAGGACCCGGTCGCCGGGCGCCAGTGCGGTCACCCCGGGGCCGGTCTCCACGATCACTCCGGCACCCTCCACGCCCAGGGGAACGGCCTCGCCCGGGTACATACCGAGGGCATTGAGCGCGTCCCGGAAGTTCAGCCCGGCCGCCCGGACCGCCACCCGCACCTGGCCGTGGGCCAGGGGCGCGGAGGCCTCCGGGCAGGGCAGCAGGGCGAGGCCTTCGAGGGTGCCGTCGCCGCCGGCGGTCAGCCGCCAGGCCGGTGCGGCCGGTACGGGCAACGCGCGGTCCGGGCGCCACCGGGCCACTCGGGGGACGCGGAGGGCGCCGTCGCGCACCGCCAGCTGCGGCTCGCCGGTGGCGACGGCCTCGCCCAGCAGGCCGTAAGCGTCGTCCCGGTCGTCCAGGTCGAGCAGCCCGAACCGGCCGGGGTGCTCGGACTGGGCGGTGCGCAGCAATCCCCAGACGGCGCTGTGCGCCAGGTCGGGGACGTCCTCGGGGGCCACCGCGACGGCCCGCCGCGTGACGAGGACCAGCCGCGACGCGGCGAACCGGTCGTCGGCCAGCCAGCGCTGGACCAGGTCGAGCGTTCGGTGGGCGGTCGAACGCACCGTGTCGGCGTCGGTGCCGGGGGTGACTGCGCCGGGGGAGCACGGCACCAGCACGGTGCCCGGGATCGGGCGCTCCGGGGCCGTGCGTGCCAGAGCGTCCAGGTCCGGGTGGACACCGGCGGGCGCGGTGGCGGCCCACGGACCCGGCTCCGGCCCGCCGTCGCCGACGACCGCCCAGGCCAAGGCCGCGTCCGGGGCAGCGGATCCCGCTGGGTCCGCGGACGCGACGGCGCTCGCCAGCGGGGCGGCGAGGGTCTCCCAGGCCATCTGGAACATGCGGTCGCGGGCGGTGCCGACGGCCGCCTCGACCCGGTCGCGGGAGGCTGGGCGCAGCACCAGCGCGTCGGCCGACAGCACGGGGCTGCCCGTCTCGTCCGCCGCCAGCACCGAGACCGTGTCCGAGCCGGCCGGTGTCAGCCGCGCCCGCAGCCCCGGGGCGCCGACCGCGTGCCGGGCGACCCCGCGCCAGACGAACGGCAGCAGGGCCCGGTCCCAGCCGGGGGTGACGACACCCAGGGCGACCCCGTGCAGGGCCGAGTCCAGCAGCGCCGGGTGCGCCCCGAACTCCCCGGCTCCGGCGCCGTCCGGCAGCCCGGCCTCCACGAACAGCTCCCCGTCCCGCCGCCAGGCCGCCCGCAGCCCCTGGAACATCGGCCCGTAGGCCAAGCCGGTCTCCGCCATCAGGGGGTAGAGCCCGGTGACGTCCACCGGCTCCGCGCCCTGCGGGGGCCACACGGACAGGTCCCCGGCCGCGGGGACGGCGGCGCGCGCGAGCACTCCGGTGGCGTGCGTGGTCCACGGCTCGTCATCCGCCGCGCCGTCCGGCCGGGACCGCATGTCCAGCGACCGCCGCCCGGACCCGTCCGGGGCCCCCACTCGCACCTGGAGGGCGGCCGCCGCTCCGTCGGGGAGGACCAGCGGGGTGTGGAACGTCAGTTCCGCGACCTGCTCGTGGCCGGTCCGCTCGCCCGCGTGCAGGGCCAGCTCGAGGAAGGCAGTGCCGGGCAGCAGAGCCTGGCCGAACACCCGGTGGTCGCCGATCCAGCTGTGCACACCGGTCGAGAGCCGCCCGGTGAAGACCAGTTCGTCGTCGGCGAGCGACACCACCGCGCCCAGCAGCGGGTGCCCGGCCGCGACCAGCCCCGCGGAGTGCACGGCGGCCGACGCCGGGACGTCCAGCCAGTGCCGGCGCGACTGGAAGGCATAGGTGGGCAGCGCGGCCGGGCAGGCGCCCGACGCGGCCCAGAACGACGTCCAGTCCACCGGCACGCCCCGGGTGCGCAGCCGGGCGAGCGCGGTGGTGACGGCGAGCTCCTCGTCCCGGTCCGCGCGCAGGGCCGGGACCAGCTCGGCGTCGGCCGCGGTGACGGTGTCTTTGCCCATCGCCGTCAGCACCCCGTCGGGGCCCAGCTCCAGGAAGGTGCGGACGCCGTCGTCCGCCATGGTGCGGACGGCGTCCGCGAACCGTACGGTGCCGCGGGCATGCCGCACCCAGTACTCCGGGTCGCTGATCTCCTCGGCCGTGACCTCCTCGCCGGTGAGAGCTGACACCACCGGGATGGCGGGGGCGTGGAAGGACAGGGTGGCCACCACGCGCCGGAACTCCGGCAGCATGGCGTCGACGAGCGGCGAGTGGAAGGCGTGACTGACCGTCAGCTCCTTGGTCTTGCGACCGGCCGCGGCGAAGTGCGCGGCGACCTCGCGGACCGCCTCCGCCTCTCCGGAGACCACCACTGAGGACGGGCCGTTCACCGCTGCCAGGTCCAGCCGGCCGACGCGCTCCGCCAGCAGCGGCGACACCTCCTCTTCGGTGGCCTGCACGGCGGCCATGGCGCCGCCCTCCGGCAGTGCTTGCATCAGCCGACCGCGTGCCGCCACCAGCGCCGCCGCGTCCGGCAGCGACAGCACACCGGCCACGTGCGCGGCGGCCACCTCGCCGATGGAGTGGCCGGTCACCCGGTCCGGGCGAAGTCCCCAGTGTGCGAACAGCCGGAAGAGCGCGACCTCCAGCGCGAAGAGCGCGGGCTGGGTGTACCCGGTCCGGTCCAGCAGCCCGTCGGCGTCCGCCGCCGTCCCGAACACCACGTCCCGCAGCGGCCGGTCCAGATGCGGGTCCAGCGCCGCGCACACCGCGTCGAACGCCTCCGCGAACACTGGGGAGGAGGCGTGCAGGGCGCGGCCCATGCCCACGCGCTGACTGCCTTGGCCGGTGAAAAGGAACCCGAGCTTCCCGGGGGGCGCCGTGCCGAGCACGACCCGCGGATCGGGGCGGCCCTCGGCGAGTGCTGCCAGTGCCTGCGTCAGCTCCTCGGACAGTTCACCGGGCCGGTCCGGGCCGCCGGCCACGATGACGGCGGCCGTATGCGCGAACGCCGTCCGGCCGGTGGTGAGCGCGTGCCCGATCTCCGCGGCGCCGAGCGGGCCGCGCTCGGCCAGCCAGTCCAGCAGGGCGCGCGCCTGGTCCCGCAGCGCCTTGCCGTCGCGCCCGGACAGCACCCACGGCACCGCCCGCAGCGGCGCGACGGGAGCGGTGGAGCCGGCGTCGGCGGGCGGCGCTTGCTCCAGGATGACGTGGGCGTTGGTGCCGCTGATGCCGAAGGACGATATCCCGGCGCGCCGGGGCCGGCCGGTGTCCGGCCAGTCGGTCGCTCGTGTCAGCAGCTCCAGACTCCCCGACTCCCAGTCGACGTGCGGCGTCGGCGCGTCGACGTGCAGGCTGGCCGGCAGCACCCCGTGCTCCATCGCCAGCACCGTCTTGATGACGCCGACGACGCCGGCCGCCGCCTGGGTGTGCCCGATGTTGGACTTCACCGAGCCCACCAGCAGCGGTTCGGCGCGCTCCTGCCCGTAGGCGGCCAGCAGGGCCTGGGCTTCGATCGGGTCGCCGAGGGTGGTCGCGGTGCCGTGCGCCTCCACCGCGTCGACGTCATGGGGGGCGAGCCGGGCGTCGGCCAGCGCCTGCCGGATCACCCTCTCCTGGGACGGGCCGTTCGGCGCGGCGAGGCCGTTGCTCGCCCCGTCCTGGTTGGTCGCGCTGCCACGGACCACGGCCAGCACCCGGTGGCCGAGCCGCTGTGCGTCGGACAGCCGCTCCAGCAGTACCACCCCGACGCCCTCGGAGAGGCCGGTGCCATCCGCTGCGGCGGCGAAGGAACGGCACCGGCCGTCCACGGACAGCCCGCGCTGCCGGCTGAAGCCCTGTAGTTGGGCGGGTGTGGTCATGAGGGTGATACCGCCGGCCAGCGCCAGCGAGCACTCGTCCCGGCGCAGCGCCTGGCAGGCCCCGTGCAGCGCCACCAGCGACGCCGAGCAGGCGGTGTCGTAGGTGACCGCGGGGCCCTCCAGGCCGAGCGTGTACGAGATCCGGCCGGAGAGCACGCTCGCCGCACCCGCGGTGAGGAAGTACCCTTCGTACTCGCCGAGTTCGGTCGGTCGGACCCGGGTCGCGTAGTCCTGGAACGCGGTTCCCATGTACACGCCGGTACGGCTGCCGTGCAGGGTCGTCGGGTCGATGCCGGCCCGCTCGATCGTCTCCCACGCGGTGTGCAGCAGCATCCGCTGCTGCGGGTCCATGGCCACCGCCTCGCGCGGGCTGATCCCGAAGAACTCGGCGTCGAACCCGGCCACATCGGTGAGGAACCCGCCGTTGCGGGTGTACACGGTGCCGGGGTTGTCCGGGTCCGGGTCGAAGAGCGCGTCGAGGTCCCAGCCCCGGTCGGTCGGGAACCCGGCCACCGCGTCGCCGCCTGCCGCCAGGAGCTGCCAGAACTGCTCCGGGCCGTGGATGTCGCCCGGGAGGTGGCAGCCCATGGCGACGATCGCGATCGGCTCGTGCCGGACAGCGGCCAGCTCCTCGTTCTCTCGCCGTAGCCGCTCTGTCTCCTTCATGGAGGTGCGCAGGGCGTCGACGATCCTGTCCGGCGAAGTGGCCATGATCCCTCACAGATCGGTTTCCAGGGGAAAGGGGGGACGTTCCGAGTGCGGCTGCTCCGCCGTGGCTATTCCTCGCCGAGCATGAGTCGCACCAGGTCGTCGACGGGCATGTCGTTGATCTGCTGTTCCGCGTCGTGCGTTTTCCGGGCCTGCTCCCGCTCCCGTGCGCCGGCCGGGTCCGCGGCCTTCGCCCGCTCGCCGGCGTCCTGGGGGAAGGCCAGGTCCAGCAGGAAGTCCGTCAGCTTTGTCAGCGACGGATGGTCGAAGACCACGGTCACCGGCAGGCTCAGCCCGGTGCGGTCCCGGAGGCGGTTGCGCAGCTCGACCGCGATCACCGAGTCGACGCCGAGTTCCTTGAACGGAGCACGGTCGCCGATCTGGCTGTCGTCGGCGTGGCCCAGGACGGCCGCCACCTGGGCGCGGACGAGCGCGGAGACCGTCTCCCGGCGCCTGGCCGGCTCCGCCCCGGCCAGTTCCCGCACCGTGGTCGCGGCGGTGGCCGCGTCCTCGGTGCGCGGGCGGGCGCTGCTCAGCAGCCTGCGCACCTCGGGCACCTCGGCGAAGAGCCGGCTCGGTGTCGTCGCTGAGAAGCCCGGGAAGAATTTCTCCCAGTCGACGTCGGCGACGACCGGTGTGGGGCCGTCGGCGAGGCAGTGCCGCAGATTCTCGACCGCCTCTTCGGGCTCCAGGAGCCGGATGCCCTGCCGGGCCACCGCCACGCCCAGGTTGTCGCGCGCCGTCATGCCGCCGCCTTCCCACGGGCCCCAGACCACGGAGCTCGCCGTCAGGCCCTGCGCCCTGCGGTACGCGGCCAGGCCGTCCAGGAAGGCGTTGGCCGCCGCGTACCCGGCGTGGCCGGCACTGCCCCACAGCGCCGACACCGAGGAGAACAGCACGAACGCCGCCAGCTCCCGGTCGCGGGTGAGGTCGTGCAGGTGCTGGGCGGCGTCGGCCTTCGCCCGCAGCAGCCCGGCGAGGTCGTCCGGGGCGAGCGTGTCGAGCGGGACGCTCTCGATCGCCCCGGCCGCGTGCACCACCGCGCCGACCGGTGTGCCGTCCGCGTCCAGCGTCCGCAGCAGCCCGGCGAGTGCCTCCCGGTCGGCGACGTCGCAGGCGGCGACGGTGACCCGGACACCGAGCCCGGCCAGCTCGGCTTCCAGCTCGGCGGCGCCCGCCGCCCGCGGCCCGCCGCGGCTGACCAGCACCAGGTGCGCGGCCCCGTTCCTGGCCAGCCAGCGTGCCGCGTGCGCGCCGAGCGCTCCGGTACCGCCGGTGACGAGCACAGTGCCGCTCGGGGTCCACGGCCGTCCGCCGGAGGCCTCCGGCCGCGGGGCGCGCACCAGCCGGCAGGCGAACGTGCCCGAGGCGCGCAGCGCCAGCTGGTTCTCGCCGGCCGGGGCGGTCAGCGCGGCCGGCAGCCGGCCCAGGATCCGTGCGTCCGGCTCCGGGGGCAGATCGACAAGACCGCCCCAGCGCTCGGGAAGCTCCACCGCGGCGACCCTGCCGAGCCCCCAGAGCTGCGACTGCGCGGGCGTGGTCACCGGGTCCCCGGCGTCGGCCGTCACCGCGCCCCGGGTCACGCACCACATCCGAGCGGCGAGCCCGGACTCGCCGAGCGCCTGAAGCAACGTCAGGAAGAGGGTGCCGTACCCGGACGCGGAGGGGAGCACCGGTTCCGTCTCCGGCGCGGGCAGGACCAGCACACCGGCCGGCTCCGGCCCCTCGGCGGCCACCGACCGCAGGAGCCTGGCCAGTTCGCGCCGTCCGGTCCCCGGCGCCACCGTCAGCGGCACCACCTGCGCCCCGTTCCTGCCCAGCACGTCCACGACCGACACCGGCAGCTGCCCGGGCCCGGCTTCCTCCGCGGCGACCACGATCCACCGGCCGTTCAGCACCGCGGCCGGCGTCTCGGACACGGGCTGCCAGGCGATCCGGTACCGCCGGTCGGCGGCAGCGTCTGAGGCGCGCTGCCGTCGGCGCCAGGCACCGAGCGTAGGCAGCAGAGCGCGCAGAGCGTCCGATTCGCCGCCGCCGACCTCGGCGACCAGCCCCGCGGCGTCGCCCCGCTCCACCGCCTCCCAAAACCGCTGCTCCGGACCGTCGCTCCTACCGTGCTCCGGCTCGGCAACGGGCGCCTCCGGCCAGAACCGGCGTCGCTGGAAGGCATAGGTCGGCAGGTCGACGCGGGCCGCGCCGGACCCGGCGAACACCGTCCGCCAATCCACCGACGCCCCAAGGACGTACGCCTGCGCGAGCGAGGTCGTGAACCGCTCGGGGCCGCCGTCCCCGCGGCGCAGCGAGCCCACGAACGCGCCCGAACCGCCGAAGGTCTCGATGGCGTCCAGCGCCCCCATGTTCAGCACCGGGTGCGGGCTCATCTCGATCAGGAGGGCGTGTCCCTTGGCCAGCACTGTCCCCATCGTTCGCTCGAAGTGGACCGGTTCCCGCAGGTTGCGGTACCAGTACTCGGCGTCCAACGCACGGGTGTCCAAGAGTTCCGAGGTCACCGTCGAGTAGAACGGGATGTCGCCGGCGCGGGGCTCGACCTCGCGCAGCGCTTCGAGCAGCTGTTCGCGGATCGCCTCGACCTGCGCGGAGTGCGCCGCGTAGCTCACCGGGATCTGCTTGGTCCGGACGCCCTCGGCAGCGCACTGCTCCAGCAGCTCCTCCAGCGCCTGCTGCTCACCGGAGACCACCACCGACGACGGTCCGTTGATCACCGCGAGGTCCAGCCGCCCGTCCCAGCACGGCAACTGGCGCACCCGCTCGGCCGGCAGTGACACGGACACCATGCCGCCCAAGCCGGAGATCGCGGTCAGCGCCCGGCTGCGCAGCGCGACGATCCGCGCGGCGTCAGCCAGCGACAGCCCGCCCGCCACACAGGCCGCGGCGATCTCGCCCTGGCTGTGCCCGAGCACCGCGGTGGGGCGCACGCCGTGCGACTCCCAGAGCCGGGCGAGCGACACCATCACCGCGAACAGCACCGGCTGCACGACGTCGACCCGCTCCAGCGTCGGCGCGCCCGCCACGCCCTGGAGCACGTCCAGGAGCGACCAGTCCACGACCGGTTCGAGCGCCGTCGCACACTCCTGGATCCGCTCCCGGAACACCTCGGAGGTGTCCAGCAGCTCCTTCGCCATCCCGGCCCACTGGGCCCCCTGGCCGGGGAAGACGAACACGGTCTCGGCGCCGCCCACCGCGGTGCCTCGCACCACCCGGTCCGAGGGGGTGTCCCGCACCAGCGCGTCCAGCGCGGCGCGCAGCTCCGGCTCGTCGGCGCCGATCAGCACGGCGCGGTGCTCCAACGCGGCCCGCGTGGTAGCCAGCGAGAACCCGACGTCGGCGGCGGTGGCGTCGGCCCGTTCGGGGCTGTTGAGGTGGGCCCGCATGCCGGCCGCCTGCGCGCGCAGGGCCTCGGAGGTCTTCGCCGACAGCGTCCACGGCAGCACCGCCGAGGCAGCACCGGTCCGCCGGCCCGGGCCGGCGGACTCCGGCTCCCCGCTGCCGACGGGAGCCCGGTCGTCCGGGGCCTCTTCGAGGATGGCGTGCACATTGGTGCCGCTGATCCCGAACGAGGAGACGCCCGCCCGGCGCACCCGGCCCTCCGCCGGCCAGGGCACCGGCTCCCGCAGCAGCGCCACCGCGCCCGCGCTCCAGTCCACGTGCGGGGTCGGCTCGCCGATGTGCAGGCTCCGCGGCAGTACACCGTGGTGCATCGCCATCACCGTCTTGATCACCGCGGCGACCCCGGCGGCCGCCTGGGTGTGTCCGATGTTCGACTTCACCGAGCCGAGCCGGAGCGGCCCGCGGTCCGCGCGGTCCTGCCCGTACGTCGCCACCAGCGCCTGCGCCTCGATCGGATCGCCGAGCCTCGTGCCGGTGCCGTGCGCCTCCACCGCGTCGACATCCCGCGGGGCGAGCCCGGCGTCGGCCAGCGCCTGCCGGATCACCCGCTCCTGCGACGGGCCGTTCGGCGCCGTCAGGCCGTTGGTCGCGCCGTCCTGGTTGACGGCCGAGCCTCTC
The DNA here is from genome assembly GCF_040654815.1 of Streptomyces sp. NPDC050619. Lineage (NCBI taxonomy): Bacteria > Bacillati > Actinomycetota > Actinomycetes > Kitasatosporales > Streptomycetaceae > Streptomyces > Streptomyces sp. NPDC050619. The sequence goes on along the minus strand of NZ_JBFAIR010000025.1, from coordinate 133,931 downwards.
ACCAGCGCCAGCACCCGGTGGCCGTGCCGCCGGGCGTCCGACAGCCGCTCCAGCACCAGCATGCCCACGCCTTCGCTCCAGCCGGTGCCGTCGGCCGCCGCCGCGAAGGGCTTGCAGCGGCCGTCGGGCGCCAGCCCCCGCTGCTGGGCGAACTCCACGAACATCCCGGGCGTCGCCATCACTGTCACGCCGCCGGCCAGCGCCAGCGCGCACTCACCGCTCTGGAGCGACCGGCGCGCCAGATGCAGCGCCGTGAGCGAGGCCGAACAGGCGGTGTCCACGGTGACCGCCGGGCCTTCCAGACCGAGTGCGTACGCGACCCGGCCCGAGATGACGCTCGCTGTGTTTCCGGTCAGCGCGAACCCCTGGCCGCCCTCGGCCGGTTCGCCCAGCCGGGGCCCGTAGTCCTGAGCCATTGCCCCCGCGAACACCCCGACCTGGGAGCCCCGCAGAGACAGCGGGTCGATCCCGGCCCGCTCCAGTGCTTCCCAGGAGGTCTCCAGCATCAGGCGCTGCTGCGGGTCCATGGCGAGCGCCTCGCGCGGGCTGATCCCGAAGAACGCGTTGTCGAAGGCGGTCGCGTCGTAGAGGAATCCGCCCTCCCGGGCATATCGGACCTCCGGGTTCTCCGGATCACGCAACTCGTCGGTGCTCCAGCCCCGGTCGGCCGGGAAGACCGAGACGGCGTCCCTGCCCTCCGCGACCAGCTGCCACAGGTCCTCGGGTGAGCGCACATCGCCCGGGTACCGGCAGCCCATGCCGACGATGGCGACCGGCTCGTCGAAACCCGCGGTCACCGCCACCGGGCTTGCGGCGGCCGGACGTTCGCCCGACAGCTCGGCCCTCAGGAACTCCACCAGCTCACCGGGCGTGGGGTGGTTGTAGATCAGAGTGGGGGCCAGGTGCGCCAGCCCGGTCGCCTCGGCGACCTTGTCGCGGAACTCCACCGCGGTAAGCGAGTCGAAGCCCAGTTCCTTGAAGGTCCGGCCGCTGTCGACCGTCTGGGACGAGAGATGCCCGAGGACCGCCGCCACACAGGCCCGGACCAGCTCCGGTACGGCGGCGAGCGGGGTGGCGGCGGTGGCCGTGGCGGCAGGCTCCTGGGGCGGCGCGGTGTCGATGCTGCCGTCGGGCGTGGCGTCGACGGCCGGTGCCCCGTCCGGCCGGGCCGTCGTGGTGAGCCAGAAGGAGCGCCGCTGGAAGGCGTAGCTGGGCAGGTCGGTCCGGGCGCCGCCGGCCCAGCCGATGAGTGGCTCCCAGTCCACTCGCGTGCCGCGCACGAACGCCTCGGCCAGCGCGGCGGGGACCGTACGGTCCTCCGGCTGCCCCGCGCGCAGCAGCGGCACGACCGCGGCCCCGGTCGGCGCACCCCCGTCGGCGAGGCTTTCGCGGGTCATGGCTGTCAGCCCGCCGGGACCGAGTTCCAGGTAGCTGGTGACGCCGGCCGAGCGCAGCGCGCGGACGCCGTCGTAGAAGCGCACGGAGCTGCGGATGTGCCGGGTCCAGTACTCCGGCGACGTCAGCTCGTCCGCGGTGGCCGGGCGTCCGGTGACATTGGAGACGACCGGGATCCGGGGGGCGTGGTACTCCAGTTCCGCGGCGAGCGTGCGGAACTCGTCCAGCACCCCGTCCATGTGCGGGGAGTGGAACGCGTGGCTCACCCTGAGCCGCTTGGTCCTGCGCCCACGGGCCGCGAACCGTGCGGCGACGTCCTCGACGCCGTCAAGGTCACCGGAGACGACGGTAGCCCGTGGTCCGTTGACCGCCGCCACCGAGACCCGCCGCACCAGGCCCCGGTCCGACAGCTCCGCGGCGACCTCTGCCTCGTCGGCCTCCAGCGCGGCCATGGCGCCGCCCTCGGCGGCCTGCTCCATCAGCCGTCCACGGGCGGCGACCAGCGCGCAGGCGTCGTTCAGCGGGAGCACCCCCGCGACGTGGGCCGCGGCCAGTTCGCCGACGGAGTGGCCGAGCAGGTGATCAGGGTGCACCCCGCACCGCTGGAGCAGCCGGGCCAGCGCGACCTCCAGCGCGAACAGTGCGGCCTGGGCGGCGTCTGTCCGGTCCAGCGCCGCCGCCTCCGGGCTGCCGGGCTCCGCGAAGAGCAGGTCCTTGACGGCCCAGGGTGTGAAGGTGTCCAGGCAGGCGCAGATCTCGTCGAGGGCCTCGGCGAACGCGGGCACCGCCGCGTGCAGCTGACGTCCCATTCCGGGGCGTTGGCTGCCCTGACCGGTGAAGAGGAACGCCGTCCCGCCCGCGCCGCGTGCTGAGCCCCGCACCAGGTTCGCGGCGGGCACCCCGCGGGCCAGCGCGTCCAGGCCGCTCAGGAAGTCACCGCGGTCGCCGCCCAGGACCACCGCGCGTTCCTCGAACGCGGTGCGGTGCATGGCGAGCGAGCGACCCACGGCTGCCGTGTCCAGCCCGGGGTTCGCGGTGACCTGTGCGGCGAGCCGCTCCGCCTGGGAACGGAGCGCGTCCTGGGACCGCCCTGACACCACCCAGGGCAGCGGCGAGTGGGTCTTGGCGGACCGCTCGCGCAGCGTTTCGCCGTCGTCGCCGCTCACCTCGTGCGCCCCGCCGTCACCGGTGAGTGCGAGATGGCGGTCGGAGAGCACCACGTGGCAGTTGGTGCCGCCCATGCCGAAGGAGCTGACACCCGCGATGAACGGGCCGTCCGGGTCCGGCCGGCCGGTCAGTGAGACCGGGACGCGCAGATTCCAGGCGTCGAAGGCTATCTCCGGGCGGGGCGTCACGAAGTTGAGGCTCGGGGGGACCTTCTGATGCCTGATGGCCAGGGCCGTCTTGATGAGACCGGCGATTCCGGCGGCCGCCTCGAGGTGGCCGATGTTCGTCTTCACCGACCCCACCAGCAGCCGGGTGCCGGGCCGCCGGGCCGCTCCGAGCACCGCGCCGAGCGCGGCGGCCTCGATCGGGTCGCCCTTCTTCGTGCCGGTGCCGTGGAGTTCGACGTACTGCACGTCGGCGGGGTCGACGCCGGCGCTCCGGTAGGCGGTGCGCAGCACCTCCTCCTGGGCCCGCGCCGTGGGCACGGTGAGTCCTTCGCCGGCGCCGTCGTTGTTGGCCGCGGTGGCTTCCACGACACAGTAGACGCGGTCGCCGTCGGCGACCGCGCGGGAGAGCGGCTTGAGTACGACGAACCCGGCTCCCTCGCCCCGCACATAGCCGTTGGCGCGGGCGTCGAAGGTGTGGCACCGGCCGTCCGGAGAGAGCCCGCCGAACTTCTCGGAGTGCTGGGTGCTCTCCGGTGCCAGCACAAGGTTCACCCCGCCCGCCAGCGCAAGCCCCACCTCGCCCCGGCGCAGGCTCTCGGCGGCCATGTGCACGGCGAGCAGGGACGACGCCTGCCCGGCGTCGAGCACCATGCTGGGCCCGCGCAGATCCAGGGCGTGGGAGACCCGGTTGGCGATGATGCTGCGGTGCAGGCCGGTCATGCTGTGCCGGGTGTCCGCCCCGAGACGGTGCTGAAGGGTGGAGTAGTCGTCCCACATGGCGCCCACGAAGACGCCGGTGCTTCGGGCCCGCGGATCGGCCGGCACGATACCGGCGTCCTCGAACGCCTCCCAGCACAGCTCCAGGGCGAGCCGCTGCTGCGGGTCCATGGCGGCGGCCTCGCGGGGCGAGATGTCGAAGAAGTCCGGGTCGAACTCGTCGACGTGGTCGAGAAAGCCGCCGGTGCCGAGACCACCGGTGCCGAAGGAGCCGCGGCGTCCCGGCGGAACTCCGGTGACGGCGCTGCGGCCGTCGCGGATCAGGGCCCAGTAGGCAGCGGGATCCGGGGCACCGGGGAAACGACAGGCCAGGCCCACGACGGCGATCGGATCGGCGGGTGCGGAAGTGTCTTCGGGCACGAACGCCTGGCCGGAACGCATAGAACTCCCAACAACCGACGGCGGGCCAATGTCAAGTGAAGGTCTCGGACCTGAATTCCGGCCGCCCCCGACAGGGACCGGGTAATGCGACGTGAGCTGCTCACGACTGCATTTTTGGAGAACCCGGCGAGATCACTGAAGTCAGTAGACCTGGCGCGCTCATGTGCTGTCCAATAACTTGGCACATGGGGCCGATAAATAAGGCTATGAGCTTGTGGAAAGCAGCCGGAACAATGGAAGCGGAGGGCTGTACTGGGTGGCGGAAGACGCGTTGACAAACGAGCTTGACGGTTTGTAGTTTCCTGTCCGGCCGGGGGTGGAGTGGACGCGCCGGCAGTCGAACTGGAGAGGTGTCTCGAATTGACCGAGCAGTACGCACCCACCGCGGCGGACGTGGGAACGATGTACGACCAGTCGACCGATCTCCTCTCCGAAGTGATGGGAGGAAACATCCATCTGGGCTACTGGCGGGACGACGAGGACGACGCCACCGTCGAGCAGGCCACCGACGCGCTGACCGACATGGTCGGCACCCGGCTCGCGCTCTCGCCGGGCGACCAGGTCCTGGACATCGGCTGTGGCAGCGGCAAGCCCGCCACTCGGATCGCGCACACCTGGGGCGTGCACGTCACGGGCGTCACCATCAGCGCCCAGCAGGCGGAGATCGCCGCCGCCCGGCCGGAGGTCGGGACCGGCCAGGTGTCCTTCCGGCAGGCCGACGGCATGGCCCTGCCCTTCCCTGACGCGCACTTCGACAATGCGTACGCGATCGAAAGTTTCCTGCACATGTCCGACCGGGCCACTGCTATCACCGAAGTGGCGCGCGTGTTACGTCCAGGTGGCATTCTGGTGACGGCCAACCCATATCAGCAGGGTGAACTTGACGCTCGTGAGGCCGAGATAGTCGCGGACAACCGGAAGCTGTTCCAGATTCCGCCGATCGGGAATGTCGACGAATACGTCGCCCATATGCGCAAGGCTGGTCTCGAGGTTTTGGAGACACTGGACATCGGCGAGAACGTACGCCGCAGTCACACCATCGCGGCGGACCTCATCCGTGGGGTGGACAAACCGAGCGACGGCGCACTGAGCGAGGAACTCAACCGGGCGGCCGACATCATCGAACATTTCGGTGAACTCCCGCAGATCGGCTACGGACTGATCGTCGCCCGGCGGCCCTGCCACCCCGCCGGTCCCGCTGCCTGAAGTCCCCGCTGCCAGAAGTCCCCGCTCAGGTCCAGCCGCGGCCGTGCTTGAGGAGCCGGCTGTGCGCGGTGGCCACCTGCGGACGCGTCGCGGTGCCGTCACGGGTGGCGAGGTACGTCGTCGTGATCGGCGGTATCTCGGGTCTGAGCAGGGGCACCAGCGTGCCCCGGGCGATGCCGTCGGCACACAGGTACGTGGGCAGCACGGCGATGCCGACCGAGGCCTCAACGGCGGCCAGCACGGCCCGGTGGTCGGGGACCACCGCAGGCGTCGCGGCCGCCGCGGTGTGGAAGACCGACCACCAGTAGTGGTCGACCAGCGGCAGATACTCCGAGCAGGTCACCAGCCGTTGGCCGTCCGGCGCAGGGGTGTCGCCCGGCGCCCGATCCTGCGGGATCGCGCGCGCGACCTCGGGCGAGGCGACCAGGCAGCACTCCTCGTCGTAGAGGGGCAGCGCGCTGATGCCCTTGGTGCGGGGGCGCGTCCGGGCGACGACGATGTCGAGTTCGCCCTCGGCCAGCTGCGTGAGCAGTGTGTCGGACAGCTCCGAAGTGATGCGCAGGCGCACCGGATCGCGGAGCATGTCGGCCACCACCGGCAGGATCCGGTCGCTGATCAGGTCGCTCGGGGCGCCCAGCCGCAGCGGGCGGGCCGGGACGCCGCCGGCCGAATAGCGCCGTACCACGAAGTCGAGGGCATTGACCGGGCCTTCGGCGTCCCGGGCGAGCGAGTCGGCGGCCGAGGTGGGCCTGGACCCGGTGGCCTGGCGGATGAACAGCCGTGTCCCGAACCGCTCTTCCAGCATCCGGATCTGATGGGTCACGGCGGGCTGGGAGATGTGCAGCCGGCGGGACGCTCGGCCGAAGGAGCCCGTCCGGTAGACCTCCAGGAAGGTACGCAACAAACCCGGGTTGAGCGGTTCCGTCTCCGACCCGGCCGCCGGGACCTGCGGATCTTTCTGGGTCTTGTCCTGGGGGCGCGGTCGCATGCGGGGTGTCGTATCGGATCCGGGTAATCGGGGGGAGGACATCAGGGCAGGCTCCATAAGTACGGCCGGCGGACGTGGGGGAGGGGGAGAGGGAGAGGGAGAGACGTGGAGCAGATCCCGGGCTGCGCAGTCCCGGGACGGATCCCGGCAGTGCGGATCTGGACCGCGTACCTCAGGACTTCGGCAGGTGCGGTACAAGCTCCTCGAAGGTGCGGCGCTGCCCCAGCGCGGTGTCCAGGAGCAGGCCGTTGTTGCTCAGCGCCAGTCGGCGGAAGGCCGCCACCCGGTGCTCGTACACGTCGAGTGCCAGCGGGTCGTCCCGCTCGGCGGCCCGGCTGCGCACCCGGGCGCTGGCCACGCCCGCCGGTACGGTCGTGAACACCGAGAGGTCCGGCGCGGGGAAGCAGCCGATCAGTGGTTCCACCACGGCGCGTGTCCCGGCCGGCACTCCGTGCATGAGCAGCTCGCCCAGCGGCGTGAAGAGATAGCGGTCGACCACGACGACTCGGCCCGCCCGCAGCGCGGGCAGGATGCGCGCCCGCACGGTCATCAGCCGGTCCCCGAGCACGGCGCAGCACATGGCGAGTGGGTCGACCTCGCCGGTCCGCACGGCGCCGAAGGGATCGGCGCTGTACTCCTTGAACCAGCGGCTCGCCTTCAGCTCACGGGAGGGCAGTTTGAAGCCGCGGACAGTGTGGCCGCGCGCCCGCAGAAAGGCCCGGGTCGTCCGGGTGGTGGTGGTCTTGCCGCTGCCGTCGACGCCGTCGAAGGCGATGAGCGTGCCGGGCAGTCCGTGAGGCCGGACCGGCAGCCGCCACTCCGGGATCACAGAGCCCGTCCGGTGTACCGGGCGGTCGTCCGGTGGACCAGACGGCGCATCCCGGCCGGAACGCCCTCGCCGCGGTGGAGAAGCGAGGGGTTGTCCCAGACCAGCAGGTCACCCGGGCGCCAGGCGTGTGCGTACTGCCACCGCGGCCGCACGGTGTGCGCGTACAACTCCTCGAGCAGGTTCCGGCTCTCGGCCTCGGGCAGGCCCTCGATCCGGTCCAGGCACATCTCGTTGAGGTACAGGGCCGGTTCGCCGGTGACCGGGTGCGGGCGCACCAGCGGGTGCGTCACCGGCGGGAAGGCCGCGCGCTCGGTGGCCGCCTCCGCCTGTGACACCCGCGACGAGGCCTGCCGCAGCGGGAAGTTCCGTCCGAAGTCGTGCACGGCGCGCAGTCCGGCGACCCGCTCCCTGAGCGTCCGCGGCAGTTCCGCGAGAGGGCCGAGGGCGTCGTTGAACTGGGTGCGGCCACCCTCCGCGGGCGCCACCACCCCGTACAGCAGCGTGGCGTCGGTGGGTTCCGGCAGGAATGAGGCGTCGCTGTGCCAGTGCTCGGCGGGCTCCTTGTGAGCGCGGGGCAGCGTCGACTCGAAAACCTCGGCGTAGGGACTGTCGGAATGCCCGTGCGTGGGGTTCCAGGGGAGCGTCGGCCGGCCGAAGAGCGAGGTGACCCGTAACTGGGCCTCGACGGTGAGCCGTTGGCCGGAGAAGAGCAGCAGCCGGTGCCGGTGCAGGGCCTGGACGAGTTCCTCCGCGTGTGCCTCGGCCTCCGCGGTGTCGAGTGCGACGCCGAATACCTCGGCGCCGAACGAAGCGTTCAGGGGTTTGTACATGAGCATCCGCGGGGCTCTCCTTGCCGCCGGTGTCGCTGTCGTCGCTACGGCGGGGGACCGGTCCATGAGCACCGTGACCGCAGGCCGGTGAGGCAGTGCGCAAGACGTGCGCGTATGCGGTGCACGAGGCGGAGTTCGGCCCCTCGGCCAGTTGCGAGCCAAGGACATTACATCGCGGACGCCGCCGGATTTCAGGGATGCATGGATGGGACATTGGTCCTCTTGAGGGAGGTGGGGCGACCTGACAGGCTGGCCCAGCACGAACGCACCGAAGCCGCGCCCTCTCACGGTTCCTTGGTCCGATGGGCGCCACGCCCTCCCACGGAGCGCCGCCTGAGGGGACTCTCGGTGACGGTTGCCGCACGGCCGCGCAGCACCGGTTCCGCAACCAGCGGAACCTGCGGGCGGACGGTGGAGCGGCCTCGGTGTGTGCAGTGGCCGCTTCCCGGTGGCCCCCACCCACCAGATCCGAGAACCGACCTTCTTAGGAGTGAGCGGTGACCATTGCCGAGGAGCGTTCCGCAGCCAACCGCTTCGTCCTGTCCGAGGACGAGGTGCCCCAGCGCTGGTACAACCTCGTCGTCGACCTGCCCTACGACATCGACCCTCCTATGCACTCGACGGAGGACCGGCCCGCGCTCACCGAGGACTACGACTGGCTCTGGCCCACCGAGTGTCTGAAGATCGAGTTCCTGCAGGGCCGGTACGCGACGGACCCGTGGATCGAGGTGCCCGATCCGGTCCTGCGCACCTACCGGCGCTACCGGCCCTCCACCCTGGTCCGGGCCAAGGGCCTGGAGGAGTACCTCGACACCCCGCATCAGATCTTCTACAAGCGTGAGGACCTCAACCCCGGAGGCAGCCACAAGTTCAACACCGCGCTGGCGCAGGCTTACTACGCTGCCCAGGACGGTGTCGAGACGCTTGTCACGGATACCGGCGCCGGCCAGTGGGGCACCGCCCTCGCCCTCGCCTGCGCCGCCTTCGGCATCAAGCTGAAGGTGTTCATGGTCCGCAAGAGCTTCGACGAGAAGCCCTACCGGCGCAACCTCATGCGGATGCTGGGCGCCGAGGTCATCTCCTCGCCGAGCCGCACCACCAAGACCGGCCGCGGCGTGCTGGACAAGGACGCGGACAGCCCTGGCAGCCTCGGTATCGGCATGGCGGAGGCCATCGAGCTGGTCCGCAACGACCCCTCGCACCGGCTGGCACTCGGCTGCATGTCGTACTACGCGGCCATGCACCAGACCGTCATCGGCCTGGAGACCCAGGCACAGCTTGCGCAGGCCGGCGTCGGCGCCGACGTCCTGGTCGGCTGCGTCGGCGGCGGCAGCAACTTCACCGGCTTCGTCGCCCCCTTCGTCACGGGCGCCGACCGGCCGCTGTGCATCGCCGCGGAACCCGCCTCGGTGCCCACACTCACCACCGGCGAGTTCCGCTACGACTGGGCCGACTCCGAGCGGCAGACCCCACGCATCCCGATGTACACCCTCGGCAGCGACTTCGTGCCGCCGCCCATTCACTCCGGCGGTCTGCGCTACCACGGCAAGACCCCGATCCTCTCCAGCCTCGTCAAGCACGGCCTGATCACCCCGCGCTCCTTCGACCAGCAGAAGGTCTTCGAGGCCGGTCAGCTGTTCCTGCGCACCGAGGGCGTGCTGCCCGCGCCGGAGAGCTCCCACGCCATCCTCGCCGCCATCGACGAGGCCAAGCAGGGCGGCAAGCCGCGCACCATCGTCATCTGCCTCAGTGGCCACGGCTACCTGGACCTTCAGGGGTACGCGGATGTCCTCGACCTCGACTGACCCAGCCCCACTCCTGTCCCGTCACCGGGCGGCGTCCGTCCCCGACGCGGTGGAGGTCCGGACGTCGTCCCGGGTGCATGTGACGCTCATCGACATGAACGGGTCGGTCGGCCGCCGCGACGGCAGCGTCGGCTTCGCGGTGGCCGACCCCGGACTGCGCCTCGTCCTGGCCCGCGGCGGACCGCCGCACCAGGACGAGGCCGCCGGAGCAGGGAACGAGCGAGCCGCCGCGGCGGTGCGGCACGCCGCCGCAGCCCTCGGTGTCCCGGCCCCGGCCCGGGTCCGGCTGCGCTCCACGGTCCCGGCCCACAGCGGCCTCGGCTCGGGCACCCAGCTCCGGCTCGCCGCGCTGCGCGGCCTGGCCGAGTTGGAGGGCCTGGACCTGGGCGACCGGGAACTGGTGGCGCTGTCCGGACGCGGCGGCACCTCCGGCATCGGCGTGCACGCCTTCACCCGTGGCGGCTTCCTCGTGGACGGCGGCCACCGCACCCGCGACAAGGAGGCGTTCGCGCCGAGCCGCTTCGCCGAGGGCCTGCCGGTCCCCCCGCTGCTGTACGCCAGGAACCCGCCCGCCCACTGGGGCGTGGTCCTGGCCCTGCCGGAGGGGGTCCACGGTCTGGAGGGCGCGGCCGAACGGGACTTCATGGCCGCGCACACCCCGGTGCCGCTGCCCGCCGTCGAGGCGGTCGCGCACACCGTCCTCATGGGGCTGCTGCCCGCCCTGGAGGAGGGCGACCTGGCCGCTTTCGGTGACGGCCTCACCCGGCTTCAGGACATCGGGTGGAAGCAGGCTCACTGGCAGCGGGCGGAGCTGCGCCGGTGGCGGCCACTGGTCGACCTGATGCGCGCCGAAGGCGCCGTCGGCGGCGGCCTCAGCTCGACCGGGCCGCTGGTGTACGCCGTCTACGACCGGACCCGGCACGACGACGGGGAACTGGCCGGACGGATCCGCGCCGCCGCGGACCGGGCCGGACTGCCGCTTGCCTCACTGACCACCACGACCTTCGGCGGCCCCGCAGCCACCGTACTTCCCGAGGAGTGAGGCGACCCCCATGGACCAGTCGGAGCTGGAGGAGATCGAGCGCGACTACGTGCGCTGGTATCCCGCCCGTATCACCGCGATGAACCCCGAGACCGCGTGGGCGCGGCCCACGATGGGGCTGTACGCCCACATCCCCTACTGCGCCCACCGCTGTCACTTCTGCAAGTACAAGGTGAAGGTCGGCGACGACCTGCACGACGAGATGGACGTCTTCCTCGACGCCCTGGAGAATGAGATCCGCACCGTGCGGGAGCGCGGCCAGGTGGCCGGACGCCCACTGGACGTGATCTTCATCGGCGGCGGCACGCCCTCTCTGCTGGCCACCCGCCAGCTCGATCGCCTGCTGACCGTCATCACCTCGTCGTTCGAGCTGACCGACGACTGCGAATTCAGCATGGAGTGGAGCCCCGCCTCGCTCAGCGGCGAGAAGCTTCGGCTGTTCCGCGCCGCCGGTGGCAACCGGCTCAGCATCGGAGTGCAGTCCTTCAACGACGCCGTGCTCAAGGAGATCGGGCGCGACCACACCGCCGCCGAGGCCCGGGAGGCGCTGCGGCTGGCCCACGAGGCGGGCTTCGACAACATCAACCTCGACCTGATCTACCGGCTGCCCGGCCAGAACGTCGAGGACGTCCGCCGCTCCGTGCGCGACGCGCTCGCCTGCGACCCCGCGCACATCAGCTTCTACCCGCTGTGGATCCGCGAGCAGACCGTGCTCTGGTCCCGGCTTCAGAAGGGCGAACTGGAGATCCCCGGCGAGGACGTCGAGCAGGAGATGTTCGAGGCCGCCCGGGAGATCTTCGAGGAGAACGGCTACGAGCACTACAACGTCTTCGACTTCGTCCGCCGCACCACACCCCGCTGCCGGTACACCGAACTCCAGTGGGAGGACGGCGAATGGGTCGGGGTCGGCCCGAGCGCGGTGACCTACCTCGACGGCCGGCACACCATCAACGCCTACTCGATCGGCGACTACATCGAGCAGGCCCGCACCAACGGCGCCGCCACCACGGCCGGCTCCGTCCTCGACTTACCCGCGCGGATGCGCCGCACCATGATGTTCGGCCTGCGGATGAACCCCTTCGACACCGACCGCTTCCGCCGCCAGTACGGCGTGGACGTCGACACCGTCTTCGGGCCGGAGCTGACCGCCCTCACCGAGAACGGTCTTGTCGTCCGCGACGGCCGGCTGCTGCGGCTCAGCGCCGAGGGCATCCGCAAGGTGAACAACATCGGCAAGCTCTTCTACACGGCACCGGACGACCGCCAGTCCCTGGGCCTGTCCCGGCGCGGTCTGCCCATCGTGGAAGTGGACCGGTGACCGCCGCACCGGGCCGTCGGCCCCGGGTCGTGGGCCTCGGCCTGGTGATGGCGGACGTCCGGGTGGTCTGCCCGGTCCCGCTCGTTCAGGAGCACGACCCCAGCGTCGCGGCGATGGACCTCCGGCTGGGCGGGGCCACCACCAACACGCTGGCCGCGCTGCGGCGGCTCGGCGCCGACACCGCCGTGGCGGGCGTGGTGGGCGACGACTGGATCGGCCGCTTCCTGCTCGGCCAGCTGGACGATCGCGGGGTCGGCCGGGAGCACGTGGTGACGGTGCCCGGATCCAGCCCCTCCTGCCTGGTCCTGGAGTCGCCGCCGAGCCGGACGCTGCTGTGGCACCTGCCCGCATCGCTGGAGCGGGCGGCGGAGACAGCGCTGCGTCCGCTGCTGCCCCGGCTCGTCGAGGACGCGGACGCTGTCCACGTGAACGGCCGCTTCCTGCCGGTCGCCGCCGAACTGTGCGCCCTGGCCCAGGAACGCGGCACCACCGTCTCGCTCAACGCGGGCCGCGGTGACGTCTCCTCCGGGGTCTCCGCGCTGCTGGACCACGCTGACGTACTGGTCGCGGCAGAGCACTGGGCCCTCGAGGAGACCGGCACGAGGACCGGCGGGGAGGCGTGCGAGCGATTGTCCCGGCGCGCTTTTGGGCCTCCCCGGCTGGTCTCCGTGACCTGCGGCGAGCACGGCAGCTGGACCGCGGGCCCCGGGATGCCGGAGGCCGTGCACACTCAGGCCCCGGACGTGCCGTCGGGGCTGCCCACCGCGGGAGCGGGGGACGCCTACCACGCGGGCTTCCTCGCCGCCGCCCTGGCAGGAGCCGCACCGGGACGATGCGCGCAGGCCGGAGCCGACGAGGCCGGCCGCCATCTGTCCGAAGCCGCGGTGGTCCCCGCCGCCTAGAACGCACCGGAAGACACCCTCCGGTGCCCTTCGAACGACAGGAAGGGGGATCCAGAGCCATGAAGTTCGACATCAAGAAGGCCGGCACGTGCAACGGCAACAAGGCGCGGTAACCGTTCGCGCCGAAACGTAACACCCCTCTCGGCGTGGCGGGCACACGTTGATGCCCGTCAAAGTGTCCGCCACGCCGATTCGGCATTTCCCCCCGAAGGACCTGTGCAGACAGACGACGAGGTTGAGAGGATTGAGTAAACAGCACGCCATCGACGACAAATACCTCACGCCCGAGGACACCGCTGAGGCAGTCGACCTCGTCGCCCGGACCTACCCCGACGGATGCCGGGGCGCCTTTGTCGTCGGCAGTCTCTCCGTCGGTCTCGGCCACGCCGAGTCCGACCTCGACATCGTCGCTGTGCACGACACCGCGCAGACGGCCCGCCAGCATGTTGCGGGCGGCCGCCGTCTTGACCTCACCACCCTGCCGCTCGCCGTCTGGGAGGCCCGAGCCGCGTCGATGGCGCGGTACGCCATCACCCGGACCGACCGCTCCCAGGGAGACCTCGACCACGCGGAGATGACCAGGATCGTCCGCTACGCGGTGGCCGGCCGGCTCCCCGTGGGACGCACCGGCGAGGACGCCCCGTCCGGACCCGACCGCGACGTGGTCGCCCAAGTCGTGATCTACCGCAACGCCTTCGTGGTCGCCGGCCTGGCCGAGGACGCCGCGGGGGTCCTTGCCATCGGCGACCCGTACACGGCGCTGCTCGCCGCCCGCGGCGCGGTCGAGGCCGGCCTGGACGCGCTGCTCTCCGCCGAACGAGACCTGTACATCGGGCCGAAGTTCCTGCTGCGCCGCGTCGCCCGGTATCGGCTGCTCGGCCCGAACCTGCCGACCATCTGGGAACTGCTGCACGAGCCAGTGCCGCTCGACGGCCTGACCGGACACGCGGAGGCCGTCGTCCGGCGCCGGCTTACCCTCGCCGTCGCCCTGGTTGGCGTGGCTACCACCCGCGGCGGGAACGGCACCGGGGACATCGCCGAGCTCCGGCTGCCCAGGGGACCCGGCATCGGCCCGACGCAGAGCCCGTACCACAGTCTGCTCCGCTTCACCGACGGCTTCGTGCTGGCCGGACCGAACACGGCCTACGACCTCACCGATCCCATGGCATACCTGTGGAGCCTGTGCACGGGCGCCGGAGCGGCCGATGTGCATACGGAGTTCACCCGCGCCCTCGACGCCGACGTCTCCGAGGAGGAACTGGCCGGTGCGGTGGCCGCTCTCGCGGAGCTGGGCGTCGTCGAGTTGCCGCGGGACGCGCCGTGACCGCCGTCGAAGTCGTCGGTCTGGGCCGTGACTTCGTCTCCTCCGGCCGCCGGGTCACCGCCCTGGACCGGGTGAACCTCACCGTCGCCGAGGGTGAGATCGTGGCCCTGCTCGGGGAGAACGATGCCGGCAAGACGCCCCTGACCAATCGGGGCGAGCGGGGTTCAGCCCCTGGACCGGGAGGAACGCACCCTCGCTCCGCTGCTCGTCGGACGCGTGCCCGTGCTGCGGGTGCTGCTCGCCCGCACCGGGGCGTACGCGGTCATGGCGCTCACCACCCTGTGCGCGGGCGCCGCCGTGGGCGCGCTGGCGCTGCTGGGCCGCTCCGAGCTGCTGTACGGCAACGCCGCGCTCTATCTCATCCTGGTCCTCAGCGGCGCGGTGCCGGCGCCGGCCCTGCCCGGGTGGACCGACACGGTGGCTGGGCTGCTGCCGCTCACCCACGGCATCGAGGCGCTGCACCGCTCCCTGGACGGCGAACCCGTTGCCACGCGGACGGTGGCTGACGGATCTCACATCCATAATGGAATTCCGCGCCCGTCGAATCAATGGGGCAAACGTCCTGGCCTTTCATTCATTGACATTTTCGGATCGCAGCCCTTTTGATGAATAGGAAGCTGGATGTGACGGCTCGTACGTGATGGCCCGCGAGTGGGACGGATGAAATCGATGACACAAGGAATTCGACCCTCGTCCAGCCGGTTCTCGCGGATCCTGGGAGTGGGCTCGTACCGCCCGGGGAACGTGGTCGGTAATAGGGAAATCTGCGAACTCATCGATTCCGATCCGGAATGGATCGAGAAGCGCTCCGGAATCAGGACCCGACATTTTGCCGACGGCGACGAGACCATACCCGTGATGGGGGCGCGAGCCGCGGAAAAGGCGCTGAGTGCGGCCGGTCTGACCCCCTCCGACGTCTCCTGCGTCATCCTCTGCACCATGTCCTACCTGCACCAGGCGCCGCCCGCGGCGGCGGCCTGCGTCGCCGAACTGGGGGCGCGCGGTGCCGCCGCCTTCGACCTCGGCGCAGCCTGTGCCGGGTTCTCGCACAGCCTGGCGGTCGCCCGGGACCTGGTGGCCTGCGGGCAGTCGGAGCACGTACTGGTGGTGGGGGCAGAGCGGATGAGCGACATCGTCGACCCCCGAGACCGCTCGACGGCGTTCATCTTCGGCGATGGCGCGGGCGCCGCGGTGGTCGGACCCGCCGACGAGCCGGGTATCGGGCCCGTGGTGTGGGGGACCGACACCGAGCACCTGGGTGCCATCCGGCAGAGCCGCTCCTTCGCCGAGGTGCGGAGCGACCCGCTGGTGCGCTGGCCGTTCCTGGAGATGGCCGGACCGGAGGTGTTCCGCTGGGCCATCGGGGCCGTTGCCGATGTGTGCGGACAGGCCCTGGCCGCGTCCGGGGTGACGGTGCAGGACATCGAGACGTTCGTGCCGCACCAGGCCAATGTGCGGATCGTGGATGCGGCGGTGAAGGCGCTGAGGCTGCCCGCGTCGGTTGAGGTGGCGCGCACGGTCCGGGAGGACGGCAACGTCTCCGGCGCCTCGATTCCGCTCGCCCTCGACACTCTGACCGCCGCCGGCCGCGTCCGGCCCGGGGCACTCGTCCTGACCGCAGGCTTCGGCTCGGGCCTCAGCTACTCGGCGCAGGTTGTCGTCGCTCCCTGACCAACCCTTGGAGACGCAATGACGGTAAGCACGCGGGCGCCTTCGGCGCGCGACACGTTACGGAGCCCGGGACACGGCGCGGAACTCGTCGTCGACGAGGGCGACCCGTTCTTCTTCGACCACCCCCTCGACCACGTCCCGGCGATGCTGCTGCTGGATGGCGCGGTGCGCGCCGCGCGAGCGCTCGACGGACCGCTCGCGGACCGGCCGGAAGTGACGCGCCTGTGGATGCAGTTCGACCGCTTCTGTGAGAAGGACCGCCCCGTCCGGCTCCGGCTGGGCGCCGCCGCGGACCCCGGCCACCCGGTCTCCATCCGTGTCGTCCAGGACGGTACGGACGTCTGCCTGGGCGGCCTGGCCTGCACGCCGGGTGCCGTCCACGCCCCGCTGCCGGCCTCGTCGCCGGCCGGCGGGCGCCCCCCGCACGCCGCCCCTGCCCTCGTGCACAAGCGGGCGGTCGCCCAGATCCTTGTCGGCCCGCTGCACCGGACCGGCCCGGAGACCCTTGTCACCCCGGTGCTGGAGCCGGCGCCGGGCGCCGAGACCGCCGCCGTGCACCCCCTCACCGTGCTGGTCGAGGCGTGCCGGCAGGCGTCCATAATGATCCTGCACGCAGTCCATGACGTACCACTGGACCATCAGTTCATCCTGTCTCGGCTGGATGTCGACCTGTCGCCGGGCCCGGCCTGGGCCGGGCCGCCCGTGCTCTGCTGCCGCCCCCGGCGGGTCGGTCGTGACCACACCGTGGTGTGCGAACTCCTCGACGGTGAGGAGCGCCGGGGAACGGTCACCTGCACCGGACGGACCGTGCCGGCCGCTGTATACCGCAGGCTGCGCGAGGCTACCCGGAAGCGGCCCGCGGCCACGGGTCCCGGACCGCGGGGGGCCGCACGATGAGCCCGGAGGGTACTGCCGGGACCCGAAACGGACCGACCCGCACCGGACGGTTTCCGGCCGTCCTGCTGGTGGCCGGCGCGCTGGCCCTCGTGGGCGCCCTGGTGCGCATCCTGCACTCCGCCCCGGCGGACGTGCGTGCCCCGGCCGCCACCTTGATCACCCTCTATCTGATCTGGGTCGCTCTGGAGACCCGCATCAGCCTGCGCACCGCGGGCGAACCCGCCTCTGAGCAAGACCGCGGCAGCGAACAGCTGTATGGCGCAGCCCGGTTGGCCACCCTCGTCGCCGCCCTGTACGGGCCCCTGCCGCACGGCCCCTGGCAGCCCTGGATGCTCGTGCCGGTCGGACTGCTGACAGCGGGTGCCGCCCTCCGGCTGCTCTCGATCCGCACCCTGGGCCGGTTCTACTCGCACCGCGTCCGCACCGTCCACGATCACCGGATCACCGACACCGGCCCGTACCGCGTGCTTCGCCACCCGGCGTACACCGGAATGCTCCTCGCCCATGTCGGACTGGTGACGTTCTTCCTCAACCCGGTCAGCGTCGCGCTGCTGCTCGGCGCCTTCCTGCCGGCCGTCGTGTACCGCATCCGCACCGAGGAGACGGCGCTCGCCCAAGTCGCCGGATACCGCGAGTTCGCCCGGGACCGCAAGCGTCTCGTGCCCTTCGTGTGGTGAACGTGGCGGACGGACCGGCGGCGAAGCCACCGGCGACCAGGACATGCACGACCAGGACATGCACGATGAGACACGGACGATGAGGTGGCGGCGAATGATCGAGACGCTCGACGACCCGATGGCACCCGAGCACGTGGGCTGGAAGTTCGCCCGGTTGAAGTCCTTGTACGGCGCCGGGGTCACGGTGCCGCCCCTGTTCTGCCTCACCGGCGAGGCGTTCCACCGGGCCGTCGCCCCCGTCGCCGACCGCATCGCCGAGCTGCTGCGTGAGGTCAACCCCGACGACTGGCAGGACGTCTGCCGCGTCAGCGCCGAAGTCCGTCGGCTGGTCGAGGAGACAGCCCTTGACACCTCACTGCACGAGGCGCTGACCGCCGCCGTGGACCGACAGTTTCCGGGGGACGAACTCGTCGCAGTCCGCTCCTCGGTGCTGGCGGAACGGCTGGAACACGCTGAAGACTCGGGCGCGCACGCCTTCGCCGGCATGAGCGACAGCTTCCTCTACGTGCCCCGGGACGGCATCCCAGCCGCAGTGGCGCGCTGCTGGTCGTCGGCGTTCTCGCCCGAGGGCTTGCTGTACCGGCACCGGCTGGGCCTGAGCGCACAGGGCCTTGCCGTCGCCGTCGGCGTGCAGCGGATGGTCCTGGGCGAACGGTCGCTGGTCCTGTTCACCTGCGACCCCGCGACCTATGAGCGCCGGACCGTGATCAGTGCCGGCTGGGGCATCGGCGAGGGCGTCGTCCAGGAGAAGACGGCCACCGACCACTTCTTCGTCGATCGCGCCGGGACCGTGGACCGCGTCGTCACCGGCAAGACGACGATGCTCACTCTCGACACCGGGCAGGGACACGGCCTCCGGGAAGCGGACGTACCCGAAGCGCTGCGACACGTGCCGGTGCTCAGCGACGCCGAAGCCGTGGAGCTGGCCGGACTCGGGCGCCGTATCGAGGAGCTCTTCGGCGCTCCGCAGGACATCGAGGCCACGCTCACCCCCGACGGCCGGGTGCACGTGGTGCAGTCCCGGCCGGTTGTCCTCGAACCGGGCCGGCACCGAGTGTGGAGCAACGCCAACGTGGCCGAGAGCTTCCCAGGAACCACCACACCGATGACGTACTCGGTGGCCCGCCGCTTCTACGGTCTGCTCAACCATGACTACCTGCGCAGGTGCGGGGTGAGCGAGCGCGAACTGCACGGCCTGCGGGAGACGACGGGCCGGCTGCTCGGCTATGTGGACGGGCGGATCTACCACAGCATCACCTCATTCACGAAGATGCTCGCTGTCCTGCCGCTCTTCGAGGGGCTGCGCCGGGACTGGGAGCGGCTGGTAGCCGAGCTGGACACCGCGTACGCCGAGCCCGCGCCACCGCCCGCGACGCCCCTGGGGCGTGCCCGGCACCACGCTCGACTGGCTCGCAGCTGGGGCCGCGCGGCCCGCAACCTTGCCACTCTGGTACCGGACTTCACCGCATTCGACCGGGATTGGAACCGGATTGTGCGCGAGCGGCGTGGCGCCGCCTCTGCCGACCAGCATCCGCTCGTCCTCGTCGCCGACTTCCGTGAGGTGTGGCGGCGCGCGGGCGACCTGTGGGGGGTGACGCTGGTCAACTACCAGTTCATGGTGGTGTGCCACAAGCTGATCGAGCAGGTCCTGGAGCGCAACGGGGTGCGGGAGTACGCGACGCTCTTCAGTCAACTGCTGTGCGGAGGACGCCAGTTGAAGGGCGCGGAGATAGCCCTGGAAGCAGTACGGCTGGCTGAGCGGGTGCGCCGGGATCCAGAGCTGTCGGCACGGTTCACCACCGGCGGGGCCAGGGAGGTCTGGGCGGAGCTGGACGCGGGGCGGTTCCCGGCGGCATTCACCGCCGAGTTCCGCGCTCATCTGCGCCGCTACGGCGACCGGGGCATCGAGGAGCTGAAGCTGGAGCGCCCCAACCTCCGGGACACTCCCTGGCACCTGGTCGAGCTGGTGCGGCAATACGTCGCGTCGGGCATGACCGTTGTGGAGCTGGAGGGCGCCGAGCGGCGCAACCGGGCGGAGGGCGAGGCGGAGTTGCGGCGCCTGCTGCCCGACCGTCCGGCGGCGCGCGCCCTGCTGCGGCTGCTCTTCGCCCGGCTGCGGACACACCTCTACCACCGAGAGGCCGGCCGGTACCTGCGCAGCGAACTGTTCGGCTACAGCAAGCAGGTGATCCTCGCCCTCGGCACCCAGCTGCACCAACGCGGCGTCCTCGCGGACCCGCAGGACGTGTTCCTGCTCGACCTGGACGAGCTGTTCGGTTTCGTGGACGGCTCCGGCTCGACGTACGACCTGGCCGGCCTGGTCGAGGTACGTCGGCGGGACCTGGAGCGGGCGACGCGGCTGGAGCCGCTCCGCGAGTTCGCCACCGCCGACGTGGTGGCACTGTCTGTGCCGCACCACGCACGGTCCGTCGACGCTCCCGACAACGACGCCGGCACCGTGCTGAAGGGGCTCGGTTCGTGCCCCGGCCGGGTCCGCGGCCGGGCCCGGGTGGTCCTGAGCCCGTCGCTGGACGCCGCGCTGGAACCGGACAGCATCCTGATCGCCCGGGAGACGGATCCGGGTTGGCTGTATCTGATGCTCGCGTCCCGCGGGATTGTCGTGGAGCGCGGCTCCATGCTGTCGCACACGGCCATCACCGGCCGCAAGTTCGGCATCCCGACGATCGTGGGGGTGCCGGGTGCGATGGACATCGTGGACGGCAGCCTGCTGGAGATCGACGGCGCGACGGGCCACGTCACGGTTATCCAGGACGCGGCGTGAGACACGAACTGCTGCTCTTCGGGCGGTTCTTCGTGAAGCGGTTCCCGCTCGGCCTGTACAGCGTGTACGTGCTGCTCCTGCCGGCCGCGGTGTTCTGCACCCTCGTGCCGGCGGACCGCTCCGGTCCGTCGGCGCAGCCCAGCGCGGCGGGCTCCGCCTCAGCTGTCGTGTCGGGACTGCTGGGTCTGGTGTGCGTACTGTTCTTCATGCGAGTCGTCGACGAGGTGAAGGACCTCGACTATGACCGCGTGTTCCACCCCTCGCGCCCGCTCGTCACCGGCGTGGTCGGCCCTCGACAGGTCGTCTGGTACCTCGGGGGAGCGGCGGGGGCGGCCGCCGTCCTGGCCGCTGGGGCGGGCGCGGCGACGACGGTGACGGCGGCCCTGATCATGGCCTACAGCCTGTTCCTGCTCCGCCTGGAGCAGACGTCGGCATGGTTCCGCGACAGCATGCACCGGAACATCGCGGTCACCATCCAGCTGAAGACGGGGGTGGTCGGCTACGCGGTCACGCTCGCGTACGCCGCCGGGGCGGCCCGGGCGTCCTGGCCCGCGCTGCTCTGCGCTGTGCTGACGTTCGTGCTCGCGTATTCGTCCTGGGAGGTGGCGCGCAAGACGGTGCGCCCCGAGTTCGCCCAGCCGGGGGAGAAGCTCTACTCCACCGCCGTCGGCGCTTCGGGAAGCCTGGTCCTGGCGGCCGGCCTGCTGGTCGCGGCATGTGTGCTGCGGGCGGTGGTGGCCGCCGTCTGGCAGGAGTGGGATGCGGGGTGGGTCGCCGCGTGCACCGTCCCGCTGGCCTGCGCGGTCTGGGGGTGGCTGCGCTGGCGCGGCCGGCGCACGGTGCGGTACGCGCCGGCCGGCCCGGCGCTGCTGGGCTATGTGCTGTTCCTCGCGGTGCCCGTCGCCCACTGGGCGTCGTCCGGCCTGACTCCGTGACCGGGCTCACCGGATGGACCGGACGGCCCGCCGGATGGGCTCGGCCGTGCGGTCATCTGCGGTGACCGCCGCCGTGCCGCAATGAGCGCTCCAGCCGGTCCACCAGCTCGCTCATACCGGGCGGCACCTCGGCCGGCGGCGAGAGCGGGCCGCTAGCCAGCCGCAGCAGCCGGGTGGCGAAGTACTCCGCCGCATACTCCTCGGGTCGGCTGTACTGGGTGCGCCCCAGCATGTGCTCGATGAGCGCGGGGTCGATGTCCGCGGGCAGCAGGGCGCTGCCCGCGGACATCTCGTCCGCCGCGCCGGGTCCCGCCGGGCCGTGGTCCCACAGGAGGTGGCCCAGTTCATGCATGATCACGTGAGTCTGGTGGACCACTGTGGTACAAGCCTCATAGAAGACGTAGTCCGTGGTGGCGGTGGAGACCAGGAGCCCGGCGGGGCCGCTGGCAGGGAATGCCAGCGGGGCCAGCTGGATCGGGCGCCGCCGGCGCTCGGCGATCTGCTCGCAGAGGTACTCCAGGGAGAAGGAGACGGGCAGGTCGAGACTCTGTACCAGGTCGCCGCATCTCCTGCGGATTTGCCGGCGTTTCATCGCTTGCCGTTCTCCTCGCTGCCGTGGGTGTCGCGGCTGCCCATGATGTGTCAGGCACCCCCAGGACGGAAGATCCGTTTCTCGGCCAGCGGATGACCGGATACTGTTCTCCGAGCTCCGTTCTTCCCGTGATAACTTTCTCCAAGCCGCTGAGCGCAACGACGAGTTCCGATACGTGCATTGAACCACTAGTTTGCCGAGTGAGCCTCGAACTGTGCGAAGGCGTGTTCGTCGGATGCGCACAAGTGGGCGTCGGCGCGGTGGCACTTGTTGGCAGAGGTCGGGCAGTTCACGGTGGCCGTAGCAGGGGGTGCCTGGGCGGTCATGCCGTGCATCTTGTGCTTCTGCGATGGTACGGCTTGTTTCACCCTCCAGCACAGGATGACAGAGGCTCAGTGTCGGCTGCGGTCTGCCTGAGCCGGAGCGGTGGGCGCGGCGCCAACCCACGCCGCAGGCACGGGATTTGCGATGCGCCTGGTGCTGGACAACCACGTCACCCGCAAGACCCGGCCGTCGAGCCGCGGTTGCTCGCCCGTACCCGCTTTCACCTGCACTTCACGCCCACGCGGTCGCCCTGGCCGGACCCCGTGGCGCGATGGCTCGCCGAGCCGGGAGAAGGGCGTCCGCGTCTGGAACGCCGCAGGGAACACCGTGCCCAAGTCCTGTGTGGGGACGACGGCTTGGGCGAGATCCTCTGACATCTTGCCGCATATCTGGCAAGAATTCCCGACTCAGAAGACTGGATGGTATGCAGTAACCTGACACAGGGAACGTTCAAGATCCTGCGTAACCCCTTGTGGATGCTTTGTCGCAGCCATGGTCTCGTCAACCTGCATGATGGCACCCCTCTGAGCTTCCACCCGATCGGCAGCTCAGGGACCAAGGAGTGGGGATAAATGAGGACAGACCCACCTGGATTGCTGGCTCGGCGGTTGAACCATCTGTTCGACACCGTGCATCCGCGCGGTCGTGGCCCCTTCAGCAACGAAGAGGTGGCCCGCGCCATCCGGGCCCAGGGCGGTGACATTTCGAAACAGTACATCGCCTACCTCCGGAAAGGGGAACGAGGTAATCCGCGGGTCCAGCATGTTGAAGCTCTGGCAAAGTTCTTTGGTGTACCGGTTGCCTATCTTCTCGACGACGAATCAGCGAGCCCGACCGAAAAGCGGCTGGAAGAACTGGCGGCCTGGCGCGACGCTGGTCTGACCGAGGAGGACCTGCGGTCCTTGGAGCGCGCCGGAGTCACCGGCGTGGCCATGCGCGCGGTGGGTCTCTCCCCGAAGGGGCTGGAGTTCGCGAAGGTCCTCCTCGACCAGCTCCGAGAGATGGAAGGGCTGGAGCCCAAGCAGCCCGGCTCCGGCAGCGACAGCCCGCGGCCCGCCGGCTGAGACGGCACCAGCACCGGCCGAGGCAAGAAGCCCCCGGGTGGGGCGTGTTCATGGCGGGAGAGCGGAATGCGTGCCCTGCGATACGAGCGGTTCGGAGGCCCCGAAGTCCTGCTGGAGGCCGATGTGCCGGACCCGGTGCCGGGACCGGGCGAGACTCTGGTCCAGGTGGAGGCGGCCGGCGTCAACTTCGGTGACATCAAACAGATCGCGGGCGAGCACACCGAAGGCCCCTACGCTCCCGAGGGCCCGCTGCCGCGGATCCCGGGAATGGAGGTGGCCGGCCGGACCGCGGACGGGCGCCGGGTCCTGGGCTACCTTCCGCAGGGCGGATACGCGGCCCGGGCGGTCGTTGCCGATCGCGACCTCGTGGCGCTGCCCGACGAGGTGGATGCCGGCGCCGCCCTCGCTGTCCTCGTCCAGGGCTTGACCGCCTGGCACCTGCTGAGGTCCATCGCGCGGATCCGGCCCGGTGAGAGCGTCGTGGTGCACTCCGCGGCGGGCGGCACGGGCAGCCTCGCCGTCCAGCTGGCCCGGGAGTACGGAGCCGGCCGGGTCATCGCGACGGCGTCCTGCGACGACCGGCGCGCCTTCGCCCTCGGGCTCGGCGCGGACGTCGCGGTCGACGGCGCCGCCGAGGGTTACCGGGAGCGCGTTCTCGACGCCAACCGGGGACGTCCCGTCGACGTTGTCCTGGATGCCGTCGGCGGCCCCGTCCTCGACGCCGCCCTCGACGCCCTCGCCCCTCTGGGCCGGCTGGTGACGTACGGCGCCTCGGCACGACGGCCGGCCGCTCCGGTCGACCCGGGCCGGCTCGCGCTGCGGAGCGTCAGTGTGGCCGGCTTCTGGCTCGTCCCGCTCCTCGCCGGGCACGGCGCCGGCGGCAAGGCACTCACGGAACTCCTCGAGCTCACGGCACGGGGCCGGCTGCGGCCGCTTGTCGGCGCGGAGTACGACCTCGGCCGGGCCCGCGACGCCCACGAAGCTCTCCTCGACCGCCGCAATAAGGGCAAGCTGGTCCTCCGCCCCTGAACGCAGTGCGGACATGGTCTCGGTGATCATGTGAGTGTCGAAGTCGCATGAACGCTCGGCGAGTCCGTTGTCGCTTTGCGCTGCCCGCGCTGGTGGCCGCTGCTGCGGGGGCGTCCTGGCGATCACCGGGTGGATCACGGATGCCCCGGCATGGGCCTGCCCAGCTCTCGGCTTGCCCTCGACCCGCTGACCGGCGCGGTGCACGTCCCACACCCTGACACTCCCGCACGCCGTCTTCTCGTCCAACTCGACGGCGACGCCCTGTACCGGGCGACCGGAGCGTTCCTCGCCGCCCGCACCGCCACCCCCGGCGGGGCTGCGGGCGATCGCCGTCGACGGCAGGCCCTGCGTGGCTCGCGCACCACCACGACCACGCACCACACGCTGCTCGCCGTAATGGACCACACCGGTCACGTCCTCGCCCAGCGCCAGGTCGCCGACACAGGCAACGAGATCCCCGGTGTCGAGCCCTGCTGGACACCATCGACCTGACCGGCACGGGCGTCACCGCCGACGCCCCGCACACCCAGCACGCTCACGGCACCTTGCCCCGCCGCCCCGGCGCGAGATCACGCCCGACCACCACGACCGGGCCCGAGCCCACCACCGCCCGGAGATCCGGCGGCTGAAAACCGCCGCCTTCGCCCGCCTCGATTACCCCGACGCCCGCCAGGCCCTCCACGCCATCCGGTGGAGAAAGGACTGCACCGCTGGCGAACTCACCACCGAACGCGCCTTCCTGATCACCAGTCTGGCGCGGGGACGGCGACCGGTGCCCAGCTCGCCGCCTGAACCAGAGGGCACCGGAAGATCGAAAATCTCCTGCACCATTTCCCCGACCGCACGTTCCACGAGGACGACTCCAAGATCCATATCGGCCATTTCCCGCGCATCATGTCCGGCCCCTGGAGTGGGACCTGTGTCCTATTGATGCTGCACAAGCCCCCTGACACGCTTTCCGACCATGGACGCAGTGAAGCCGGATATTCTTTACAACCCCCGCGATCCGAGAATGCGCAGCGACCCTTATCCGTTCTACGCACGGCTTCGCGAGGCTGAACCGGTCCACCAGACCCCCTTCGGATTCTGGGTCGTCTCCGGATATGACGAAGCCGCAGCCCTCCTCCGGGACCCGCGGCTCACCAGCGAGTTCCACCGGGACGCCAAATGGGCGGAGCACCGTGGCGGCTGGGAGAGCCCCGTGGTGAGCGACACCCGGCGCTGGATGCTCATGCTGGACGGCCGGGCCCACCGGCGCATCCGCACCTTGGTCAACCCGGTGTTCAGCGCGGGCTCCATCCAGAAGATGCGCCCGCAGATCTCCGGGATTCTGACGAAGGTCCTGGACCAGATGGGCGCGGGCGAGGGCATTGACCTCATCGACTCCCTCGCGCTGCCGCTGCCGGTCACGGTGATCTGCGGTCTCGTCGGACTGCCCGTCGAGGACCGGGATCAGTGCCGCAAGTGGACCGAGGCGATCGGACACGTCGTCGACCCGGCCCTGGACGAGGTCACCGAGAAGGCTATGAACCAGTCGGTGCTGGAGTTCCGCTCCTACATCGCCGAACACCTCGCCAAACGGCGCACCGACCCCCAGGACGACATCCTGACCCGGCTGATGCTCGCCGAGGTGGACGGCGAACGGCTCACCGACGACGAGATCATCGGCAATGTGCTGCTGCTCTTCAACGCCGGTCACGAGACGACCGTCAACCTCATCGGCAACGGCATGCTGGCCCTGCTGCGCCACCCCGAGCAGCTCCAGACCCTGCGGAACAACCCCGATCTCATCGAGGAAGGCGTCGACGAGTTCGTCCGCTACGACGCCCCCGTCCAGCTCGTCGCCCGTATCACCACGGCGGACGTCACCGTCGGCCAGAAGACCATCCCCTCCGGGTCGAAGCTGATGATCCTGCTCGGCGCCGCCAACCGCGATCCGCGCCGGTACGACGACCCTGATTCCCTGGACGTGTCGCGCACCGACATCAAGCCGCTTGCCTTCGGCGGCGGTCCGCACTACTGCATCGGCGCGCTCCTCGGGAAACTCGAAGGCCGCCTCGTATTCCGTGAACTGCTGCGGCGCTACAAGAGTGTCTCCCTCACCACAGAGGACGTTGTCTGGCGTCCGCATGTCAACTTCCGGGGACTGAGCGAGCTGCGGGTCGACCTAGTCTCCTGACCTGCCCGGCCCTCCGGCCACGGACACAGCCCCCCACGAAAGGAACCAACCCCTTGCGCGGCTCCCTGTTGTCCGGCGACACCCTCACCGAGACCTTCCTCCAGCACACTCGCAACTCACCCGAAGCTGTCGCCGTCTTTCCCGGCAGCGAGGAGCGGATCACCGCGGCCGAGCTCGCCGAGACCTCCTTGCACTGCGCCCTGGGCCTGCGAGAGCACGGCGTTGGCCCCGGGGCCATCGTCGGCCTGCTCGTTCCTACCGACGCACGATTCCTCAGCCTGTTCTTCGGTGTGCAGCGAGCCGGTGCCGCGTGCAGCGTGCTGCCGCTGCCGGCCGGCTTCGGCGACGAGCAAGGCATCGCCCGCCGGTTGGCCGGCATCCTGGGCGTCGCCGGCATCCGTCACCTGGTCCTCGGCGAGGCCTTCGGGAACCTGGGTGCCCTGCTCACCGAGCAGATCCCCGGGCTTGTCCTCATCGACCCCGACGTGTCCGCTCCCGGCGGTACCCACCAACTGCCCGGCGTCGACCCGGATGCCCTGTCCGTGGTGCAGTTCACCTCCGGCTCCACCAGCGCGCCCAAGGGCGTGCAGCTCACCCAGAGCGCGATGGCAGCCGGGCTGCGGGCTTGTGTGGTCTCCGGGCACTTCAGCCCCGACGACGTCTTCATGCAGTGGGTGCCCACCTTCCACGACATGGGCCTGGTCGGACTCTTCTCGCACCTGCTCAACGGTGCTGACGTGCACGTGTTCACCCCGACCGCGTTCCTGCGCCGCCCGGCGCAGATCCTCAAGTACTTCGCTGAGCACCGCGGCACGGTCATCACCGGACCCAACTTCTCCTACGAGCAGTTCGTGGCCGCCGCCCCCTTGGAGTTCGTCAAAGAGCTGGACCTCTCCGCCTGGCGGCTGGCGTTCAACGGTGCCGAGCCGGTCAGCGCCGAGACCGTCGAGCGATTCAGCGCCCACCTGGCCCCCGCCGGACTGCGGGACACCGTCATGTATCCGGTGTACGGCATGGCCGAGGCCACCTTGGGCATCACCTTCCCCGAACCCGGCAGCCCGGTACGAATCCTCTCCATCGACCGGGCCGAAATAGCCGCCTCCGGTCGGGCGGTCCCGGTGGCCCGCGGTGACCGGGGTGCCAAGGACGTGGTAGCGGTCGGCCGCCCCGTGCACGGCATCGAGATGCGTCTGGTCGCCGCGGACGGCCGGGTGTGCGCGCCCGGCGAGCTGGGTGAGGTACAGATCACCGGCCAGGCCGTGACCACCGGCTACTACAACGCGCCCGAGGCCACAGCGGCCGCCTTCGACGGACGCTGGTTCCGCACCGGCGACGTCGGGTTCCAGGACAGTGGCGATCTCTTCGTGACCGGCCGCATCAAGGACATGGTCATCATCCGCGGCCAGAACTACTACCCCGACGACATCGAGGCCGTGGCCCGCGAGGTACCGGGGGTCTACCGCAAGCGCTGTGTGGCCTTCTCCGACGTCACCGACGATGGTCGTGAGGTGGTTCGCGTCGTGGCCGAGGCCGACCCGAAGAAGGCCGGCGCCGACCTGGGCCCGCAGATCGCCACCCGGATCGTCCAGGAGATGGACTTCACCGACGTCCTTGTGCACCTGGTCAAACCACGCTCAATTCCTCGCACCACCAGCGGCAAATGGCAGCGCACCCGCACCCGCGAACAGCTGTCGGCGTCGGCCGACGTGGGGGCAGTCGGCACCCGGCCCGCCAGCCGAATCGAACCGGAGGAAACCACGTGACCACCCCTTACAAGCTCGAGAGCGCACGGAACCCGGAAGCGGAGCCGCTGCACAGCTACGACGTCTTCCCCACGTACCAGAACGCCTCGTGGGAGATGAAAGACATCCCGTGGGACGACTTCCGCCCCGACCTTGTGCGGCCGGAGTACATCGCCTTCGCGATGGGCGCCGTCATGGGTGAGTCCAACTCGATAGCCGCCCAGCACGGCTTCTTCAACGAGTTCGTCGACGACTACGACTTCTCGGCTTTCGTGTGCCTGTGGGGATACCAGGAGCTCCAGCACCACCTGGCGTTCAAGAAGTGGCTGCGGCTGGCCGGCAGCGACGTCGCCTACGAGCAGATCAACGCGATGCGGGCGCCGTACCCGCCCGGCATCACCCCGTCGGCGACACTGGCCACCAACATAATCTCCGAGATCGCCACCAACCACATGTACAAGTGCGTGAGCCGGGTCGCGGAGGAGCCGGTCATCGCCAAGATCATGAAGCGCGCGAGCGGCGACGAGGCACGCCACGCACGGGAGTTCATCCACTACACCGCCCGTCGGCTGGTCACTCACCCAGAGGAGCTGGCCTCGGTCCTGGAGACCTTCTACGTCTACATGGCCGACCCCGAGGGCCGCTACAACCACCCGGTCAGTAAGTTCAAAGGCAACCTCCCCGAACTCGACGGCCACGTCACCATCGATGAGGTCTTCCGCTACTTCGGCGAGGTGGACGACGGCACGGAATGGGCTCGGATCCACAAGCAGCTCTTCGACACGCTCGCCGAACTCACCGGCCGACCGGTGGAGAAACTCCGCGACATCCGGCGCATCCTCGCCGACCTGCCGTCCGCCGGAGACGGGGCCCGATGAACGAGGAGAACGCTCCCGTCGTGCTGCCCTGGCTCGACGAGCCGCGGTTTGAGTGCTTCGGCTGCTCGCCCCGTAACAAGATCGGCCTGGCCCTGAAGATGTACCGCCTCGGCGACGGCCGGCTCGGCACCGACATCACCTTCTCCGACGCGTATGCCTCCTACCCCGGGGTCGTCCACGGCGGCATCGTCAGCGTCCTCGTGGACGAGCTGATGGGCGACCTGATCGCCCTCGACCGCGGTCTGCTGGCCTTCTCGGTCACCCTGCGCACCAAGTTCCTGCAACCGCTGCAGACGGGTACCCCCTATCGGGCCGTCGCCCGCATCGTCCGGGAGAGCGGCGGTGTGGTGCACGCGGAGGCCGATGTCCTCGATGCCGACGGCACCCCGCACGTGATGGCGAACTCGGCCTACCAGCCGATCAGTTCGGAGCAGGCCGAGGGCCACATGGGGCTGGTCGGCGCAGACCGTGAACGCCTCGCACACTACTTCGATCACGCGATTGGATGACCATGCCGCAGCAGAACCACCCCCAGACCGTCTCTCTCCAGGACGCCACGGTCCTCGACGAGGTCCGCGCCCAGACCGCCAAAGAACTCGGCATCAACGTCGCCGAGATCTCCGAGACCACCGTCCTGAAGGAACTGCCCGGCGCGGACTCGGTACGCCTGCTGCGCGTCGTCGCGCAGATCGAGCGCGTCTACGACGTGGAGTTCGAGGACGAGGACATCTTCGCCGTGCGCACCCCCCGCGAACTCACCGACCTCGTCCTCGCTCAGGTACGCACGGAGGCATGAGATGACCACCGATGCGCATACGGAGGTCGGCCCGGTGCTCCACGCGGGACGGGACGACGATCTCTCCCTCCTGCCGAAGGACGCCGAACTGGCGACCAACGAGCACTATGAGCTGCCCCCGGAACTGTTCCGGGCGTTCCTCGACGAACGTGTCAAATACAGCTCGGCGCTCTACCGCACCCCGGGCGCCACCCTGGAGGAGGCGCAGACTGCCAAGCTCCACTTCGTCGCCGAGCGCCTGGGCCTGAAGGGCGGCGAGTGTCTGCTCGACATCGGCTGCGGCTGGGGCAGCCTCACCCTGTTCATGGCCCAGGAGTACGAGTGCGAAGTCGTCGGGGTCACTCCCTCCGGCCCGCAGGCCGAGTACATCCGGGAGCAAGCGGACCGGCTGAAGGTGTCTGCCAGGGTCGACATTCGCGTCGGCTCCTACACGGACCTGGACATCGAAGGACGCTACGACGCGGCGACGATGCTCGGTTCGATCATCCACATGCCCGACCGGGTGGCCGTGCTGCGCAAGGTGTACGACTCGCTGCGCCGCCAGGGCCGGCTCTACCTCTCCGAGAGCTGCTTCCGCAGCACCGAGGCGTACCGGAAGTTCGCGCTGCGGCCCGGCACCCGGCACGTCACCGAGACGATCTTCGGCTTCGCCGACATGGTTCCCTTTTCCCACCTCATCGAGTCGGCGGAGTCGGCCGGCTTCAGCCTGGAGCAGCTGGACGACCTCACCGCGCACTACCACCGCACCATCGAGGAGTGGCAGCGCCGGGCCGAGGCCAACCGCGACCGGATCGAGGCCGTCGCGCCCGGCATGGCGGAGCACCTCGTCCGCTATCTGCGCGTCGCCAACGCCGGCTGGGGCTACACCTCCAAGCACTATGCGCTGACGGCCACCAAGTCCCGGCTCGGCCCGAAGGTGGCGACATGACCGAGACGACCGTGTTGGACGACCTCCTGCCCGCTTTGGAGATGCACGAGCTCGTCGACCAGGCGGTGACCCGTGCGGGTGAACGGTCCTGGACGCTCGCCGAACTGGACTGGGACTCCCTGCGCCCGGAACGGCTCACCGAAGCCGACCGGTCCGCCGTGCAGTTCATCACCTACGTCGAGGACCACATTCCCGGCTATCTGTCGCACTTCCTGGAAGCGTTTCCGGTGGCCGAGGCCGAACAGGAGCTGGAGCGCTTCGGGTTCAACCGGGAGTACTTCCGGTTCTTGGTCGCCTGGGCGGGCGACGAGGAACGGCACGCCTCGGCCCTCGCCCGCTACCAGGTCGAGACCGGCATGGCGACTCGGGAGGGGCTGCTAGCCGCCCTTGCCGAGGAGGGCCGCAAGAAGTTCGCGCTGCCCTACGAGCACCCGGTGCAGTCCTTCACCTACACCCTGATCCAGGAGAAGGCGACCCAGCTGTTCTATCAGCGCTTCCGCGAGACGGTCAGCGAGCCGTTCCTGAAAAACCTGCTCGGTCGGCTCGCCCGCGACGAGGCGCGGCACTTCGCCTTCTACAGCAACCTGGTGGGCGCCTACGTCACCAGGGACGGCGCCTCGTCCGTTCCTGGCCTCAAGGAGGTCATCGCCACCTTCCGGATGCCGCTCGCTGACACCATGAAGGGCTACTGGCGCTGGTCGCTCAAGGTCGCGGATGCCCAGTCCTACGACCACACCGAGGCGTACGACGCGGTGGTCCGGCTGGTACAGGGCTTCGTGGACACCCCGGGCGAGCCGAGTGTCGCGGACCTGGGCTCCTTCGTGCAGGCCATTCGGCGTATCAAGTGACCTCCGGCGGTGCCCGGATCCTGGTCGTCACCTGCGACTGGAGCGGGCGGGAGGCCCCCGAGACACTGCTCGGGGGCCTCGAGCGCGCCCACGCCGCGCGGCTGACCGGGCCCCGGCGCGCCGAGTGGGTCCGCACTCGGCTCACCGCCAAGGCCGCGGTGATCTGGGCTACCGGGGACCGCGGCGCCCAGATCCTGCCCGACTCCGACGGCGCGCCGCGGGTGCTGGATTCCCCCTCCGGCGCGGCCGTCTCTCTCTCCCACTCGGGTGACCTCGCCGTCTGCGCGGTCACCCGCGCCGGGCCCGCGCCCGCGCTCGGGGTGGACGTCGAGCCGGTCGACGCGCGTAACGACGTACTGCTACCGCGGCTGCTCGGCCCGGGGGAGCCGCTCTGGACGGGACCGGGGCGGCTGCCGGACCCGCTGCCGCCCGGCTTCGTCGCCACGGTCCTGACGGCCTGCAAGGAGGCAGCGCTCAAGGCCTACCGCCGACCCTCGCCGGCGCTGCGCCACTACCGACTGGGCCGGGGTCCCGACGGCGGCCTATGGGTTCGGGCCGACGGCTCTGCCCTCGGCGAGTTGCGGGTCCGGTGGAGCTGTCAGGCAGGCCGGGTGACCGCCGTGTGCGCCGCGGGTCACCGGACACCGCTGTATGAAGTGGTCTCGGTGGACCGTGTCGTCGCCGCGTTCATACCCGTCCACGCACCCGTCCAGGGAGGATGAAACGTGATTCGGCACATCGTTCTTTTCAAGTTCAAGCCGGGAGTCTCCTGGGACGATCCCAGGGCGCAGGAAGCGGAACGTGTCGCTGCCAAGGTGGGCAGCGAGGTGCCCGAACTCCATGAATGGAGCGTCGGCCGCAACATATCCACGCGGCCCATTGCCTACGACTTCACAGTGATCGGTCTGCTGGGTGACTCAGCGGCGCTGGAGCGCTATTTGGTGCACCCGTTCCACCAGGAAGCGATTCGGCTGTGGCGAGAGATCAGCGACTGGGTCATCGCCGATCTCGAAGTATGACGAGAGAACAACGGGAACACGGAAAGGGCAAGGATCAGCGGTGAGTGCGCAGTACGAGAAGTGTGCCTTTGTTATCGAACGAGATCTCGCTGCCGGGCTGGCGATGAACACGGTGGCGGCGCTCTCGATGTCCGTCGGACGCTTCGTGGAGGGAATCGTCGGTGACTCGGTCAAGGACGCCGATGGCGAGGCGCACATCGGCATCACGGCGATTCCGTTGCCCGTGCTGAAGGGCGAGGCGACGGACCTGCGGGACATCGTGCTGAAAGCGGCCGGCCTGCCCGACGTCTTCGTGGTCGACTTCACCACGGTTGCCCAGTCGTCACGGAGCTACGACGAGTACACCCGCCGGACGGCCGAGCTGGCCACCGCCGAGCTGCCGTACATCGGAGTCGCCGTCTGTGGCAGCAAGAGCGCGGTGAACAAGCTCACCGGCAGCCTGCCGTTATACCGCTGACGCAACCGACACGCGAGGGGACCATGTTCACTGTCTTCAACGAAGAACTCGCCCAGCTCGCACGCGAGATACGCGACCGGCACCAGTCGTTCACGGCGGGTCGATGGACCGACGCGGCCCTCGCCGACCACCAACTCCAGGAGTTCCGCCGCACGGTGGCGTACGTGAAGGAGAAGTCACCGTTCTACGCGAGGCACCTGGCCTCCGTGGACCCCGAGGCCATCCCGTCTCTGGCTCCCGAGCACCTGGCCTCCGTACCGTTCACCACCAAGGACGACCTGCGACGCGAGTTCGAGAGCGTGCTCTCGCTGCCGCTGTCCAAGGCGTGGATCTTCTACGAGACCACCGGTACCACCGGCCGGAGCACGCCCTGCCCGCGCAACAACACCGACTCGCTGCACAACAACACGGCGCTGACGGTGTACTACGACACGATCTTCCGGCAGTTCGGCGAGGAGCAGGTGATCGGCGTCTCGGGGCCGACCGAGTTACACGCATTCGGGGACACCTTCGGCGACGTCTGCCGCAACCTGGGGCACGCGGTCGCCAAGATGTGGCCCCACTCGCCGATGGTCGGGTACGACCGCGCGCTGGAGACCCTGCGCGTCCTTCCGGCCACCGGCCTGTTCAGCACGCCAGGGATGGCGTTGTCCCTGGCGAAGAAGGCGTACGCGGCCGGTCTCCACCCGCGGCGGGACTTCGGCCTCGACGTTCTGATGTGCACGGGGGAACTCGCCTCTCCCAGCCTCCTGGAGAACATCGGCGAGGTGTGGGGCGCCAAGGTCTACAACGCCCTGTACGCCTCACAGGAAGCCTCCGTGATGGGCGCGGCGGGCGCCGACGGCGCTCTGTACACAGCCCCACTGCTCAACCTGTACGAGGTGATCGACCCGGACACCGCACGCGCGGTCGACCCGGGACCCGACGGGGTGCGCACGGGCGAACTCGTCGTCACCTCCCTCTACCAGGGCAGCAAGCCCCTGGTGCGCTACCGCACGGGGGACCTGGTCCGGCTGGGCCCCGTCGCCGCGGACCGCACCTTGCCCGCGCCCACCCTGGAGGTCCTTGGCCGGACCCGCGACACCCTGTCCATCGGCGGCAGCCGGATCAGCGGTTACGACCTCGAGGAACTGCTGCTGACCCACCCCCGGGGCTACCTCGACTACCAGATCGTCATCGACGAGGTGGACGGTCAGGACGAGCTGACCCTCCACTTCGAGACGCCCCCCGACGACGAAGGCGTGCGCGTCGACCGGGCGGCGATCGCCGACGCCGTGCGCGAGCGGCTCGGCGTCCCGGTCCGGTTCGCGTTCGGCCCGCTCGGCGGCGTCACCACGACCGGCGCCATGGTCAGTTGGAAGGCCGCCAGGGTCGAGGACCGGCGCCGGGCCGCTGCGGACGCGGAGCGCGTCGCCGCGCTCACCGTCGCAGGCGGGAGGGCCCAGTGACCAGCGCCGTAGCGGCGGAACCAGGCACGGCGACGCCCGCCGTCGCCGCCCTGGCCTACCACGACGGGCAGTTCGTTCCGTTGGAGCGGGCCCAGGTGTCGGTCACCACGCAGGCACTCCAGTACGGCACGGGCGTCTTCGAGGGAATCCGCGCCTATGCCCAGGCGGACGGCGGCCTGGCGGTCTTCCGCGGCCACGACCACTATCTGCGCTTCCTCAGGAGTTCTCGGACCCTGCGCATCGACGTCGGGCTGGACGCGGAGCAGTTGTGCGAGGTGACGGCGGAGCTGCTGCGTCGGATCGGCCCGACCACCGACATGTACGTCCGCCCGCTGGCGTACAAACGCGCGCTGCTGCCCGGGACGCCGCCCGGTGTGCAGCTCACGGGAGTCTCGGACGCGGTGTCGATCAACGCGTTCCGGATGGGGTCGTACACCGACCGCGGCGGCATCCGCGTCGCGATCAGCTCCTGGCGCAGGCCGAACTCCGGTGTGTTACCGGTCCGCGCGAAGGTCACCGGCGGCTATGTCAACAACGCGCTCGCCGTGGACGAGGCACGCGCCGCCGGATACGACGATGCCATCCTGCTCAACAGCCGTGGCCAGGTGGCGGAGGCCAGCACCTCCAACGTGTTCGCCGTCGTCCACGGCCGGCTGGTCACGCCCCCGGTCACCGCCGATCTGCTCGAGGGCATCACCAGGGACACGGTGGTAACCCTCGCGGCCGGCCTGCTGGACGTCGAGACCGCCTTCCACGATCTCGGCCGCGAGGACCTGGGCAACGCCGACGAGGTGTTCCTCACCGGCACGGGCGCGGAGATCGTACCGGTGACCGAGATCGGCGGCCGCCCGGTCGGGGACGGCGTCCCCGGACCCCTCACCACCGCCCTGATGACCGCGTATCACGAGATCGTCCGCGGCAAGGACGAGCGATATCAGCACTGGCTCCAGCCCGTCGGCTCGGCCACGGACTGACCGTCGGCTTCAGGGGGAGACATGGTTCAGGTAGCAGGATGGATAGACATAGCCCTGACCTCGGGGCCGTCGATGGAGACCATCGGCACGCTCGGCCCCGCCGGCACCAGCAGTGAACAGGCGGCGCTGTATCTCTGGGCGGATCGCGGCCGGGGCGGCCCGCCGGGGGTCGGGCTCTACGACACCTACGAGGAGGCCGGCAGGGCACTGCGCGAGGGCGCCGTCAGCCATGTCGTGATCGCCAACGCGTACGCCTCGGTGAACAGCTTCTACATGGACCCGTCGCTGCGGTTCGCCGGAGCGTTCCTCTTCGACACCCCGGACTACGGCATCGCCGTCTCCCCGGGGCACCGCATCCCCGCCGTCGCCCGGATCGCCACCCACCCGGCGCCGGTCCCGCTGGTCGAGGAACTCCTGCCGCGGGAGTACTCGGTGGCGGAGATCTGCTACGCGACGTCCACCAGCGCGGCAGCCCGCCAGGCCGGCCGCCGGGAGACCGATCTGGCGCTCACCACGCGGACGGCGGCCAAGGCCCACGCGTTGGAATTCATCTCCCGTACCCGGCCGATCCGCATGCTGTGGTCGGTCTTCACCCTCGCCGGGACGGACTCCTGAAAGGAAACAGGTGACCCATGCTCCTGATCGACCGTGCCACGGTGCGTGAGCTCTACCCGGTGAAACGTGCCCGGCCGGTGATGGCGGAGGCCCTGCGCCGGTACAGCAGCGGCCAGGTGGACCTGCCGCTGCGGACCATCCTCCGGCCCGAGAAGGACACCGGTCTGCTGGGCACCATGCCCGGGTTCGTCGCCGGCGACGACCTGGCCGGGTACGGGCTGAAGGCCATGGTCCTCAAGCCCGAGAACCCGGCCCGCGGTCTGGAGCTGCACATCGGGGTCGTCATGGTCTTCGACCCGGAGACCGGCGCTCCGCTGGCCCTGATGGACGCGGGAGCGGTGACCGCCGTACGGACCGCGGCCGTGTCCGCCGTCGCCACCGAAGCGTTGGCGCGGCCGGATGCCGGGGATCTCGCCGTGCTCGGCTCCGGTGTCCAGGCCCGCAGCCACCTGGAGGCCATGTACCTGGTCAGGCCGCTGCGCCGGGTCCGGGTGTGGAGCCGTACCGAGGAGCACGCCGAGGCCTACCGGGCGTGGGCGGCCACGGAGCTCGGCATCAAGGTGGAGACCGTGAGCACCCCGGCGCAGGCACTGGCCGGAGCCGACCTGGTCTGCACCACGACGGCGGCCAAGGAGCCCGTCGTCCAGGCCTCGGACCTCGCACCCGGCGTGCACGTCAACGCCGTCGGCGCCTCCTTCATCGACCATCGCGAGCTGTCCTCCCGTGCCGTGGCGGGCGCGTCCTTCTTCGTCGACAGCCGGGAATCGGCTCTCGCCGAGTCCGGTGATCTGCGCGCGCCGCTCACCGACGGCCTGGTGGGACCCGACCACATCCGGGCCGAGCTGGGCGAAGTGCTTCTCGGCAGCCGTCCCGGACGCCGCGAGGACACGGAGATCACCGTCTTCAAGTCCCTCGGCCTCGGCGTGCAGGACATCATGTCCGGCTTCGCCATCGCTGAGGAGGCCGCAGCCCGCGGGCTGGGCCGCACCTTCGAGCTCGACTGACCGGCACACCCGGGACACAGCAGAGGAGAACGACCGCAGTGAGTGCTCAGTCGCCAGCGCCGCGCACCGTGCTAGACGGCATCCCGGCCTACGTGCCCAAGTCGCCGCAACCGCCCGCTGCGGGCACGTCGTACCGGCTCTTCCTCAACGAGAACCCCTGTCCGCCGCTGCCTTCGGCCCTGGAGACGATCTCCGCGGCGGCATCGCACACCAACCTCTACCCGGGCATCTTCCCGGAACAGCTGACGGACGCCCTCGCCCGCAAGCTGGACGTCCCGCACACGCACGTGGTCACCGGTCCGGGGTCAGTCGGCATCTACCAGCAGATCGGGCAGGCCATGCTCTCGCCGGGCGACGAAGTCGTCTACGCCTGGCCCTCGTTCGAGGCGTTTCCGATCGTCGTGCGGATGGCCGGCGCCCTTCCGGTCGAGGTGCCGCTCAGCGACGAGACCCATGACCTGGAGGCCATGACCGCGGCCATCACACCGCAGACCACCATGGTGCTGCTGTGCGAGCCCAACAACCCCACGGGCACCGCCGTCGGCGCCGCCCAGCTCAAGCAGTTCCTGGACCGGGTGCCGAGCCACATCCTGGTGGTGCTGGACGAGGCCTACTTCGAGTTCTACCAGGGTCCGGACGCTCCGGACGGGGTGGAACTCCACCGTGACCGGCCCAACCTGGTGGTACTGCGCACCTTCTCGAAGGCCTACGGGCTGGCCGGGCTGCGGGTCGGCTACGGCGTGGCCCACCCCCGGATCGCCGAGGCGATGCGCAAATGCGCCGTGCCGTGCGGGGTGAACCGGATCGCCGAGCAGGCCGCCCTGGCCGCGCTGAACGCGGAGGACGAACTCCTGCACCAGGTGGACCGGATCA
Source organism: Streptomyces sp. NPDC050619 (assembly GCF_040654815.1). NCBI lineage: Bacteria > Bacillati > Actinomycetota > Actinomycetes > Kitasatosporales > Streptomycetaceae > Streptomyces > Streptomyces sp. NPDC050619. The sequence continues at coordinate 96,068 of NZ_JBFAIR010000025.1, read as the reverse complement.
TCGCCGAGCGGGAGCGGTTGCGGGAGGCCCTCGGCCGGCTGGGCTGGAGCCTCCCGCCCAGCGAGACCAACTTTCTCTGGATGCCGCTCGGCGAGGACTCCGACCGGGTCGCTGCCGCACTCGAGCAGCGCGGGCTGCTGGTGCGCACCTTCTCCGGCGCCGGGCTCCGGATCACGGTCGGCAGCCCGGAGGCGAACGATCTGCTGATCACAACCCTGGAGGGCCTCACATCGGGTCGATGACGGTCTTACGCAGGTGCCCGTAGACCACCGAAGTGCGTACGTCCGCGAGTTCCTGTCGTTCGGTCAGCTTGTCCAGGACCACCGAGTGCAGATGGTCCGTGTCGCGAACAGCCACGTGGAGGAGGAAGTCGTCGGTGCCCGTCAGCACGAAGACCGAGATCACCTCGGGCATCCGCGCCACGAAGGCCTGGAACTGCTCGATGACCGCGCGAGTCGGCGGCCGCACCCGCACGGCGATGATCGCCTGCAGTCCCCGGCCCAGCGAGGGGAGATCCACCCCTGCGTGGAATCCGAGCAACACCCCGCGCTCCCGCAGGGATCGCACTCGCTCCAGGCAGGTCGAGGGTGCGATCCCCAACTCCTGTGCAAGGTCCCGGTTGGTGCGCCGACCGTCTTGCTGGAGAAGCCGCAGCAGCGCCGAATCAAGTTCGTCCATGTTCCATCACTCTCCATCCCAGCCGAATTATATTCGGCCAACCTGCCATTGTCCCTGCGTGATTGCTAGCATGCACGCGATTGTTCCGCCCATGATTCGTTTCTCTACGGCGCGGACCGGGCGGAGTCGGGGAGTACGGCCGAAAGGGGAGATCGACCGTGGACGAGCGGAGGGGAAGGGTCTGGGCCATATGCGCCGTGGTGGCAGCCGCGCTCGTATGGAGCAGCTCCTTTGCGGTGACCAAGCAGGTGCTGGCGGACGTCGGCCCGCTGACCATCGGGGCCATCCGCTTCACGATCGCCGCCGGCCTGCTCGCCGTCATGGTGCGCATGCGCCGCAACCCAGGGGCGCGGCCGGATGCCCGGCAGCGGCGCATGATCTACCTGAGCGGCCTGCTCGGCATCACCGCCTACTTCGTGCTGGAGAACGTCGGTGTCGAGCTGGCGACAGCCTCCGACGCCTCCCTGATCGTGGCCACCTACCCGCTGATGACCATGCTCCTGGAGTTCGTGGTCTTCCGGACCAGGATGCCGCTGCTCCGGGTCGGCGGTGTGCTGCTCGCCACCGTGGGCGCCTTCCTGGTCGTGCGCAGCGGAGCGGAGGTCGGAGGCAGCGAGCGCTGGCTCGGCGATGTCCTGCTGCTGCTCGGCGGACTGGTGTGGGCCGGGTACAACGTGCTGGCCAAGTACGCGGGCCGCGGGCAGGACTCGATGAACCTCACCTACTACCAGACCGTGGCGGGCGCCGCCGGCTTCCTGCTCGCCTCGTGTCTGGAGATCGGGGACTGGCGGGCACCGGGCGGGACGGCCTGGCTGCTTCTCGCCTATCTGGCCGTGGCATGTTCCGTCGGCGGCTTCCTTCTGTACAACTACGGCCTGCGCCGCATGACGTCGAGCGCCGCGGTCAACATCCTCAACCTGGCGCCGGTGTTCGGAGTGCTCGGCGCCGTGGTGATCAACGGAGAGACGATCCGACTCCCGCAGGTCCTGGGCGGCGCGATCATCATCGCCGGTGTGGTGCTCGGAGTGGTCGAGCGCCGAACGGACGTGGAGAAGCCCGCGGTTGTGGAGCGGGCCCCGGTCGGCGAGAGCGCCTGAACGGCCCGCGGGCCATTTCCCCGCCGAGACCGTGCCGGCGACGCATCAGGTTCAGCGAGGCCCACAGCGCATGTGAAAGGTGAGCGATTTGAAGAAGGTCCTACTCGTCGAACTGTCCGTTTTCGAGCGGATGACACCGTTAGCCTCCGGCTACCTTCAGGCGTATGCCATGACGGATTCGTTAATTCGCAGCGAGTACCGATTCGAGCGGTACTCGACCGTCGCCAGGACGCCCCGGGCCGATGTCATCCGAGACCTGGTCAGGGCGACTGCCGATGTGTACGCGATCAGCTGTTACGTATGGAACATGGGCCTGGTGCGGGCCGTGGTGGAGGCCATCAGGCAGGCACGGCCGCAGGCACAGATCATCCTCGGCGGCCCGCAGGTGATGTCGCAGGCCCAGCGTTATCTGAGCAGGACCGATGAGAAGACGGTCATCTGCAACGGGGAAGGGGAGGTCACCTTCTCGCAGTACCTTCGCGCGCTGACCGAGTCTCAGGTGAGTCCGCGACTCGATGAGGTCAGTGGTCTCAGCTTCTACCGCGACGGCGAGTTGGTGACGACCCCCAAACAGCCGAGGATCAGCAATCTGAACGACATTCCCTCGCCGTTCCTGACCGGAATCTTTGATTCCGCCTACAGCATAGCCATCCTGGAGACGAACCGCGGCTGCCCCTACCACTGCGGATTCTGCTTCTGGGGAGCCGCGACGAACGACCGCGTGTACCGTTTCGACGAGGACCGGGTCCGTGAAGAAATCAAATGGACCGCCAAGAACGAGATCCTCTTCCTCTTCATCGCCGACGCGAACTGGGGAATGCTGAGCCGAGACGTCGACATCTCCCGGCACATCACCGACTGCGCGAAGGAGCACGGAGCGCCGAACGTCGTCTACTTCTCCGCGGCGAAGAACAAGCCGCAGGCGGTCACGAAGATCACCGGCATCTTCCAGGACGCGAACCTCATCGCCTCCCAGCCGGTGTCGCTGCAGACCCTAGAGCCGACCAGCCTTGACCTGATCCGCCGTTCGAACATCAAGCTGAGCGCCTTCGCCGCGATCCAGGAGGATTTACGGGAGAAGCAGATCAGCTCCTTCATCGAACTCATCTGGCCCTTGCCGGGAGAAACACTCGACTCCTTCAAGCGCGGCATCGGCACGCTGTGTGAGAACGAGGCGCAGACCGTGATCGCGTACCCTCACCTGCTCCTCAACAACACCCCCATCTATCACAGTGCCGACTCCATGGGGATCGTGACCCGGCCGGCCGGAGGGGACGTCGCCGAGGCTCAGATCGTCATCGGCACCAAAGAGGCCTCCGTAGAGGACTTCGTGGAGGGCATGTACTACTTCTATGCCTTCCATGCGCTGCACAACACGCGCAGCCTGCGGACGGTGAGCCGCTACCTGGTGCGTCAGAAGGGGATGAAGTACCAGGACATCTTCTCCGCCTTCGCCGATTTCCTGCGCCGGCAAGGGGAGGACGACCCCATCCTGTCGTACATCGAACGCTCCATCCGGGACGCCGACTACTACGACGTGAACAACTACGGTCTCTTCATCCATTCCGTGCTGCACGAGCACAGGGAGATCGCCGCCCGTCATGTGCGCCGCTTCGCGCAGAGCCAGGATTGGTGGGACGACGCCAAGGCACGGGCCTTGTTCGAGATCGACATGGTGAACCGTCCCTACATGTACAGCAATACACCCATGGACGTGCACACAGAGGAATTCCAGGCACTGCGCCTGCTGGACCGCGGTCCCCGCAGCTACACGGTGCAGGTCCCTGCGGAGCACCTGACAGATCTGGCCGATGCGGTCCATATTCCGGCGATGCCGGAGGACGGCATCTTCACCGTGGAGCACAAGCGGCTGCAATACCCCTTCATGCCGACGCAGAGTCGTGACCACAGCGGCTCGTACTGTCACGGAATGATCGAGAAGGTCGGGAACGTCCTGCCGTTGTGGCAGCCGGTCTCACCGTCGTCCGAGGAGAAAGGACTGGACGCCCATGTCGCAATCTGAAGTGGCGATCGAGGGTACCGACACGGTGACTCTCGCTCCGTCGGACCGTGACAGCTCGCTGTGCGATCTCTTCGCAGAGCACGTCGTACGCCGTCCCGACGCACCCGCCGTGACCTATGGTCCCGTGACGCTGACCTACCGGCAGCTCGACAGGGTGACCAACTCTCTCGCCTCCCGGCTGCGGGAACTCGGCGTAGGGACCGACCGGCTGGTCACGATCCTCGCCGACCGGAGCCTCGGCGTCGTGGTGGGCATGCTGGCCACTGTCAAGGCCGGCGGTGCCTATCTGGCCCTGGATCCCACCCAGCCGGCCACCCGGCTGCGCACGATCCTGGAGGAAGCCAAGCCCGTGGCGCTGCTGACCGAGGCAGGCGCAGAGGATCCGAGCGGCCTCGGGATACCCGTGGTCACGACCGCCCCGCATCTGGGGGACGCCGTACGGGACGGGACCGCCCACGACGTCCGGATCGACGGGGGCACCGGCCCCGAAGACCTGGCCTATGTGGTGTACACCTCGGGTTCGACCGGCACGCCGAAGGGCATCTGCGTCACGCACCGCAACGTGGTGCAGCGCACGCGGAACGTCGATTACCTCACCTTCGCGCCGGGGGACCGGGTGGCGCAGGTCTCGAACGCCGCTTTCGACGCCACCACGATCGAGGTGTGGGGGGCGTTACTCAACGGGGCGGAACTGCTCGGGTTCGACCGTGACACCATTCTCTCGCCGGGCCGGCTGGGAATCGCTCTGCGCGAGCGTCACATCGACACCATGGTGATCCCGACACCGCTGTTCAACCAGCTTGCGGCGGACGACCCTTCGACGTTCGCCACGGTCTCCCAGATCCTGGTCGGCGGTGACGTCATAGGGGTCAGCCAGGCCAACTCCGTGGCGGCACTGCCGGGTTGCACCCTGCTGAACGGTTACGGCCCCGCCGAGTGCACGACCCTCGCCACCGCACACCGCGTCACGCCGAAGCCCGCCGACCAGTTGCGCGTACCGATCGGTCGCCCCATCTCCAACACGACCTGCTACGTGCTCGACGACGAGCTGCGGCCCCAGCAGGCCGGGCAACCGGGCCTGCTCTACATCGCCGGCGACGGCGTCGCACGGGGGTACCTCGGTCGCCCGGACCTGACGAAGGAACGGTTTCTGCCCGACCCCTTCGCGGCAGAGCCCGGCGCGCGCATGTACGCGACAGGAGATCTGGTCTGCCAGTTGCCGGACGGCTCCCTGGACTTCCTCGGCCGTGCCGACTTCCAGGTCAAGATCCGGGGCTTCCGAGTCGAGATGAACGAGGTCGATGCGACGCTGCTGATGCATCCTGGGGTCGGGGAGGCGGTGACGGTCGCCGACACCGACCTCCAGCCCGGCGACAAGACACTCGTCAGCTACTACGTGGGAGCCGACGAGGCGTCCCCCCAGACGGATGACCTCAAGGCGTTCCTGCGTGACCGGCTGCCCGAATACATGGTCCCGTCACGGCTGATCCGCCTCCCCGAACTGCCGAAGAACAGCAACATGAAGGTCGACCGGGCGCAGCTGCCTTCCCCGGCGGTCTCCTCGTCCGAGGCGGATGACGACGCCGGCTCGGCGGCCCCCGAGATGCTCGACGACGAGATCACAGCCATCATCGGGCGACTGTTGGACGTGCCGAGCTTCGGTCGTGAGGAGAACTTCTTCGAGGGCGGCGGGCAGTCCATGCTGGCGATCCGGCTGCTCACCCAGGTCGGCCGTCGCTACGGCGTGAACATGACGCTGGCCGAGTTCTTCGAGGACCCGACGGCACGCGGCATTGCCGGCTACATCCGGGCCGCGGACCCCTCGGCCTCCGCCGCGCCTGTGCCCGAGGCGGACGCCCGGCCAAGGGACGGGCGTCCATGACGAAGACGACCGACGTGTCGTGGTTCCCTCCGTGCCGGCCGGAAGCCACTCCTGCGCCAGCACTGGACGCGGACGCGATCCAGTTGTTCTGCCTGCCCCACGCCGGGGCAGGTGCGTCGGCCTACCGGGACTGGCCCGCGCTGCTGGCTCCGGGCATCGAAGCGATACCCGTGCAGCTGCCGGGACGGGAGAACCGCCACAGGGAGCCGGCGCTACGTTCGGCCGCGGAGCTCGTCACCGAACTGACCGGGCCCGTGGCGGGCTACGCAGGAGGGGACTTCGCCCTGTTCGGGCACAGCATGGGCGCTCTGCTCTGTTACGAACTGGCGCATGTGCTGTCCGCGCTCGGCAAGCCTCCTAGACATCTGTTCGTCTCGGGGCTGGGTGCACCGCACATACCGCCCACAGGGCCACGGCTGTGCGACCTGCCGGACGACGAGCTGGTGACGGTCATCGCGAAGCTGGAAGGGACGTCACCGGAGGTGCTCGCCCAGCCGGAGCTGGTGCAGCTCCTGCTTCCCTTGTTCCGCGCGGACCTCGAGGTCTGGGAGACCTACATCCACCACCGGGGTCCGCTCCAGGTGCCGATCACGGCTATGGGCGGTCGCCGCGATCCCAACGTCGGCCTGGACCTGCTCGGCGCGTGGGGGGACCTGACATCGGCCGAATTCCATCTCGAGGTATTCGACGGCGGTCACTTCTATCACTACGCAGCGCCGGACGAGGTCCTGGCTGTCATAAAGGAGCGGCTGTGATGGGCACCCGGTATATTCGGAGATCTGGCTGACACCTGGTTTATCCGCGGCTCTGCCTGGTAATCGGCATATTGCGCGTTCGGGCTGATATTCGGTGTGTCCCGAGTGTCAGCCCGAACGCATGTATGGGCGACTGCAGAGGTACGAGTCAGCGCACTTGGACGGGGAGGACTTCCAGCCCATGGATGAGGCTGGAGGCCCGCCACCGCAGCGACGACTCGGGCACCGCCAGCGCCAGCTCGGGGAACCGGGACAGCAGCATGTCGAACGCGATCTCGCCCTCCAGTCGTGCCAGTGGCGCGCCGAGGCAGTAATGGATCCCGTGCCCGAACCCCACGTGGCCCGACGTATCCCGGCCCACGTCCAGGCGGTCGGCGTTGGGGAACCGTGAGGGATCCCGGTTCGCCGACGCCGACGCGAGCATGACCCATTCCTTCGCGGGGATGGTGGTGTCGCCGATGGTCACCGGCTCCAGCGTGAATCGTTCGGTCGCGTGGTTCAGCGGGTTCGCGTACCGCAGCAGTTCCTCGACCGCCGAAGGCAGCAGCGAGGCATCCTCTCGCAGCCGCTTCAGCTCGGCCGGATGCGTCAGCAGCGCCAGCACCCCGCCGGCGATGAGGTTCAGCATCGTCTCGTGCCCGGCAACGAGCAGCAGGAACATCATCGAGAGCAACTCGTTCTCCGAGAGCGAGTCACCCGAGTCACGGGCCGCGATCAGCGCGGAGAGCAGGTCGTCCGCCGGTGACCGCCGGCGCTTCCCGACCAAGTGCGTGAAGTACGCGTGCATTTCGACGGCGGCCGTGCGGGCCTCCTCGCGCGTCCCCCGCGAGGACAGCAGTGTCTCCGACCACTCGCGGAACAACTTCCGGTCGTCGACCGGGATGCCGATCAGCTCGCAGATCACGGTCACCGACAGCGGAAAAGCGAACGCCTCGATGAGGTCCGTCTCGTCGGGGCCGGCCGCCATCGTGTCCAGTAACTCGCCCGTGATGCCCGAGATCCGCGGCCGCAGGGAGGCCACCCGGCGTGGCGTGAACGCCCTCACCACCAGGCGGCGCAGCCGGGTGTGGTCGGGCGGATCGAGGTTGAGCATGTGCTGGTCGAGGTACGCCTGCACGGGGTCGACGTTGATGTCGAAATCCTCGGGCGTCATGTGCGCCACCCAGTCCTTGGCCAGCCGGGGGTCGGCCAGCGCGGCGCGCACGTCCTCGTACCGCGTGACGAGCCAGGCCCGGACGCCCTCGGGTGTGATGACCGGAGTCACCGGCGCGGACGAGCGCAGGCGTGCGAACAAGCCCTGAGGGTCCTGGAAAAATGAATCGTCCAGCCGCTCGGTTGTGGGCGGCGGTTTCCCCCCTGTATTCACCATGACCCCAGCTTAACCAGGACCGCCTTTGCCCTCAAGGGATACGGATGGATTACGGACCGGATGAGCACCGGCGGCGCGGAGTGGTTGCTGCGAGCAATACCGCGCAATTCCTTCGCTAAGCGCCGGAAAGCTATTGCTGGTTACCGATAGTTCGTTAAATCCGGCAGTCGCGGGTGGGCGCCGCGTTCACCGCGGTAGGTGCTGTGGGCGTGCTGGGTGTGCAGCGTGTCGGTGAGGTCGATGCTGCCCAACAGGTGCTGGAACGCAGGGATTTCATTGCCCTCGTCGGCGATCTGGCGCTGGGCGAGGACCTGGCCGCAGTGGTCCATGCCGGTCAGCGGGTCAGCGGGTCAGCGGGTCAGCGGGTCAGCAGGTCGACGGGGAAGCCGAGGGCCCGGCAGGCCCACACCGATGCGTCACTGATCCACTCTGTTGTCGCGGTGAGCGAGCGGGCGCCAGCCAGGACACTCGCCGCGGCCGCGGGCACCAGCGCGGACAACGGGTAACGACGTCCGCGACAACCTCGCGGATCGGGCACCAGGCCAAGGGATTCCGACAGGCACAGCGTGTCCGTCAGCGGGGTCGGCGCGACGGCCCGGGCCGGCACGGCATTCCCGGCCGACCCTGATCTTGCACGACACCCTGCCGCGGACACGGCCTTGGCGGCCCGTCTCAGGTGGGACGAACGGCCGGTTCTTCGGAGCACGGGCAGGGGTACGGTTCCGGAAGACAGTTCTGACGCGCCGTCAGCCGTACATATCCTTCCGCCACCTGACCGAGCCAGGTCAGTTCGTCCGCCACCTCACTACTCGGCTGACGTGACCCCCGGCCGGCCGTGCCCCCGGAGGGCTGGACGCCTTCTTTCTTGCGCCGTACCGCCAAGGCTATGACGGCCGCCTCCACCAGGGGACCCTCCGCAGCGGTTCCGCGCACCAGGCCCGTCTCCCACAGGAAGCGCCGCAACCGCTCCTCGCAGCCGTCGCAGACGTAGGGGCGCAGCAGTCGCTGTCCGTCCCTGATCTCGATGATCATCCGATACAGCCGAGTCCGGAGGTTGCCCCAGAACCGGGCCACGCGCGGCGAGAGCGGCCTGAACAGGGTCACACCCGGGGCGGCTTCGCACAGGACGGACCAGAGCGGGTGAAGCGTGCCATAGAGGCGGAACTGTTCGCGGCGGACGACGAAAAAGGCGCCCCAGCCCGGCAGGGTGTACCCGAGGACAAGTACCAGCGAGCCGAGGCTGGCCGCGATCGGACTCCACTCCACTGCGGCCCGGTCCCAATCGGTCACGCCGAACCAACGCCCCGTGATCCCGATCGCTTTCCCCAGGATGAAACCTAGGACGAAAACCGATCCGACCGCGGTCATCCGTAACGACTGAGCCAGCCATGACCGTTCGACGGCGCGCGAGGAGGGCCAGGTGAACCGCGCGGTGTTCGCGAGGCTCACGCCATAGGTCACAAGGAAGACCATGAGGTAGGCAGCGGCCGTGGGGGTGGTGGCGAAGTGCACCTCGAAGTCGACCGGGTGGGCGCCGGGCAGCGGCGCTGCGAAGAAGAGCACGCTCATGGTGGCGATGGCCAGCAGGTAGAACCCGACCACTCGCGGGAGGCGGCGTCTGGACTCCGCAGGCGATTGGAACCAGCCGAGCACCATCACATGAGCCGACAGCGCGGCCAGGACGATGGAGGAATGGCCGAGCAGCGTGGCGAGGTTGGGTATGCCTGTCAGCTCGCCGATCCAGACGTTCACCAGCGGCACCAGGAACAGATAGGCGATGCCGTTGAAGAGCCGGGTGCCGCACAGGGCCCAGAGTTCGAGGTTGCCCGCATCGCGTCGGAGGTCGAACCACTTGTAGCCGAAGGCGCTCAGCGTGATGACACAGGACACGGTGTGCGTGTAGTTGAAGACGTGCTCGACGGAGGCGGTCACCTCCAGTGGTCACCTCCGTGCTGCAGTGAGCGTCCGAGTCGGCCCACTATTAGGCGGCATACTCCTCGGGCTCACTGTAGTGGGTGCCCCCTGTATGTGTCCGATGATCATAGGAACAAGGTCGTCCGCAGTCGACGGAGGCGGTGGTGACCAGGAGGCGGCCGACCGGTTCATCGCTTCCCTTCCCCACTACGCTGTCCAGCGCCTTCGTCAGCGGGCGGGGATACCCGCGGATGCGGATGCCGTTCGGTGCAGAAATCCGCGGGCGAACGATACAGAGACCTGAGAGCGTTGCCTTCTATACGGCGAGGTCCATGTTCTGGGCGTACAGGGCGGCCTGCGTCCGGCCGGCGGCTCCTATCTTCAGATAGATGCCGCTGAGATGGTTCTTCACGGTTTTTTCGGAGATTTCCAGGCGACGGGCGATCAGCCGGTTCGTGAATCCTCGTGCAACCAGTCGCAGAACGCCTACCTCACGAGCCGTGAGCGAAGGGGTGGCGGATCTTTCCGGGTCGCGGGGTTCGGTGAGCCCCATGCGCTGGGCGAATAAGGCGGCCTGCGTTCGGTCTGCCGCACCGATCTTGAGATAGACACTGCTGAGGTGATTCCTCACGGTCTTCTCTGAAATTTCCAGGCGGCGGGCGATCAAGCGGTTGGGTAACCCTTGAGCTAACAGCCGCAGTACGGCCGTCTCTCGGCAAGTTAAATCTAATAAGGCAGGGTCTGCTTCCATGTGACGCCTCCTCCGTGCCGGTTCAGATGGGCATGAGAAAACAGACACTCAGCGAGTACGACGCACGGAGTAGAACTTCAGCGCGCGAAGACATGAGCATCGAATGCCATGTGCGTGATTCCTTGAAAATGCACCCGCAAACCGGTCGGACCGCAGGTTTCCGTATTTTCTAGGTGGCAAATGCGGGCATGAATGTTGAGGGTGCAGATGGTGCGCAGTAACCTCTGTCCGAGATGCTTGAAGAGGTCGGCATCAGCACCTCATTAATACTACGTAGCCGACGCCACTCCGTCAACAGGTGTGGTCTCCGCGGGACTTGATTGCGTCTCCAGTTGTCAGCCAGGAAGCCAGAGGAGTAAGGATAAATGCCGACACATCCGTCTAAAATGCTACCTCAGCGACTGAACAGCCTGTTCGAGACCATGCATCCACACGGCCGCGGCCCGTTCAGCAACGAGGAAGTGGCCCGCGCCATACGGGACCAGGGTGGCGACATCTCCAAGCAGTACATCGCCTACCTCCGGAAGGGCGAGCGGGGGAATCCGCGGATCCACCATCTCGACGCGCTCGCCAGATTTTTCGGGGTACCGGTCTCGTACTTCTTCGACGAGGACCCCGCGACCCTCACCGGACGGAGCCCGGATGCCTGGCACGCCACGGGCCCGACCGGGCCCGACCCGAAGTCGCCGGAACGGGCCGGCGTCACCAGCGTCGCCATGCGCGCGGTCGGTCTGTCGCCGAAGGGGATGGAATTCGCCAAGGCCCTTCTCGACCAAATCCGCGCGATGGAGGGGCTCAGCCCGGGAGCGGACAGGACCGCGGTGGCCCGCGAGCTTTCGGTCAACGAATCCACAGGGTGACAGAAGAGTTCCGGAACTGCGGGAGCCGGACGCCGAATTACCGCCGGGCAAACATCTCGCATCGACCGAATACGCCTTCCGGGACATCTACCTCATTGTCGCGCCGATCCCCAACCGGCATGCTCACGGAAGTAGTTGCAGTGGGTCGGCAGTGCTGCCACACTGACACTCTCATGTCCGGAGCTCAGCTGGAGGAGTGAAGTTGTCAGAGATCCATGTCCCCGACAAGCACACTGCCACGATCGAATGGCAGGACCAGGGGCCACTTTTCGCCACCCAGGCCGAGGCGACCGGCTTGTCCTATCTTCGCGGATTGATCTCTGGGGAAATCGTGTCACCGCCCGTCGCGCAGGCCCTCGATATCAGAGTCGTCAAAGCGGATCCCGGTGTGGTGCAGTTCACAATGCCGGTGAAAACTTACTTCACTAACCACCTCGGCTTCCTCGCCGGCGGTATCTTATCGACGATCATCGACTCGGCTCTCGGATGCGCGGTCCTCGCCCTGATCCCCGGGGACAAGGACATCGTCACCCTCGACCTCAACGTGGACTTCCTGCGTCCCATCCAAGAGGCCCCGGGCCTGATCACGGTCGACGCCGAGGTGGTCCACCTGGGACGCAACCGAGGTCTGGCGACCTGCCGGGCGATCGGCCCGGACGGCAAGCTGCACGCCGTGGGCAAGAGCAGCTGCCTGATCCGCGACAAGGCCCCCGTGGGGCAGCCCAACGGGCCGGCCACAGGACCCGAGGCACGACGATGACCCCGACGCCTCCGCCCCCGGGCCACCGCACGACGCCGCCCGCCCTCACCGTTGGCCAGGTCATGCGCGAGCAGCGCTTGATCACCACCGACGACATCACCGCCTTCGCCAATCTGGCGGAGGACCTCGGTCGGCACCATCTGCCCGACGAAGGCCGAGCGATGGCACACGGACTGCTCACCGCCTCGCTCGCCACGAAGATCGGTGGCCAGCTCGACTTCATCGCCCGCCGGATGGTCTGGGAGTTCCTCCAGCCGGTCTGGGCGGGCGACACCATCACCGCCGAGGTGACCGTGCGCGCACTGGGCGAGGCCAAGTCGGGCACCCGGACCGAGTTGGACATCGAGATTCACAACCAGAACGGGGAGACGGTGCTACGCGGCGAGTGCTCCGGCGTCATCCGCCGCTGACCCGGCCCACGGCTCGGGGCCCAATTCCCCGCCAGTCGCGGCCGGCTGGCGTTCCCCGGGCGAGTAGTCGAGAGCCCGGTAGTAATCGAGCAGTACGGGCATCCCGAGGGCGTCGGCCCGGCCGCTCCGCGACTCGCGAGCTACCGCGGCCGCCACCTCCACCGGGTGCGTCCGGGCCCGCTCGACCGCGTCCAAGAGGACGGCCCGCACCTCGCGCACCACGTCCGGATGGGCCTGCTCGCCCTCACGGCGCACCGCCCAGACGGCGAAGACCAGGGGCAGACCCGTCCAGCTCCGCCACATCGCACCGGTGTCATGGACGGTGAGGCCGCGCGGCACGTCCGCCGCAGGCGCAGGGTGTCGTCGCCGATGACCACGGCGGCCCGGGCCGCCCTCAGCATTCCGTCCACGTCCGGCGCAGGGTGCGGTCCACGGGGCGCACACCGACCGCATCCTCCAGCAGCATCCTGCAGGGCGGTGCTGCGACTGGCCGCGGAGAGCGCGACCACGCATCTGTCCAGGTCTTCGAGCGGGTCACGCGAGATGTCACCGAGGCGTGGGCAAGGTCTTCAGCCGCCGGATCTCCTTGCGGTGGGGTGGTCGACTTTGACCTGGGCGATGCAGTGGGCGCCGCGCGTCGGCGCTGATCAGGGTGTCGGTGAGGTCGATGCTGCCCAACAGGGCCTGGTGTCCGCGGCGTCCCGGAAATGGCGTGAATTCGCCACCGTGCACGGGCATCCTTTCGCGCCACGTAACTTTCAGAGGACTTTCGGTGGGACGTCAACCGAGTTCTGCGCACATCGGTCTAGGACGAATAGCCTAGTGGCCGACCCCTTGACGCGTGCCCCGGCCACCCACAAGCTCGTGAACAGCCGTAGTCGCCCCGGGAAGAGCGTCCTTGCGGCGGAAGAGGTGCCCCACGGTGCTTTCGTCCGGCCTCGTCAGGGACGGAATTTCCGCTGCGGTGAACCGAGGGCCTGTCGTCGGCGTCGATCCCGACAAGGAGAATCGAAGACGTGTACGTTCCCGCGCATTATCAAGGAAGTCCCGCCGCCGCGGTGACCCTTGTCCGGGCCAGCCCGCTGGCCACGCTCCTTTCCAGCGCGGACCCTGTGCCGTACGCCACCCATCTCCCGGCCGTCATTCCCGAAGCGACCGCAGACGCCCTGCGTAGCGGCCCCGTCGACCTCAGCGGACACCGACTCGCCGGGCACATGAACCGGGCCAACCCGCACTGGCGGCACATCGCCGAAGGGGAGACGCCGGCGCTGCTGATCTTCCGTGGGCCGAACGGCTACGTCTCGCCCAAGGTATACGACTATTCGCCTGCCGCGCCCACCTGGAATTTCACAGCGGTTCATGTCCGGGGAACTCTGCGGCCCCTGCCTGCCGGCGAAGCCACGCGCGCCGTTATCCGTCGTACGGTGCAGGAGCTGGAGGGTAATTTCGGCTTCGGCTGGGATATGACGGATTCCCTCGAATACTTCGACCGGATCATTTCCGGAGTCGGTGCCTTCGAGGTGGAAGTGGAGCAAGTGGACGGCATGTTCAAACTCAGCCAGGAGCAGAGCGACGGCGTGCGATCCAAGGTGACCCGACATTTCTCGGAATGCCCACACATGGGGTACCGGGATCTGGCGCACGCGATGGAACAGTTCGGAAAGGTCGACAACCAGAATTTGGGAGAGGCGTTATGACGGCAGAGTACGACGTCGCCGTGGTTGGGCTCGGCGCGCTGGGCAGCGCGGCCTGCCACTCGCTCGCCGCCGCCGGGCTGCGGGTACTGGGCGTCGAGCGGTACGGGCCGGCCCATGATCTCGGGGCCAGCCACGGTGAGTCGCGAGGCGTCTGGCAGGCGTACTTCATGGGCCCGCGCTATCTACCGCTGTTGCAACGCGCTTACACCCTCTGGTCGGAGTTGGAAGAGAAGAGTGGTGAGCGCCTGTTCCACCGGACCGGCGGGGTCTGCCTCGGCCCCGCCGACGGCGAGCTGCTGCCGGCCGCCCGGGCCAGCGCCGAGCAGTTCGGCCTTGAGCACGAATACCTCGACGCAGACGAAATACACGAGCGGTTCCCGCAGTTCACGCCGGCCGCCGACTGCGCGGCGATCTACGACCCCGGCTCCGGCTACGTACAGCCTGAGCAGACCGTGCGGGTCCAGCTCCAGCTCGCCGAGAAGCACAGTGCCGACCTGCGATACCACGAGTCCGTCGTGGAGATCGTGGAGGGTGCCCGCGGGGTCAGGCTCCGCACCGACCGCGGTGTCTACGACGCCGACCGCGTCGTGGTCGCCTCCGGCTGCTGGGCCCCCGCCCTCCTGCCCGATCTGGCGCCGGTGCAGGTGCTGCGCAAGGTCATGCTTTGGTTCGAACCCGAGGGCGGGGCACAGGACTTCCAGCCCGAACGCTTTCCCTACTGGATATGGGAGGGCGACGGCATGATCGGCTACGGGCACCCCGCCGCGAGCGGTTTGTACGGTGGGGTCAAGGCCGGCGTCCACAGCGGCGGCACCCCGACCGACCCGGACACTGTCGACCGCTTCGTGGCCCAGGGGGAGGTCGCCGAGATCCAGGAGTTCTTGCGCCACCGGATCCCGCGGCTGGGCGGCGGCCGGTACCGCAAGAGCGCCGTGTGCCTCTACGACAACACCCCCGACCTAGGATTTCTCATCGGGCAAGCGTCCGAGAAGGGGAACGTTCTGGTGGCCGGCGGCACCTCCGGCCACGCCTTCAAGTTCGCGCCGGCGATCGGGGAGGCCGTCGCCGAACTGGTGCAGTACGGCCGGGCCACCCACGACATTTCGGCCTTCGACCCGGCCCGGTTCGGCAGCTCCAGCCCGCAACGGTGAACGGCGCGTCGGTGATCGGAGTGACGCAGGACACGGAGCACCGCGCAGCGGTGGAACGGGCTGCGGCCCGGTGGGCAGCTGTGGACAGGGCGGCCGTGGAACGGGCCGTCGGATCCGCTCTTGCGGAGGACGAGGCCACCGAGGACATCACCACCCGGTGGAGCGTGCCGGAAAGGCTGAGGGCCCAGGCCGAGATCGTCACCCGGCAGCCGGGGGTGGTGGCGGGTTTGGCGGTGGTCGAGGCGGTGTTCGAACGCGTCGACCCCGAGGTGGAGGTAAAGGCGCAAGTGGCGGACGGTGCCGCGGTGGCTCCCGGCGAGGTGCTGCTGACCCTCCACGGCAGCGCGCGGAGCCTGATCACCGGCGAGCGCACGGCCCTGAACTTCCTGCAACGCCTCTCCGGCATTGCCACGTCGACCCGGCGCTACGTCGAGGAGGTGCGAGGCCTGCCGGTGCGCATACTCGACACCCGCAAGACCGCCCCGGGCCTGCGCGCCCTGGACAAGTACGCGGTGACGGCGGGAGGCGGGCACAACCATCGCCAGCACCTCTCAGCGATGGTGCTGCTCAAGGAGAACCACATCGCTGCGGCCGGCGGGGTGAGCGCCGCGGTCGCCGCCGTACGTGAGGGGATGGCGGCGGCGGGCCGGGAGGTGCCTGTCGAGGTGGAGGTGGAGACGGTCGAGGAGGCCGAGGAGGCGCTTCGCTGCCGCGCCTCCTGGATCATGCTGGACAACATGGCACCACGGTGGATGGAGCGGGTCGTCGCGGCGCGGGCGGCGACCGCCGGTGCCGCCGGCGTGCTGCTCGAAGCCTCCGGCACCGTCTCCCTGGACCGGGTGCGGACCGTCGCCGAGACGGGCGTCGACCTCATCTCGGTCGGCACGCTCACCCACAGCGCCCCGGCCCTCGACGTCAGCATGCTGCTGACGACCTGAAGGGGTCCTCATGGAGACGGCGACACAGAGGCACGCGGCAGCACCCCGACGAGCGGCGGCACAAGTGGAGGCACAGCGCATGGAGACCGAGATCCTCGACGTGCTGGGAGTGGGGTTCGGCCCGTCCGCCCTCGCCCTGGCGATCGCCGTGCAGGAACACAACGAGGAGAGCGCCGACCCGCCGGTCACCGCGCGGTTCCTGGAGCGCAAGCCGGCCTTCGGCTGGCACCGCGGCATGCTCATCGAGGGTGCCACCATGCAGGTCGCCTTCCTCAAGGACCTTGCGACGCCGCGCAACCCGGTGAGCCGGTTCGGCTTCGTGCCCTATCTGCACGACCAGGGCCGGCTGATCGACTTCATCAACCACAAGTGTTTCTACCCGTCCCGGGTGGAGTTCCACGACTACCTCACCTGGTGCGCGCGTCGACTGGAGCACCTGGTCGACTACGGCCACGAGGTGGTCACGGCCCGGCCGGTCACCGAGGGCGGGGTCGTCACCCATGTCGAGGTCGTCGCCCGTGACCTCACCAGCGGCGCGCAGGTCGTGCACCGGGCACGCAACATCGTCGTCGCGCCCGGTCTGGAGCCCCGGATGCCGGACGGGTTGCCCCACGGCGCCAGGGTGCGGCACAGCTCGACCACCCTGGACGACCTGCGTGGCCTCGGCGCCGATGGGTTTCGGCGGTTCGTCGTGCTGGGCGCTGGACAGAGCGCCGCCGAGGTGGTCGACCATCTGCACCGCAGCTATCCGGCGGCCGAGGTGCACGCGGTGTTCTCCCGGTTCGGCTACAGCCAGGCCGACGACAGTCCATTCGCCAACCGGATCTTCGACCCGGCGACCGTGGACGCCTTCCACCAGGCTCCGCAGACAGTCCGGGACACGCTCCTCGACTACCACGCCAACACCAACTATTCGGTCGTCGACGTCGACCTCATAGAGGAGCTGTACAGGCGTACGTATGACGAGCGCCTCACCGGCAGGGCGCGGCTGCACTTCCACAACGTGTCGGCGGTGGACTCCGTGGCCGAGACCACCGATGGCGTCGACGTGACTGTCCGGCATCTGCCCACGGGGCGCACCACCACGCTCCGGGCCCATCTGCTGATTTGCGCCACCGGCTACCGTCCGGCCGACCCGTTCGCTCTGCTCGGTCAGGTCGGCGCTGCCCTGCACCGTGACGAGGCGGGGCTGCCCCGGGTCGAACGCGACTATCGGGTCGCCGCCGACGCCCGCGTGGAGGCCGGGGTCTATCTGTGCGGGGCCACAGAGCACTCGCACGGCATCACCTCGTCGCTGCTGTCCAACACGGCCGTACGGGCCGGGGAGATCCTCGGCTCCGTGCTGGCCCGCAGGAACGGCGGTCACAGTCGGGTACACGCTGAAGTGAGGGGGGTCGCGGGAGCAGGCCAGGCATCGATGGGCGCGGGGTAGCGTCCTGGGGCAGGAACTGATGGTCACGGTCTACCGACCGGAAACTCTCAGGATGTGCTGGACGCGGGTGCGGGCCAGGCCGCGGTAGCGGGAGCCTCGCAGGCCGTGCCCTCGGACGTTCTGCGCGAGGGTGGCCTCGATGCCGGCGCGGATGGCGTATCGGCGCTGCCGCTGCTCGGTCTGCCGGTCGAGCCGGTCCAGGCCTGGCTGCTGTGGTCGGCGGCGATCGGGCCGAGCTGAGTGATGCCGTGTACCCTTCGTGCCCGCTCGAGGCGGGCCGGGGATGCGCAGTGACCAGCGGGTGAAGGGCCGGCCGAGCTTGGCAGGGCGGGTGGTGGCCGTCTGGAGGACGAAGTCCTCGTCGTCACGGTTGAGTAGGCGGGGACGGCCTCCCGCCCACCGAGGGTCCAGACAGGCCAGCCCGGCTCCGGGGCGAAGCGCGCCAGGAAGAACGGCTGATCGCAGCCATGCTCACTGAGGTCACCGACCAGGACGTCTCCCTGCTGCAACGATCAGTTACGCGTGCTGGCGCCTTCCGGCGAGCGGGTCATGGGTTCGACCGGCTCCGGCTCGGTGCGCCGGCTGGGGGGACGGTCGGTTCGGCCTCGGGCGAGCGTTGGCGGGTCAGGACAAGGCTGGTCATCGTCGTGATCGCCATCGCGGCGATGCCGACCAACGCTGCCGTGGTGTAGGCGCTGTCGTTCGGGAAGATATGGCCGATGTCGGTGCCGGCGTCGAGGACCAGGCCACCGATGGCACTGCCGAGCGAGTACCCGACGCTGCGCACGACGTAGTTGAAGCTCATGGCACTGGACGTCTCGCTTTTGGGGGTGGCGGCCAGGATGACGCCGGGCATAGCGGCCGAGAAGCTGCCAACACCGAAGCCCAGCACACTCATTGCTACGAACAGCTCGGCCAGGTTCGACCGGGCCGCGGCAAAGAGGACGAACCCGCCACCGATAACGACAGCGCTGCCGGCCAAGAGCCAGGAGGCGTCGATCCGTTCGAGCAGCCGAGGCGTGAGCTTGCCGGCAACGAATCCCAGCACCGAGAACGGGATGAGGACCAGCCCGGCGACGAAGGTGGTGAGCCCGTAGCCGTAGCCGGCGCTGTGCGGCGTCTGCGCGTACCGGGTGATGAGCGTGAGCAGGATGTACATGCCGATCGCACCGACGAACATGGCGACATTCGCTCCGGCAACCGCCGGGTGCCGTAACGCCCGGAGATCGACCAGGGGCGTCTTACCGCGCAGCCCGGAGACGGCCCAGACGCAGAGCAAGAGCACGGCAACGATGGCGAGGACCACCGCCACGGTGAGGTGATGGCTCCACAGGCTCCTCTGGCCGGCAAGGAACAGGACGAGGAACAGTCCACTCGCCAAGAGGAGCGCGCCCGTTATGTCCACGTGGGCGGAGCGGCCTTCGGGGGCTCTGGGCATGGAGAGCCAGGCGGCCAGGAAGGCAATAGTGGTGACGAACAGACCGAGGCCATAGGCGGCGCGCACCCCGCCGAACTCGGCGAGCAGGCCGGCGAGGGGGTAGCCGACACCGACCCCGATGATGGAGACCACCGAGATCAGGGCGATGGTGGCCGCGCTGCGTTCCTCGGGGAGATGGTCGCGGGCCACGCCCATCATCAGCGCCGTCAGACCGAGCCCGACGCCCTGTGCGGCCCTACCGACGAGCAGCCACGCGAACGGCAGCGGTAGCACGGTGAGCGCACTGCCGGCGACGACGACCGCCAGCGTGACGAGAATCGTGGCTCGTCGGTGTGGGCCGGCTCCGAGCCTGCCGAGGACGGGCGTAGCGACCGCGCCGCTCAGCAGCGCGATGGTCAGCGTCCACTGCGCGCTGTCGAGTGAGACGTGGAACGTGGTCGCCACGCTGGTGATGAGCGGCGCCCCGAGGCTGGCGACTGCCGCCACGACCAGAGCGATGAACATCAGGGAGGGGACCAGCAGTTGCGCCTTGGAGTGCTCCCGGGTAGTGCTCATCGGCTGGTCCCGGTCGTGATGTGGTCGAACAGCAGCATTCCGAAGGCCAGGAACGGCACCCTCACCTGCCGGGGAGCCGGACGCGGCAGGGCCGTTAACGCAGGTTGGGTGGTCATGTACAGGATCATATTTCCCGGAGCAAGCCGCCATCCAATCCAGGAATCGGACTGCTCTTGATAGCCCTAGGCTATCAACTGTGGAAATACAGCAGCTCGTTGCTTCGTAGCCGTTGCGGTGGTGAGGCACGTCACACGTGCGGCGTCGGTTCTGGGGGGCAGGTCCGCGATGAACTGCCCGGCCCGGTCGCGGACCAGGTACCGGAAGTCCGCTGCGCGAGCGCGCCGAACTCGCCGGCGATGTCCTCACCGGCAGGCCGAAGGGCATGTGGCCGACCTGCTTCGCCACCAACACCACCGGTACCCCGATCGCAGTCCTGGAGCTGCGGCACCGCAGGCGCGCTCGCGCCGAGGGCCGCATGCGCGCCGCCCGCGACACCGGCCTGCGCAACCTGCCTCGCCCCGACGGCGTCCAGAACCAGATCTGGCTCGAGATCGTCCAGCTCGCCCTCGACCTGCTCGCCTGGATGCCGATGCTCGCCCTGACCGGCGACACCCGCCGCTGGGAACCCAAACGCCTCCACCCGGCCCGCAACCACAGGCCGCCGCCGCTTCCTGTGCCTGGCCCGCCACTGTCCCTGGATCCACCTGATCATCAGTGCCCTCGAACGGCTCCAGGCCTACCGAACCCTGGCTGAACAGCCACAACGCCCCACCCCGACGAGCACTCGCCTACCACCGGAGCCGTGGAACCCTGCGCCCACCCGACGCGACTGTGAGGACGATCGGGTGTCGCCTCGGGCGGTGGTCCGACCCGCGACGCGACTGGCCTCGTGCCCTGCGTGCTGAACTGTCGACCCTGCCCGAGGCGCTGCTTGCTGCCGCCGGACCGGTAGGCGTGTCCCGATAGGGGCCTTCGCGACGCTGCTGTGATCATGACCGGGCTGACGCCTGCTGAGCAGGGGAACGGGAGGCCGTGCGGCTGGAGGCGGAGCCGGAGCGGGGCCCGCTGGCACACGGCTTCGACGGCGAGGACCAGGGCTGGACGCACGGATGGAGCTGCCAGGTGCCCGTCCGCCGCGCGCTGGAACGCGACGAGGCGGCAATCTCAAAGGCGAGGTCAGTAAGCGCCGTTGAGGAATGGGAGTACGTCTGCAGCATCCGTTATGCCGGGTGGCGGGCCGTCGACTCGTGTGCCCGGGTGCGCGTTTTGGATGATCATTGGTGCGAGTGTCGGGGTGGTGTTGACTTCGATGAAGTGGTTGATACCGAAGCTCTCTTGAAGGTCCGCGATGGATTCGATGAGGTTCGCGGGTTTGGTCCAGATGGCGAGTGACGCGTTTCTGACTGTGTCAGATTCGATGATGGGCCGGCATTCGGTAGTGAAGTACAGAGGAGGCAGTACGGGCTCCACGGTTCGCTCTTTTTGCCGGAGGATCGCCTGGAGGGCTGCCGGCCTAAACAGAGGGGTGTGGATGGGGAGGATGGCAGCGAGACGCCTACAGGGGATTCCTTTGCGTTCTGCGTGACTCTCCAGTAGGTCCAGGTCGTCGAATCGGCCGCACACAACCGTTTGATTCGGGGTATTGATCATGCCGACGTGGAGGCCGTCCTCCGAGATCTGCCGACACATCGCCCCAGCGGTCCGCTGATTGACGGCGAGGGCAAGCATTCCACCCCGCAGTGAAATTCTCTTGGCTTCGAAGAATCCCGTGAGGAGAACATCGATTGTTTCTGCCATGGACATGAGGTCCGTGATTACGCTCCCGACATTGAAGCCTGCGCCATGTCCGAGAAGGATAGCTGGCTGAACTTTCAGATCGAGTGACGCATATACGGAGTACGGGACGAGCGTTGCCGCGACCAGGTTATGGACGTATTCCGTTTCCAGGCTGGGGGCCGGCCCAGAATCTGTGGTGGTGAGTCTGCGTGTTACGGGTGGCTGGCCGATTTCCGCGAGCTTCTGGTCTGTTATCTCAAGGGCATCGGCCACGCTCGCGTTCGTGTGAGCCAGCGTGCGCAGGATCCCCGGAGGGTAAGGGTTGCTGAACGGCGGAAAAGCGAGGGCTGTCGTGAGCGGCATCTGTTCTCTCCCGGGATATCTGCCCGTTCGTAGCCACTAGGAGTAGGAGCTGTTCCCGCCTGATTATCCAGAAAGCGGATTCGGCCTGCCTCACTGCCGAATCCGTTTTCTGGACAACTGGCATGCGGTTCAGCTATTGGCTTTGTCAGGACTGGCTCTCGGGGCGTAGGTGGTGGAGGACGGTGGCGGCGATGCTGGTGAGAGGTGCGGTCATGACTTCGGGGGCGGGGATCGCGCAACCGGTGTGGCGGCGAATGTGGCCGATGAGTTCGGTGGCGGTGAGGGAGTCGGCGCCGAGTTGGTCGATGCGGCGGCTGACGTCGACGCGATCGGGTGTGGTGTGGAGACCGGAGGCCAGCCAGGAGGTGAGGGCGTCAAGCAGTACCGGGCGGGCTTCCTCCGCGGTGGCAGCGGCCCGCAGGCGCGGCAAGAGGCTGTCGTCAGCGCCGGTATCCGGTGTGTGGACCAGCGTGGCGGTACGGGGTGCGGTAACAGCGGGGAGGAAGGCCATGAGCGCTTGCTCACGGCCCCGGGATTCAGCGACGACCGCGGTGACCGTGGTGTCCGGGTGGTGAAGCAGCATGTCGAAGCGGTCCAGTGCCTGGGACGAGGTCATGGGAAGGATCCCGTAATCGCTCATCACTGAGGTGATTCCGGTGCGGAGCACGTATCCGACGTCGGAGATGGCGCCCAACTGCAGGACGGAGGCGGGCAGGCCGTCGCGCTCGCGCCGGCGCGCGATGTTTTCCAAGGTAAGGCTGGCGGCGCAATACGAGGCTTGCCTCCTGTTGCCGAGCAACGCAGCGAAGGATGAGTACAGGGCGAAGAAATCGAGGTCGCGATGGCGGGTGTGGGAGTCGAGGAGAAGCGCTCCGGTGAGTTTGGGGTTCAGGACGGTGAGGTACCGCTCGACGGACAGGTCGGTGATCTCGTCGTCATCGAGGACCATGGCAGCGTGGATCACCCCGGCGAGCCGGCGTCCGCTTGCGTCGAGGTCGCGGAAGAGCTGGTCGACGGTTTTCGGGTCGGAGATGTCGACAGCGCGCGCGTCCACCTGGACTCCCTGGTCGTTCAAGCTGCTGACCAGGGCGACGGCGTCTTGGTTGCGTGCGAGGCCACGTCGGCTGACGAGCGTGAGGTGACGCGCTCCCCGGCGGACCAGGTGCCGGGCGGTCTCGGCTCCGAAGCCGTCAAGGCCGCCGACGACCAGATAGGTTGCCGCGGGATCCAGCACTGGCGGCTCGGGGGCGCGATCGAGGAGGACCCCGTCGTCGAGGGCGACGACAGTCTTCCCGGCCCCCTGACCAGCCAGGAGGCCGTCCATGGCTTCGTGAATCTTGTCGGCAGGGTAGACCGTGTGGGGCAATGGGCGGCATTCGCCGCTGTCGATCACCTTCTGCAGGTCGCGCAGGCAGCGATCCACCGTGAGTGAGGGTTCCTCGAACCAGCCGACGACATCGATGGCGTGCATGGTGGCGTCGCGGTCCAGGGGCGGCATGTGCAGCGGCGTCGATGACGGCGCGACGAGCGGTTCGACGTCGAAGAAGTGCCCCCCCGGCGCCAGGAGGTCCAGCGCACGCCGGCGCAGGTCCGCCGTGATGGAGCTGAGGTTGAGGATGACGTCGACGCCGCCTTGGGTAACGTGCCGGACCTCCTCGGCGAAGCCGGGAGCACCCGAGTCCACCACATGGTCGACCCCCGGAAGATGCAGCAAGGCGCGCAGAGCCGGCGTGGGGGCGCCGACGATGACGCGGCTCCCGGCGAGCCGGGCGAAATCTATCGCCGCCAGCCCTGTCCCGTCAGCTCCGCCCAGGATGAGAACGCTGTCGTCAGGACCCACACCGGCCAGGTGTCCCAGGACATGGTGCGTGGTCAGCTGGGCTATGAGAAAGGTTGCCGCTGCGGCGAAGGTGACCTGCTCGGGGAGCTTCACCACCCGGTCGGCACGCAGGTTGATGTGCGAGGCCAGCCAGCCGCCTTGGGTGATCCCGGCAACCCGGTCTCCTGGGCGGATGCCGGTGACGTCGTCTCCGACCGCGGTCACGATCCCCGCGCCTTCGCAGCCGAGGTGGACGTCGCCCGGACGTGCGCCACGGGGCGGGAGCAGGCGCCCCGTGGCGAAGAGAGCGTCACGGCCGTTGAGGGCCGCGGCCTGCACGCGGACGGTGATCTCACCCGGCCCTGGGTCGGGGATGCTGCTGTCCTGCCAGACAAGCCTGTGGGGGGCGCCTGCTTCGCCGTGGACGGCTAGCGCAAAGTGCGCGGTGGCGCCGTGGGCGCGTGTCTGCCGGGTTTCTGGCAGCGCCTGCACCCGCACAGCGAAGCGCCCATGAGGAGTGATCACGCATTCGTCTTCGGCATCGGGATGGGTGATCTCGTACGCGACGCGGCCGGCCGCCTGCCGTGCCGACCCCGCGTTCCCGCTGACGACACGGATCTTGCGGACGGTCAGCAGCGGTTGTTCGTTGGCCAGAGTGCGGGTAGCGCCCCATAGGGCTGCGCCAGTATGTGTCATCGGGGCGTCCAGGCTGTCGGCGGTCGTCGACGCGACCAGCCACAGGGTGGGCTGGAGGTCACCGCCGGCCTGCGCGCAGGCGCCGGCCAGGGCGCTCAGCTCCGCACAGGTCCGGGCGACCCGCGCGGTGATCTGCTCGGCCGTCGCCGGCTCGGTGTCGTCGGCGATCAGCACGACGTCGACCGGCCCGGCGGCCGGCAGCAGGGCCGCCCAGTCCGTCTGCGGCTGGAAGGCCGAGACCGCCACCTCGCGGGCTCCCGTGGCGGTCAGGGCGGTTGCCACGAGGGCGCCCAGGCCCTCGGCCGAGCCGTTCCCGTTCTCGGTGATCAGCAGGCACGGGGAGGTCGCGACGTCCGCCTCCTGCTCCCACTGCTCGCCGGCGGGTTCGGCGCCCGTGGCGCGAACCGCCGCGATCACCGAGGCGGGAACGCCCTCCACGTCCGGCTGCGCGCTCAGGAACGCGCTGGTGGAGAAGCCCGCCTGCTCCAGCACCGGCGCCCACTGATCGCGGGTCAGCGCCGCGCCGGCCGGCCGCAGTTCGGTGTCGGTGGAGTCCCAGAAGGAGTCCAGGATGCCGAACAGGGTCGCCACGTAGGCGTTGCTGTGCATCTCGAGGGCGACGAGCTGGCCGTTGTCGTCCAGCAGCGTGGCGGCGTGGCGCATGCCCCGGGTGATGTCGGTGGTCGTGTGCAGGGCGTTGCTCGCGATGACGAGGTCGAAGGAGCCCGCCACGAACCCCTGGTCGAGCGGGTCGACGCCCAGGTCGAGAGCGCGGTACTCCAGGAAGTTGAAGGCGGCGAAGCGCGCCTCGGCCTTGGGGAAGAACGCCGAGGAGACGTCGGTGTACACGTAATGCGTGCGCTCCGGCGGCAGGTGGGGCAGGATGCGAGCGGTGAAGCCCCCGGTGCCGGCGCCGATCTCCAGAATCCGCAATGGCCGGTCGGCCGGCCAGTCGGCCAGGACGGCGCGGATATATGCCACGGCGGTATCGGACAGGTACGTGAGCCCTGGATCGTGGTTGTACACCTGCGCCGCGATCGGACCGGATTCGCCGAACAGCACCTCCAACCCCTCCACCTCACCAGTGAGGACGCTGGGCAGGCTGCGCCCGACCCACGCAGCGGCCTGCCACATCACGATGAGCTCGGGGAATTCCTTCAACCTGTCCTGCAAGAGCTCCTCAGGCACCGGTGTGCCGCTCTGGCACCAGCCCCCGTCGGCACGAGCGGTCAGCAGCCCGTACCGGACAGCGATCCCCAACATCATCTCCACCAACGGGCACAGGCTCTCCCTGAGGCCGGCACTCCTCAGGTCATCGAGGCTGAAGACCTGTCCACCGACCGGTCCGGCGACCTTGATCGCGCCTCGTGCCGCCGCGGAGCCCAGGATGCTGTTGACCGCAGCCGCCATGTAGTGCGCGCTCAGCTCCCGAGACCGTTCCATGTGGCCGCCATAGCCATGGTCCCGGAACGCGTCGTCGAGCCGGGTGACGACCGGGCCGCAAGCATCGATGACGCGTGAAGGCGCAGGGAGCGGACAGGGGGTGCCGGGCAGCGCGGTCATCCGCGGGCGTGCCCTGAGCACTTCGTTGTAGACCCGGGGCGCGGGAGAACCGCTGTTCTCGATGCGCCGCGCGTATACGTCCCCCAGGTCGAGCAGGACTGTTCCGTCGGTGTCACAGACGGTGATGTCGCACATGAGCCCGGTCTCGAGAACGGACGTCAGCCGCATGTACGCCATGACGGTGGCGGGCAGGGGACCCCAGGCGCGGACGCTCCCCACAGCCACCGGGAGGTGGGGAACGTAAGGTTGCGCGGAGCCGGAGACGACGCAAGCGGACAGCGGCAGCATCGCTTGGAGGCAGCCGTCGAGAAGAACGACACGGGCCTGATGCTCGGTGCCAGTGCCGGCGAACTGATCTGTGTGAAGCCTCGCCAGCCCTTCGCTGTCCTGGACGGCCAGCGATGCCAGCGAACGGAATGCCGGCCCGTAGTTGAGCGATACCGCGGCGCAGGCCCCGTAGTGGTCGGACATGTCCACGGGTTCGCTGATGCGGCGGGCGAGACCAGCCACGTCCACCGGAGCAGGCCTGACATCGGCCAAGCCGCGCCACCGCCCGTTCACGTGCTGGGCGGCCTCAATGTCCTCACCAGTGTGCCCGGCGACGACGAAGGTTCCATCGGGACGGACGGTGGTGGTGGTGCGTACCGGAGCCGATCCGGGATCGCTGGGCAGGACCAGCGACCTGGCCAGGGATATGTCGAGCAATTCCACGGGTCCGCCGTGCACCTCGCGGGCCGCCGACAGCGCCATGTCGAGAAAGGCCGTGCCAGGCATGACGACAGCGTCGCCGACCTTGTGATCAGCGATCCAGGCCGCGCTCTGCTCCCGCCCCCACGTCGGGTCGGCGGCAAGCAGGCGCCGGCCCAGCAGCGGATTGGACGCAGCCGGCTGCGGCGCCGGCGCAATCTCGTGGTCGGACCACCACGAGGGGTCTCCCAACTGGTAGCGCCGGCGTTGCCACGAGTAGGCCGGGACGTCCACGACGCGACCGCCCTGGGGGAAGAACCGGTCCCAGTCCAGCTGCGCCCCAGCCGCGGCCGCGCGCAGCACGGTGCCGCTCAGCGCCTTTGGGCCGGCGCTGATCCGGGTCAGCGTCGACGCCACCTCCACCAGCGCTTCCTCATCGACGGCGATGCGGCGCAGGTAGCCGCTGAGCGCCGGGTGAGGGCCGACTTCGACCAGAACGTCACAGCCATGCTCCTCACCGACGAGCGCCGCAACCGCCGCGGCGAACTGGACCGGTTCACGCACGTTGCGCCACCAGTAGTCGGCGTCCATCTCGTGATCTGCGACCGCGCGGCCGGTGACGGTGGAGACCAGCGGGATCCCGCCCTGACCAGCCTCAAGCTCTCCGAGGCCGTCCAGCAGCGGGCCGCGGACAGCATCCATGGCCGGGCTGTGGAAGGGGTAGTCCAGGCGCAGGAACCGAAAGGACACACCGTCGCGAACACAGCTTTCCTCAACAGCCTCCAAGGTTTGGCTGTCCCCGGCCAGGGTGACGTCGTTGCCGGAGTTCACAGCCGCGATCACCACGCGGTCGCCCGCCCCCATCTCATCGAGCAACCGCTGAGCCTGCGCAGGCGACAGTGCCAACGCCGCCATCCGCCCGGCCCCGAAGGTGGGCGCCTGCGCGAGGCTACGGTGTGCGATCACGCGACATGCCTGGGGACGATCCAGAACTCCGGCGCAGTAGGCGGCCGCGACCTCACCGACGCTATGACCGCAGACCCCGTGCGGTCGCACCCCCCGCTCGCGCAGCGACATGAACAATCCGGCTTGCAGGGCGAACAGCATCGGCTGCGCCACTTCTGTCAGCGCCCACCGTCCGGTGTCCGGCGCCGCCATTTCCGCCTCGACCGACCAGCCCAGCAGCGGTTCCAGTTCGCGGCTGACAGCCTGAACCTCGGCGGTGAAGGCAGCGTCGTGCCCCAGCAACTCCGCGCCCATCCGGGGCCACTGCGTGCCGTTCCCGCTGAAAACGAACCCGACACGTCCCCGGGCCATGCTGACGGCCGATGCCGCCTCGTCCGACGCGCCCTTTTCCGCCATCTCCCGCAGTGCTTGTGCGGCCGCTGCGCCGCTGGAGGCCAGCACGACCGTGCACAACTCACGGCGCTCGCGGCGCCGCACCGTGGTGAACCCGACATCCACCAGGGCGGAATCGTCAATGCCTTCCAGGTGGGCGGCCATCGCCAGCGCCGACTCCCGCAACGCCGCCTCCGACCGGCCGGTGACCACCACCGGCACAGCCACACCCGGCCGCCTGTCCTCGGTCCCCGCAGCATCGTTCCCGATGACGCCGGGGGCCGGCGGCGCATCCGGCAGCTCCAGGACCACGTGCGCGTTCGCGCCGCCGATACCGAACGAATTGACCCCGGCAATACGCCGCGCGCCGGCCCCACCGTCCAGCGGCTGCATCGCCGTCACCGGGTCCAGCCCCAGCCCACCGAAATCGATCGCCCGGTTCAACGGTTGCGCATGCAACGTAGCGGGCACCCGCTGCTCGCGCAGGACCAGCATGGCCTTGAACAGGCCCGCCATGCCGGCCGCCGCTTCCAGGTGCCCCAGATTCGACTTCACCGACCCGATCGGCAACGCCTTCCCCTCGCGCCGCCGCCCCAGAATCCGCCCCAAAGCCTCGCATTCCGCCGGGTCGCCCGCCGCCGTCCCCGTCCCGTGAGCCTCCACGTACGACACCTGGTCAGCGCGCACACCCGCCTCGGCGTACGCACGCTCCAACATCGCCGCCTGCGCATCGGCACCCGGCATGGACATCCCCAGAGTCCGCCCGTCGGCATTGACCACCGAAGCCCTGATCACCGCGTGCACCCGGTCACCATCGGCTACAGCACGGCTCAATGTCTTCAAGAGCACCACCCCCGCGCCCTCCGACCGGACGAAGCCATCGCCGTCCTGCGAGAACGAGTGACAACGCCCCGTCGGGGAGAGCATCGACGCCTGGCTGGAGATGACGTGCCCGCCCGGGCCGAGCACCAGATTCACCCCGCCGGCCAACGCAACCTCACAACGGCCCGAACGGACCGTCTCAGCCGCCAGATGCAGTGCCGTCAAGGACGACGAACACGCCGTGTCCACCGTGTGGGACGGCCCATGGAAATCAAAAAGGTACGACAGGCGGTTCGCCGCACTGAACGCCCCCGTACCGGTGGGGGCGAACGAATTCATCACCCCGGGACGTCGCAGCAGCAGACCCCAGTAGTCCTGAACGGTCAGCCCCATCACGACCGCCACGTCCGAACCCGCCAGCAGCCGCGGATCCACGCCCCCGTCATCGAAGGCCTCCACCGCGCACTCCAGCAGCAGCCGTTGCTGCGGATCGATCTGGCCTGCCTCCTTCGGCGAAATACCAAAATACTCCGGGTCGAACCCCCACACGTCCCCGAAAATCCCGGCCGCCCCGGTATACGCCTTCCCCGCTCGCACCTCACCATCACTGACGACGAAATCATCGGTACTGAACCGGTCGCCGGGTACCGACGTCACAAGATCCTGGCCGGCGGCCAAGGCATCCCACAACCCGCCCAGCGTTGTGATCCCCCCGGGGAGACGGAGCCCCACCCCAATCACCGCAACAGGCTCCCCCGACCCCTGGGCAGTGCTCGCACCACTCATGCCGCCTCGCTCCTGACTCACCATCGCTGCGCCTGCCTTTCACATATTTTTTCCACACGCGTGACCGCTCGCGTTTTTCATATGCGTGACCGCTTGCGTTTTCGGGCAGGGGATCCTGTAGTTGTTTACGCGGGGTCGGTAGTCCCCGGAAACCCTGGAGGCTTCCTCACTCCAGGGCACGGGCGACCTGTGCAATCGGCTTGCCGGCCTTCCTGGGCGGCAGGACCTGCCTCACCATCCCAGATGGATTCGTGCGCTCGCGCTATGATGTGCGCTCTGGTGCGGTCCTGGCACTCAGGCGCATCTTGAGATCACGTGGGCCCATTGAGGTAGTGATAGCCGGATATTTCTGTCCGGGAATGGGTTCCAGGCGCCAGCGAGAGGCGATGTCCGTAAGCGTGAGCGCAGCCTCAATGACGGCGAACTGGTCGCCGATGCATTTGCGTGCACCGCCGCCGAAGGTGAGGTAGGCGTTATTGCGCGGTGCTGAATGCTGCTTCTCGGCATCCCAACGGTCGGGATCGAAGACGTCAGGGTCCGGATAGTAGCGTGCCAGGCGGTGCAGAGCGTAAGGGCTGTACGCGATGGTCGTCCCGGCCGGGATGTCATAGCCGCCCAGGCGGGTGTTCGCTGTGACGAGCCTGGTCCATATCATCCCAGCCGGCGGATACAGCCGCAGCGTCTCGGTGATGATCTGGTTGGCGATTTTCAGGTCGGGCAGGTGGTCGTGGGAAACCGGCCTGCCGTCCAGGACGCGATCGGTCTCGGCCCACAGCCGCTCCTGGATGTCCGGATTGCAGGCGACGAGGTACAGCGCCCATGACAAGGCATGCGCTGTTGTCTCCGAACCCGCCACCAGGAAGGTCAGGATCTCGTTGCGGAGTTCGGCGCTGCTCAGACGCTCCCTCGGGCAGCCGTCGGCCGGGTCATCGGGGTTGCCTGGATCGCTTGCTGTCAGGAGCGCCGATAGCAGATCCCCATGGTCCGCCGTGTCCACCTGGGCCTTGGCGATAATGTCGGTCACGGTGTTGTGGAGCCCGGCCACAGCCCGCTGATAGCGCCGGTTGCCGGGGGTCGGAATCCGGTTCAGCACCGCTGGCGTGAATGTCTGCCGGTACGTCGCGTGTTGCACCACGATGGCGTCGTTGACCAACTGACGCATGTCCTCTGGGGGCAGCGTCCCGCCGAGCATCGCCTGCAGCATGTTATGCATCGTCAGGCTGAGCATTTCCGCCGGCATGTCCAGGACCTGACCATCACGCCACCGGCTGGTCAGCAGGGTTGTCCCCTCGGTCATAACCTGGGCGTAGCCGGAAAGTCGGCTGCGGTGGAACGCGGGCTGAACCAGCCGGCGCTCCCGTCGGTGCATGGCATGCGGGCAGGTCACGAGACCGTCGCCGAATACCTCCCTGGCCTTGTCGAACAGCAGACCTCCCTTGTCGTAGGTGCGATCGTTGAGAAGTATCTGTGAGGTCAGCTCCGGGTCACAGACCATCACCGCCTTGAGCGGGCCGACGTTGACGCGGATCATGTCGCCGTGCGCGGGCAGCGAACGCAGGAATTTCCTTGGATCACGGAGCGCCTTCACCGCATGACCCACGACCGGGAGGCCTCCAGGCGCCAAAGGAACGGTCTCGCTGGGATTTGCGGTGGTCCTCTTGCGTGCAAGCACGTTGCGCATGCAATCCTCCCAGGTGCGTCAAGTTGAGTGTTTTATTGATGCGACACAATTGAGCGCCTTTCGCGGCGGTCAGATCATCCGCATGCTCGCGACAGGGACGTGACCAGGGCGCAGTGCAAGGAGGCCTCGGCGAGCTCGGCCGCGGTGATCCGCTCCTCGCTGCCGGGAGAGACGTGCGGGGCTGTGTCCGTGGCCGGAGGGCCGGCCAGGTCAGGAGACCGCTTCCCGAGGAGCGCGCCGATGCAGTGGTGCGGACCGTCGCCGAAGGCAAGCGGCTTGATGTCGGTGCGGGACACGTCCAGGGAATCAGGGTTGTCGTACCGGCGCGGATGGCGGTTGGCGGCGTCGAGCAGGATCGTCAGCTTCGACCCGGAGGGGATGGTCTTCTGGCTGACGGTGACGTCCGTGGTGGTGATACGGGCGACGAGCGGGCGCGTCTTCTGGATGGAGCCCGCGCTCAACATCGGGTTGACCAAGCTGCGGATGCGCCGGTGGGCCCGGCCGTCCAGCATGAGCATCCAGCGTCGGGTGTCGCTCACCGCGGGGCTCTCCCAGCCGCCACGGTGCTCCGCCCTCAAGGGGATGTGGTGGACCGGTTCAGCCTTGCGAAGCCGTGCGTGAAACGGGTATGGGGCGCTGTGCATTCTCGGATCGCGGGGGTTGTAGAGAATATCCGGCTTCACTGCGTCCATAGTCGGAAAGCGTGTCAGGGGGCTTGTTCGGCATCAATAGGACACAGGTCCCACCCCAGGGTCTCTTGCGTGATCGCTTTCTGGCGGGGTTTATTCGGTGAGGCCGGGGCTGTCCGGGGTCGGTGGTAGTCGCGGGCGGTGTGGCGTGGTGCGGCGGCGATGTTGGTGCGGGGATCCTGAGGGTGGACGCCGAGGGAGAGGTTGCGTAGGCCGGACATGATGCGCGGGAGGTGGCCAGATATGGATCTTGGAGTCGTCCGGGCGCCAGACTGGTGATCAGGCAGGCGCGTTCGGTGGTGGGTTCGCCGGCGGTGCAGTCCTTTCTCCAGTTGCATTGTGCGTCCGGGAACCGAGACACCTCATGGCTTCATTTTGGCGAGAACTGCGGTGCGTTTCGCGAACGGCGATCCCTTGGCGATTATGAGACCCCGCCAGCGAAAAACCTTGTGCATCCTCTTACTTAGTGGCGAGCGCCGCGTGTCGGCGATCAAGTTGTCGTCTGTGGTCACCGACCTGCACGGGATAACCGGGCGGGACATCATGGGCCGCCTGATGCCCGGGGCCGACCGAAGCGAAGTCGCTACTGGCGCCGTGGCCGCTCAGGTGGCGGCCGTGAGCATAGGGACGAGGAGGAAGACCTTGAACAGGCAATCGCTGGCTAGGCTCCGACGTCGAGTGCGGCCGGGCGCCGTTCCGTTGCGGAATGACCTTGCCATGGGAGAGGGAGACCGGGTGCCGCTGCCGTACCCGTCGGGATGGTTCTGCCTGGCGCTGTCCCGTGAGGTGCCGGCCGGCGCGGTGGTGAACCGGCGTTTCATGGGCCGCGATGTTGTCCTCTACCGCACCAGGGGCGGCGTCCTGCGAGTCGTGGATGCCCACTGCCCCCACCTGGGCGCCCACCTCGGCGTCGGGGGGGTAGTCGAGGGCGAGAATCTGGTGTGCCCGTTCCACCGCTTCGCCTTCGACGTCGAGGGATCCTGCGTCAAGGTCCCAGGCGGAGCCCCGCCCCGGGCGACGTTAGCGCAGTCCATCGTGCGCGAGCGGGGCAAGATCATCTATGTGTGGCACGGCCATGATGCCGCACCGCCTGCCTGGGAGCCTTCAGAGATACCTGATGACAGGTTCGTGCCCGCCGCCTCCTGGAGCACGCTCCTGGCCTCGCACCCACAGGAGGTCATGGAGAGCTTCGTCGACTACCAGCATCAGCCGATCGTGCACAACGTTTCCCTTCGTGAAGTGGCCCCGCCGGTAGATGAAGGGCCGTTGCTGCGCATTTCCTTCAGTGCGTCCATCAGGCTGTCCGTCCGCTTGGCGACCATAACGGTGGAGCAGGGCCTGGCCCTGTCCGGCCTTGGCCTGGCCTCGGGGGAGGTGACGCTGCACCAGGTCGGAATGTCGTTGGGGGTACTGCTTACGGCGACACCGGTCGGGCCATGGCAGACGCACTTGCGTGTAGTCGCCATGACAGAGGCCGCGTCGCGCGCGGATTCCCCCCGGCTCCGGAAGGCCGCCTCCATGTCCTGGTCCGCGGTGGCTGGGCAAGCGCTCGTGCGGACCATAGCCCACCAGATGGGCCAGGACGCCATGATCTGGAACTGGAAGCGGTACGAGCCGAACCCCCGGCTCGCCCCTGAGGAGAGCGCCATCGGCCACTACCGCCGTTGGGTGCGTCAGTTCTACCCGCCGGACACGTGGCCTACCGGGACGTCATGATCGCCGCTGACTTGGTACCGCCTGCCACCACATCCTCCGGCGTCGCGACTCCGGGCTTGGGCGGCGAGCGCGCGCGTTGATTCCCTCACCTGTCGTGCCACCCGCTCGTGCCCGCGGCCTGCCCGCCTCGCCGCGGTGCCCGGCCGTCAGGGTGGCCGGGGTCACGATCCGGTGCAGCCTCAGGCGTCCCGGCACCAGAGTTACGCGGCCGCGCGGACCGGCGAACGCCGGCATGCGTGACACAACCTGTGCGAAACCGCATCGACGCCGAGCGGAGGGGGGGCTGCCGTGCGACGGCTTCGCGGCACGCACCGGGGTGGGGTCAGGACTGGGTGATCTCGATGTGCCGCAGCCTGGTGGCCTGCGCCTTGGGCGCTGCGGCGCAGCACGCCTTCACGTTCCCGCACCGCCTCCATCGGTCACGTGCGGTGCGTCGGCTCTGGGCTGGTGGGCCGCTGTGTACGAGGCGGGCACTCCTGGGTACCCGGGCGCTGTTGACCAGTACCACTGGCCGGGGAAGCGAATGACCTGACGGAGGTGGGCCATGCGGGCGCAACTGTTCGATCGGCTGGAGGCGTTCCGCCTTGCCACCGCCCGGCTGGAGCAACTGGGCTTTGAGCAGGTCTACGACTACGTCCTCGGCAAGGCCGACTGGCTCGCCGCTGACCAGCCGCTGGACGAGGTGCTGGCGGTGCTGGACGAGACGGCCCGGCGCTGTTGCGTGGTGGTCGATACCGAACAAGTGGTCCTCGGCCTCCTCTCGTACGAGGACGCGGCAGCCCGTACTGCAGCTGCTGGACCGTATGACGCACACCGGCACGGAAGCCGTCCCGGTCACCGATCCAGAGGGACGGCTTCTTGGTCTCCTCGAACGCCCCGACGTCGAACGCGCCACTGAGCAGCGAGAGGCCATGGCCGGCTGAGCTTGCTGCAAGAGCGGAAGGAGTTCACACCATGCGGTTCCGTGACCGTCGGCACGCCGGGCGGGATCTGGGCGAACGGCTGCGCTTCCTGCAAGAGAAGGGAGCACTGGCGCACCCCGTCGTGCTGGCCCTGCCCCGCGGCGGTACCACGGTGGGCCGCGAGGTGGCCCAGGCCCTGCAGGCCCCACTCGATGTGGTGGTGGCCCGCAAGATCGGGGCGCCCTTCCAGGAAGAGCTGGGCGTGGGTGCGATCGCGGGCGACGATCCTCCGCTGTTCGACGAGCGGGCCCTGGAGCAAGTGGGCCTGAGCAGCGGCGACCTGGAGGACGTGGTGGACCGTGAGCGGGAGGAGCTGCACCGCCGCGAAGAGCGTTACCGGCAGGGCCGCCCCGCCCCAGACCTCCAGGACCGTACCGTGATCGTTGTCGATGACGGCCTGGCCACCGGGGTCACCGCGCGTGCCGCGCTGCGCTGGGTACGTAGTCAGTCGCCCGAGCGCGTGGTGCTGGCCGTGCCGGTGTGCTCTCCGGAGGCGGCGCACGATCTGCGCGGCGAGGCCGACGATGTGATCTGCCTGCACCAGCCGGTCGCCTTCCGGGCCGTCGGCCTGTGGTACGAGGACTTCGAGCAGCTCACGGACGACGACGTACTGGAGGCTCTGCACGGTCACTGAGCCGTGAGCCGTGAGCCGTGAGCTGATGACGCCGGCGCAAGGCTGTAGAAATGGGCAGGATCCATGGGAGGCACGGTGATGCATGGCGGTCGCACCGGCACGGTGCTCGTCGGCGTTGACGACACCGCGCACAGCTGGCTCGCCGCGGACTGGGCCGCCGCCGAGGCCAAGCTGCGCGGCGGCACGCTGAGGGTGGTCCACGCCGTCCACGGCATCACGGGGGCCGAGCTGGAACTCGTTTCCGAGGGTGCCGATCAGCAGGTCCTGGACGCGGCGGCCACCGTGTTGGAGGACGCCCGGGCCCGGCTCGCCGCCGCTCATCCGGGACTGCGTACGGAGACCGTCCTCGCCCGGGATCATCCGGCCGAGGCCCTCCTGGGCGCGGCCGAGGACGCCGACCTGCTGGTGGTCGGCACGCGCGGGCAGGGCGGGTTCACCGGACTGCTGCTGGGATCGGTGAGCCTGAAGGTGGCCGCCCACGCCACCTGCCCGGTCGTCGTCGTACGCGGACACGCGGAGCAGAAAGCCGCCGACGGCGACATCGTGGTCGGCGTTCGCGACGAGCAGGACGAGGCGGCCGTACGGTTCGCTCTCGCCGAGGCAGACCTGCTTCAGACCCTCGTGCGACTGATCCACGCATGGACACCTCCCATGGCCGCGGGCCGGATGATTCCGCAGGTCAGTGAGGCGGACGCGGAACGGAAGGCCCACGCGCGGGTGCTCAGCCACGCGGCCCGGCCCGTCGCCGAGTACCCGCGGGTACACACGGACTCCGAACTGGTCGTCGGAGCGCCTGCCGCCGTGCTGGTGGAGGCGTCCGCCGGTGCCAGGCTGCTGGTACTGCCGCGCCATCCGCCCGCGGCCAGGCTCGGGCTGCGGCTGGGCGCGGTGGTGCACGCCGCACTGCACCACGCGAGCTGCCCGGTCGCCGTGGTGCCCGTGAGTTAGCGCGCGACTCCTCACGTACCCGTTTCAGGCGCGGCACCGGTGGGGACCCGACGTGGGACCCTGCGGAAGGGAAGCACGCCGTGCCCGACACCGACGAGGTCCGCATCCGGGACGAGGCCCTGCCCCTGACCGATCAGGCGTCGCTGGACCCGCTGCTGGACCGCATCGGCGATGCCCGCTATGTGCTGCTGGGCGAGGCGTCCCACGGCACCGCCGACTACTACCAGGTCCGGGACGTACTGACGCGCCGCCTGATCGAGGAGAAGGGCTTCTCCTTCGTCGCGGTGGAGGGCGACTGGCCGGACTGCCTGGCCGTGCACTGGGCGGCGGTCGCCGCGCCCGGCGCGCCCGAGGATCCCTGCGAGGTGCTGGCGGGCTTCAGGCACTGGCCGACCTGGATGTGGGGCAACACCGAGGTGGCCGCCTTCACCCGGTGGCTGCGCCGGCACAACGAACAGCTGCCGCCCGCTCGGCGCGTCGGCTTCTTCGGACTCGACGTCTACAGCCTCTGGGAGTCGCTGCACGCCGTACTCGACCATCTGCGCGAGCACGACCCCGCCCGGGTGGAGCACGCCTTGGAGGCGTACCGCTGTTTCGAGCCGTACGGCCAGGACCCGCAGTCCTATGCGCTGGCCACCCGCTTTACCCCCGAGGGTTGTGAACCTCAAGTGGTGTCCCTGCTCAGCGAGTTGCGGCAGCGGGCGGCGCGGCCCGCAGCGGCCCACGGCTCGCTCGCCGAGTTCGACGCACGGCAGAACGCGGAGGTGCTGGCGGGCGCCGAACGCTACTACCGGGCCATGCTCTCCAGCGGGCCCGAGTCGTGGAACATCCGCGACCACCACATGGCCGACACCCTGGACCGGCTGATGGAGCACCACGGTCCGGACGCCAAGGCGGTGGTGTGGGCACACAACACCCACATCGGGGACGCCCGCGCCACGGACATGGCCGACATCGGCGAGGTCAACATCGGTCAGCTGGTACGCGAACGCCACATGGGCAAGGGCGTGGTGCTCGTCGGCTTCGGCTCGTATTCCGGAACCGTCATCGCCGCGGAGGAGTGGGGCGAGGTGCCCCGGATCATGGTGGTGCCGCCCGCGCACGCCGGAAGCCTGGAGGAACTGCTGCACCGGGCACTCCCGGGGGAGCGGGCCCTGTTCGTCTTCCCGCACGTGCAGTTGCAGCGGCCGCCGTCCACAGGGCTGGGCGAGTGGTTCCACCAGGAGCACGGTCACCGCGCCATCGGCGTCGTCTACCGACCGCAGTTCGAACGTGCGGGCAACTATGTCCCGACCGTCCTGGCCCAACGCTACGACGCCTTCTGCTATCTCGACCGCACCCATGCCCTCACCCCGCTGCACCCCTTGGGCGAGGGGAAGCTGGAGGAACAGACCTGGCCCGTGGGCGTGTGACGACCATGGTGTTTGAGTACCTCCCGGTGAGGTCACTCGTGCTCGTCGGACGTGCTCGTAGTCCCGGTCGCTGTCCGCGGAGGCGTACGACGATGGCGCGCATGCTCGTCAAGGGTGATGACCTGGCCGTACGGCTGGCCTGGTGGGAGAAGGCGGCCGTGCGCCGCGGTGACGTGCGCGTGCCGCTGGCGGCGGTGCGGCGGGTGACCGTCGAGCCGGACTGGTGGCGGGCCTTGCGTGGCATCCACGAGCGGGGCGTCTGCATCCCCAGCGTCCTGTGCCTCGGCAGGCGCGGCCATCAGGGCGGGAAGGACTTCGTCGCGGTGCGGCCGGGCAGACCCGTGGTGTGCGTCGAACTGTGGCCGTCCGCCCCCTTCCGCCTTCTCGCTGTCGTCGCGCGGACCGATCGCGAAGGCAAGGCCATGGCCCGGGAGCTTCGCCGCAGCGCACCGAAGGCCGACACCTCCACGCGTTGGCGGCAGCCGCTGCCCGTGCCCGGGGAAGGGGAATCGGACGGAAGCTCTGCCAGGACACCTGTCCTGGAACCGCCGCACCGTCGATGAGCGTGAGCGACGGCTCGGCTCACCGCCACTCGCCCTCCGTCAGTGGCTCCGTGGGGTGCTTCGCGCGCGGCATGCGCAGGCGGTGGAAGATCTCCGCCGACTCGGCGTCCTCGGCCTCCGTGTCCAGCCGGACACCCAGCTCCTCCTCGACGTCGTGGGCGGCGCCGATCAGCACGAACTCGACGCCCTCCTGGTCGAGCAGGTCCGGATCGGCACCGGTGATCCGCCGCCCTTCGAAGCGCTCCCGCTCCCGTTTCGGTAGGTCGGCCTGCTGCTGCGGGGACAGACCGGCTCCGGCCGGTGCGCCGGCTTGGGGATTCTTGACGGCGATGATGTAGCTCGCCTCGGGCTCGATGGTCAGTTCCTCCTGGACATCCCCGGGCTGTTCGGGCAGTTCGAGCTCGTAGGTGAGATGTGTGTGGTCCCCGTGCCGGACGAGCGCATAGCGTCCTTCGCCCGCCGGCCGGGCCTCGGGCTGCGTCCGCACGCCGCGCGTCTGTGTGCGGTGCGTTCGCCGCTCCAGGTCCTCTGCGATGGTCTCCGGTCGACCGGTCACCTCCTCGATGAAGCCCCAGAACCGCTCGTGCTCCTCGGGCGCCGGCAGGCGCTTACGGCCGATGACCAGACGGCGACTTTGCTTGCCGCCGAACGGCTGAAGGATCACGAACAGACGCTGGACCTCTTCGATGTCATGAACCCGCTCCCGCTCCACTCGGGGCCGGTACGCGAAGTAGATGTCGCCGCGTTCGATGACATGGCCCGCCATGGTCACTCGCCGCCCCTCGTGCGCCGGTGACCAGCGAGTACCCGTTCTCATGAGGTCGGCTCAGGCCCCGGTGATCCCCTTTGGGGATCGAGCTGCGGCGGGCTGCCGTCGGCTTGCGGTGTCCGTGCGCCACGCTGCCCACGCGGAGGCGGCCGGGCTCTATGCCGGGCGGCGGACGGCCTGGACGGCCGTGTCGTAGAGGTCGAAGATGTCGGCCTGTCCGCTCAGGCGCATCCACTCTTCTGTTGCCGCCTGGAGGCAGATGATCGCCGTGGCCGCGATCGCGCGCGCCTGAAGGGTGCGGTGGTCACTGTCGGGCAGTCGCGGCTCGATCAGCGGTGCGAACAGGTCCTGCCAGCGGGCCTGTTTCTCGGCGTGGCCGGCGCGCAGGGATTCGTTGCCGAACAGCAGCGTGGTCATCTCGAGCCGGCGCTCGGCCGTGACGTCTATCTCCTCGAGCACCTGGAACGCCGCACGCAGTGCCGTCCACGCGTCTTCGCCCACCGGGCGCTCGGCGAGCCGCGCGGCTATCAATTCCCCTTGCTCGGACAGGCCGTTGAGCGCGAGGTCCTCCTTGTTGCGGAAGTAGTTGAACAGGGTCCGTTTGGAGACACCCGCTGCGGCGGCGACTTCCTCGAGTGTCGTGTCGTCATACCCCTTGGCGGCGAACAGATCGAGGGCGGTTCGGGCGAGTAGCGAGCGAACCACCGAGCGGGTCTGTTCCCGGAGGGGTGCCGGTTTCTTGGCCATGCGCCGATGGTACAGCGCTTCACGTGACGCAATTATTTGCACTTAGTGCAAGAATGTTCATTGGCTGCATGGCCCGTCGTTGACGGGGGCTGTTCCGCCGCCGTCCTCGCCAGCGGCAAAGGAACACCATCATGTCCATCACGGAAGTCACCTCACAGCCCACGGACGAGGAGCGCTGTTCCGTACTCTGGCGGGATGCGCATGCGCCCCACTTTGAGCTGGACCCCTACCGAGGACCTGCCGCCGGGGACCACGGATCTGGAGCCGGTCGCCGACGCACTGAGAGCCGGCAACGTGCTGGTGCTCAGCGGGGCGGGCCTCTCCACAGAGTCGGGTATCCCCGACTACCGGGGCCAGGGCGGGAGCCTGAGCCGGCACACCCCGATGACCTACCAGGACTTCACCGCCAGTGCCCGGGCCCGGCGCCGGTACTGGGCGCGCAGCCACCTCGGCTGGCGCACCTTCGGCCGCGCCTGCCCCAACGCCGGGCACCGGGCCGTGGCCGCGTTCGGGCGACACAGCCTGCTCTCGGCTGTGATCACCCAGAACGTCGACAGCCTGCACCAGGCCGCCGGCAGCGAGGGCGTCGTGGAACTTCACGGAAGCCTGGAGCGGGTCGTCTGCCTTTCCTGCGGCACCTTCAGCCCGCGCCGCGAACTCGCCCGGCGGCTGGAGGAGGCCAATGGGGGCTTCCAGCCGGTGGCCGCCGGCATCAACCCGGACGGCGACGCCGACCTCACCGACGAACAGGTCGGGGACTTCAGCGTGGTGCCCTGCACGGTCTGCGGCGGCATCCTCAAACCAGACGTGGTGTTCTTCGGTGAATCCGTTCCGCCGCCGCGGGTCGAACACTGCCGCCAACTGGTCCGTGAGGCGGCCTCGTTGCTCGTCCTGGGCTCCTCGCTGACCGTGATGTCCGGGCTCCGGTTCGTCCGCCAGGCAGCCCAGGCAGGGACGCCGGTGCTGATCGTCAACCGTGACCCGACCCGGGGCGACCGGCACGCCGTGACCCGGGTCGCGCTCCCGTTGGGAACGGCCCTCACCGCCGTGGCCGGCCGGCTGGGCATCACCGTCGACGAAGAGGCGACGGCCCGGACGACGGACTGACGGTAACGGGGCAGGGCTCGGTGCCTGGCGCACGTCGCGCCCCTCGGCGGCACCTGCCACCACGACGTTGCGCCGCAGTACGGCTGGTGAGCCGACGGTACGTCCTGAGTGTCGCTGACCTCAACCTTCGAGACGGTCAGGGCGCGGGGTTGCCGGGAAGTAGTTATGTGGGCATACTCCTTATGCCTCCATAGTTATGGAGCCATAACATCTGCTTCCCTGGGGACCGACATGACGACAACCACTTCCTCCCGGCATGGCGGAGCGACGACGCTCTCGCCTCATGCCGCGGCCCGCGCCGGCGGCCTGCACCCGGTCGGGGTGTTCATCCTGCTGGCCGGCGCGTTCCTGCCGATCATGGACTTCTTCATCACCAACGTGGCGCTGCCCAGCATCGACGCCTCGCTGCACGCCTCGGCGTCCTCGCTGGAGCTGGTGATCGCCGGGTACGGCGTCGCCTACGCCACCCTGCTGGTCCTCGGCGGCCGGCTCGGCGACCGCTACGGCCGGCGCCGGCTCTTCCTCGGCGCGCTCGTGGGCTTCGTGCTGGCCTCGCTCGCCTGTGGTGCCGCCCCGAGTGTGGGCACGCTGATCGCGGCCCGCATCGTCCAGGGCGCCACCGCCGCCCTGCTCATACCGCAGGTGCTGGCCACCTTCCACACCGTCCTCGAAGGGGAACGCAAGTCCCGTGCCGTGGCCCTGTACGGGGCCACCTCCGGCATCGCCGCGGTCGTCGGGCAACTGGTGGGCGGGCTGCTGGTCAGCGCCGACATCGCCGGCACCTCCTGGCGGCCGATCTTCCTGGTCAACGTACCCATCGGAGTGGTCGTGCTGATCGTGGCCGCCCGGATCGTGCCCGACACCCGCTCGCACCACCCGGTCGGCATCGACCTGCCCGGCACCGTGCTGTTCGCCGCCACCCTGACCGCCCTGCTGGTCCCGCTGACCGAGGGGCACTCCCTGGGCTGGCCGTGGTGGACCTGGCTGCTGCTCGCCGTCGCGGTCGTCCTCGGCGCCGCCACCTACGTCGTGGAGCGGCGCGCCGAGCGGCGTGGCGAGATTCCGCTACTGCCGCCGTCTCTGCTGCGCCTGCCGTCGATGTCCCGCGGGCTGACCATGGTGTTCGCCTTCAGCATCGGCTTCGGCGCGTTCATGTTCGTCTTCGCCCTCACCGTCCAGAACGGTCTGCACCAGGACGCCCTGCACAGCGGACTGGCGATCCTGCCGATGGCTCTGCTCTTCTTCGCCGGTTCGCTGTTCGCGC
The DNA here is from genome assembly GCF_040654815.1 of Streptomyces sp. NPDC050619. Lineage (NCBI taxonomy): Bacteria > Bacillati > Actinomycetota > Actinomycetes > Kitasatosporales > Streptomycetaceae > Streptomyces > Streptomyces sp. NPDC050619. Next base: position 54,016 of record NZ_JBFAIR010000025.1, on the reverse strand, counting down.
CCCGCCTGATCACACGGTTCGGCAGGGCCGCGCTGGCGGTCGGCGCCGTCGTCCAACTCGCCGGGCTGGCCTCGCTGGTGACGGTCCTGGTCGGGGGCTGGCCGCACGTCAGCCTGTGGACCATGGCCGTACCGCTCGCCCTGGTCGGAGCCGGACAGTCGATGCTGTTCGCGGGCCTGTTCCGCAGCGTGCTCGCCGACGTCCCCACGCACCTGGCCGGTATCGGCAGCGGCGTGCTGATCACCCTTCAGCAGAGCGGTCTGGCCCTCGGGGTGGCCACCCTCGGCACCCTCTACCTGGTCCTGGCGCCGCACAACGTCGCGCACGCCTTCGCCGGGGTCGAGTACGTGCAGATGGGCATCGTCGCCCTCCTCGCGGTCGGCTCCGCCGCCCTTCCGCGCTTCACCAAGGCCACCTCGGCCGCCACTCCGGTCGTCGAGGCCTGAATCCGCCCCTCCTGAATTCGCCCCTCCTGACTCCGCCCCTTACGAAAGGGAGCAGTGATGAGTCTTCTCGACTTGTCGCGATGGCAGTTCGCCATCACCGTGATGTTCCACATGACCTTTCCGGCGATCACCGTCGGCCTGTCGATCTTCCTGTCGGTCGTCTACGGCCTGTACTGGCGTACGGGCAGGTCGGTCTACCTCCAGATGTTCCGGTTCTGGCGGCGCATCTTCGCCGTCGGCTTCGCGATCGGCGTGGTCGCCGGCGCCGTCATCACCTTCCAGATGGGTCTCAACTGGGGTGTGTACGGGGCGAAGACGGGCCCGATCATCGGACCGATCATCGGTATGGAGGTCGTGACCGCCTTCTTCGTGGAGGCCGGCTTCATCGGCGTCCTGCTCTACGGGGACGGCCGCGTGCGCAAGGGCACGATGTTCGTGTCCACCGTGATGGTGGCGGTGGGCACCGTCCTGTCGTCCACGTGGATCATCGCGGCGAACTCGTGGATGCAGACGCCCGCCGGATTCAAGGTCGTGCACGGCGAGTTCGAGCCCACGGACTGGATGCGCGTCATCTTCAACCCGTCGTTCATCTGGCGCTGGCCGCACATGCTGGCCGCCGTGCTGATCTCGGCGAGCTTCTTCGTCGCCGGGATCTCGGCCTGGTACCTGGTCAAGGGGCGCGCGAAGGGCTTCGCCCGCCGCTCGATGTCGATCGCGCTCGGGATCGCCGCGCTGCTGATGCCCGTTCAGCTCTACCTCGGTGACAATGTGGCCGGGCACGAACTGCCGTATCAGCTCTCGAAGTTGGAGGCGATCGAGGGCAACTGGAACAATGGTGACACCGGCTTCGTCCTGTTCTCCGTACCCGACCAGCAAGCCGCGCGGAACATCGCCGAGCTCGACATTCCCTGCCTTGGCAGCTACATCGCCAAGGACCTCACCTGCAAGACGGCCATGCCCGGCCTGAAGCTCACCCCGGCGGCCGACCGGCCGGACATGGCCGCGACCTTCTGGGGCTTCCGCGTCATGTTCCTGGCGGCCGTGCTGATGTTCGGCACGGTGTTCGCCGCCACGGTCCTGCGCCTGCGCAACCGCCTGTGGACCGCGCGCCGCTTCCACCGGTTCGTCCTTTGGACGACACCGGTGGGGATCCTGGCCATCCTCGGCGGCTGGGTCACCGCCGAAGCGGGACGGCAGCCGTGGATCGTGTTCGGGCAGCTCCGCACCTCGGCCGCGGTGTCGCACCTGGCACCGGGCGAAGTCCTGTTCTCCGTGATCGGCTTCTCCGCGCTCTACCTGATCATGCTGGTGGCCTACGTCGCCTACATCGTCCGCACCATGCGCATCGGCCCGGAACGCGACGATCTCCACGAAGCGCCGCCACCGAAGGACCTGCCGGACACCGGCTTCGCCGAGGACGGCGTACCGCTGGACCTTCCCGTACCGCTGGACCTTCCCGTATCGCTGGAGCTTCCCGTACCGCTCGGCTCCCGGGAGGTGGCGGCGCGATGACCACCACCCTCTGGTCGGCGACCGTACTCGTCTGTCTCCTGATGTACGTCGTGCTGGACGGCTACGACCTCGGAGTCGGCGTCGCGACGCTCTTCGAACGCGACCCCGCACACCGGCGGCACATGCTGGAGTCGGTCGCGGTGGGCTGGGACGGCAACGAGACCTGGCTCATCCTGCTCGGCGTCGCGCTCTGGGCGGGCTTCCCCCTGGCCTTCGGCACGATCCTGCCGCACGCCTACCTGCCGATGACCGTGATGCTCTTCTCCCTGATCGTGCGCGGCGTGAGCGTCGAGATGGCGTCCCAGGCGCCGCCGGCTCCCCGCTGGACGACCGCCTTCGGCGTGGCATCGCTGCTGGCCTCGTTCGCACAGGGCTTCGCCCTGGGGACGCTGACCTCGGCAGTACATCTGCGCGGTGACGTGTACTCAGGGTCGGCCTTCGGGGCCTTCAGCTGGTTCTGCGTGCTGTCGGGGCTCACCGTCACGGCCGCGTACACCGCTCTCGGCTACGCCTACACCAAGCACAAGTCGTCCGGGTCGCTACGGGATTCGGCGGCACGACGGGGTGCGGTCGCCACGGTGGCCGGGGGAGTGCTGCTCGTCCTCGTCCTCGTCACTGTCGACACCACGGCGGCACCGCTGAACCTCGCAAGCCCGGGGCGCGCCTTCGCGTTCGCCGTCCTGCTGCTGTTCGCGGCCGGGGGAGCGGCCACCTCGCTCGTCACGTTCCCGCGGCAGCGGCACTCCGGGGCGGCGGACAGCCTGCCGCTCGGCGGGCTCGTGATCGCGACGGTGTCCGTGTTCCTCGCACTCGGCGTCGCCCGCTACCCGGTGCTCCTACCGCCGGGTCTCACGGTCGACGGCGCGGTCGGCCCGCATTCCACGATGGTCTTCATCCTCGTGGGGATCGGCCTGAACATGCCGCTGGTGCTGGCCTACAACGTGTTCGCCCACCGGGCCTTCGCCGGAAAGCTCGACACCGCAGGAGCGCACTCATGACCACTCGGAGCTCACTCCCCGCGCCGGTCCGTATCGGGCTGCGCCTGCTCGCCGCGGTCGTCTGGACCGTGCTGGGCCTGCTCGCCTACTTCGTGTGCCAGGGGATGTTCGGTGGCTACCGGCAGATCCACTCGCACCTGCTGACCACCCTGGGCATGATCGCCATCGCGCTGACCGGTGGCATCGCGTGGATCGTCGACGAGCGGCGCCCTCATGACGACGAATGAGGACGCTCTCATGACGACGAATGAGGACGCCTTCATGACGACGGCTCTCATGACGGCGAAGGAGACGGACGGGACGAGGGAGCCCGGCCCGGCCGAAGAGCGGCAGGACGACGACGCGTGGCTCACCGAGTGCGCCGCGCCTGGGCGGCACTGGTTCGGGCTGTCGGGCACCCTCCAGGCACTGGAGACGCTGCTCACGATCGCCCGCTGGGCGGCCCTGGCCTGGACGGCCCAGGCAGTGCTGGACCGGGCCGTGGCGCAGGAGACGTGGGGCCTCGTGGCCTTCGCCGTCGCGAGCGTGCCGGCGGTGGGCGCCGGCTGGACGGCGGGCACGCTCGCCGAGCGGGGCGCACGTGCCGTCGCGAGAGGCCTGCGGCAGCGGTTGACGGGCGCTCTGCTGCCGACCGCGGGGCGGATCAGCGAGACCGGTCCGGCCGAGGCCGCCTGGGCGATGGTCGATCTGACCGACGACGTCGCCGACTTCCACGCGCAGACCGTGCCCCTGCGCCGGTCGGCACCGCTGTCCATGCTCGCCGTACTGGCGGTCACGGCCGCCGTGCACTGGCCGGCCGCGATCGTGCTCGTCCTGACCACGGCGCTGCTGCCCCTCAACATGCGCCTGGCGGGACTGTTCGCCCAGCACGGAGCGGACCTTCAGTCGTCCGCGACCCGGCACCTGAACGCCGTCGTCCTCGACAGTTTTCGCGGCATGCGGACGCTGCGCGAGCTCGGTGCGGTCGGCCGGCGCGGCCGAACCCTGACCTCGGCCGCCGAGCAACTGAACAAGGCGACGATGAGCGTGCTGCGCCGGGCCTTCCTGTCCGGGATGATCATGGACATCGTCATCACGTTCTCCATCGCGGTGAACGCCACCTACATCGGCCTGTCGCTGCTCGGCTATGTGCGGGTGCCGCACGCGCCGCGCCTGGACCTGTTCACCGGTCTGCTGGTGCTGCTCGTGTGTCCGATGTACTTCGCCCCGATGCGCGCCAGGGCCTCCGCCTTCCATCAGCGGGAACGCGCGAGGGCCGCGGCCGACGCCATCCGCGGCATCGTCGAGGACACCCCCGCCGAGGTGATCCGGGCGGCCCGTCCGCAGCTGACCGAGCCGGTCGGTGTGTCGCTGACCGCGGTCCGGTTCCGCTATGGCGGCGCCGACCACGACACCATCGGTGCCGACGCCGAGTTCGCACCGGGCACCTGGACCGCGATCACCGGTACGTCCGGTTCCGGAAAGAGCACGCTGCTGTCGCTGATCGCCGGCCTGCGCCGGCCGTCGGCCGGTGCGGTCCGGTGGCAGACCTCGTCCGTACGGCAGGAGCCGGCCCTCGGCGGATGCGCCTGGGTCGGACAGCAGACCGTGCTGCTCGACGCGACCGTCCGCGACAACATCCGCCTCGGTCGCCCGGACGCCACCGAGACGCAGATCCGGCGGGCCGTCGACGCCGCCGGGCTGAGCGCCGTGCTCGAGGGCCTCCCCGAGGGATTGAACACCCGGCTCGGCGAGGGCGGTTGGGGTGTGTCGACCGGCGAAGCCCGCCGGATCGCCATCGCCCGTGCCTTTCTGCGCGGAGCCCGGCTCTGGCTGCTCGACGAGCCGACCGCCCACCTCGACGCGGACAGCGAACGCGAGGTCGTCGAGGCCCTGCGGCGGGCCACCGACGGCTGCACCGTCGTCGTCGCCACCCATTCCTTCCCGCTGGCCGCCGCGGCCGACACCGTGCTCGTGATCGACGACGGCCTCCTGCACGACGCGAAGCCGGCGAACGCGCGATGAGCGGCAGCAGCCGTGGCCCGAACGGCCTTGGCCGGCCGGCGCGTTCCCTCGCGGCCTGCGGGCTGGCGCTCGCGGTGGTCGCCGAACTGTGCTCCGCCGGGCTGCTCGGTCTGTCGGGCTGGTTCATCAGCGCCTGCGCCGTCGCCGGGGCGGCCACCTTCAGCTCCTTCTCCTACATCGCCCCCAGCGGCGGTGTGCGCGCCTTCGCCCTGGCCCGAGTCGCCGGCAACCACAGCAAGCGTCTGGTGCTGCACGCCGCCGCCCTGCGCCGGGTCGCCATCGCCAGGGCCGGCCTCTTCGACCGTGCCGCGGCCACCGGTCAGGCACAGGAGGACGGCCCGTGGTCGGGTGAACTGCTCGACCGCAGCATGGCCGACGCCGACAGCGCCGGGATGGCACTGATCGAGTCCACCGCCCCGGTCGTCGTCACCGCCGCGCTGACCGTCGGTGCCGTCCTCGCCGTGGCGGCGGCCACGTCCACCGGGCCGGCGGCCGTACTCGCGGCCGGCGTCGTCGTCATGGCGCTGATCGCCCACCGTGCGCCCGGCACCGCCCGCGAGGCCGAGCAGCACACCCGCAAGGCGCTGCGCGCCGAACTCGTCACCGCCGTCGACGCATGGCCGGAGCTGGCCTCGCTCGGCGCCGCCGGGCAGCTGGCGGCGCGTGCGACGGCGAGGTTCACCCGGCTCGACACCGCGCGCGCGGTGGCCGGCCGGCGCAGGCGACGGACCACGCTGACCACCGGCCTGATCGGCACGGCCACGCTGACCGCCACGGCCGCCACCGGCCGCGCACCGGACGTCCCCACGTTCGTGTTCGTCACCCTGCTGGCTCTCGGCGTGCTGGCCCAGGCCGAGCAACTGGCCAACGCGGCCGAAGCCCGAGCCATCGCGAAGGCCGCACACCGCAGGCTCACGGCAAGCGTGCCGCACACCGCGAGCGACCCCACCGCCGCACAGATGCGGTCATGGTCCACCGAGCAGGGCATCGGCTTCGCCGACTACCTCCTTGAGCCGACGGCCCTGCGGCCGGGGCGCGTTCTCGGTGCCACAGTCGCCCGAGGCGCGATGCTCGTCGTCACCGGCCGCTCCGGCAGCGGCAAGAGCACCCTGCTGCGAGCCCTCGCCTCGTCGCTGCGGCACACGGCCGTAGAGCGCGACGGCCGGCCCGCCGTCGTGGCCGTCGCCGCCGACGACCACCTCTTCACCGGCACACTCGGATCCAACTGGCGCCTGGCCGACGCCGCCCTGACCGACGACGAGATCGACGAACGCCTCGCCCAGCTGCGGCTGAACGACAGCGGACTGACCGCCAGTACCTCTGTCGGCCCCGGCGGGAGGCAGCTCTCCGGCGGTGAACTCCGCCGGGTCTACCTGGGCCGGGCCCTGGCCCGTCACCCGCAGGTACTGATCGTCGACGAACCGGCCACGGGCCTGGACGACCGAACCGCCCGACACGTACTCGGCATCCTCGAGAACCTCCCCGACACCACCGTCGTCATCGCCCTGCACGACGTACCGGTCTGCCTCGAGTCGGCCGGACACGTGACCCGGCTGCCGCTCGACCACACCTCCCAGGAGGCACCATGACCGTGAGCCGATCCCTCTCCGCAGCCGCCCAGGACACCGTTCGCGGGCGCCAGTCCTCGACGCTGTCCGATGCGGAGCTCCAGGCCCGCTTCGAACCGGCCCTGGCGTTCGTCGACCGGCTCTACTCGGCCGCGCTGCGCATGACCGGCCAGCCGGCCGACGCCGAGGACCTCGTCCAGGAGACGTACGTCAGGGCCTACACCTCGTTCCACCAGTTCCGTGCGGGCACGAACCTCAAGGCATGGCTGTACCGCATCCTCACCACCACCTTCCTCAACTCCCGTCGCAGCCAGCGGCGTCGGCCGCGGTACGACGGCACGGCGGAGATGGACGACCGGCAGCTGGCCCGTGCCGAGTCGCACACGTCCACGGGCCTGCGTACGGCCGAATCCGAGGCGCTCGACCACCTGCCCGACGCGGACGTCACAGCGGCACTGTGGGCCATCCCCGAGAACTTCCGCATCGTCGTGTACCTCTTCGACGTCGAGGGCTTCACCGTTCGGGAGATCGCCGACATCATGCGGACCCCCGTCGGCACGGTGCTGTCCCGACTGCACCGGGGCCGCAGCCGGCTGCGCTCGCTGCTGGAGGGCTACGCCCGGGAGCACCGCCTCGTCCCGGCGGGCCGCACAATGATTATGGGGCTATAGTTATGAGGTCATATTCTCTCGAAATCGAGGTCTGACGTGAACCAAGGAACGGAACCCACCGGAAGTTCGACACGACGTCAACTGCTGCGAGCCGCGGCCGTCGGAGGGACGGCCGCCGCCGCGGCGTCGCTGCTTCCCGCACCTGCCGCCTGGTCCGACTCACGGGCCCGCGGCGGCTCCCAGTACGTCGCGGGAGTCGACGTCATACCCGACGCCTCCCACGCCACCAGTGCCCTCGTCGCGCGGATGCGCGGCTACTTCCAGGCGAAGAGCGACCGCGACCTCGCATGGCAGTCGTCCTACTTCTCGCACCGGCAGACCACCTACATCGACGCGATCCTCGGATGGCACTGGTACACCTGGCAGGACCTGCACGACGGACTCGCGACGTTCTATCCCAAGTGGCCGAAGGGCAGTAAGTCGTATCCCACCCGGATACTCGGGGACACGACGAGCGCGATCTTCTTCTTCACCGACACACCCGGCATGTTCGGCCCCGGCCAGGTGCGCAACGCGGGCGCGGTCGACTTCGACTGGCAGGGAAAGATCGAGCGTTGGGTCGACTACTGGGACTCCAGGCAGTTCGGTGTGTCCAGTTGGCGGAAGGAGCAGGAGCCGCCGAACCAGTGGCCGGCCGACTTCCGGGAGTCCACGGTCGGAGAAACCGCCTCACCGCTGATGCGCCGAGTCGCCGCCGGCCTCGCGGACGCCCTGCGCAGGGGTGACATCGCCGCGGCGATGGATCTCTTCTCGTCCGACGCCGTCTTCGAGGACGTGCCGGCACACATCCAGATCACCAGCAAGGCGAGCATCCACGCGTATCTGACGAGGGCCGGCTCGGCACTGCCGTACGTCGGCGCGGGCACCGGCGTACGGCACGTGCTCGGCAACGATGTCGGAGGGGGATACGAATGGACCGCGGTCAACGGCCCGGTGCCCCGGGGCATCACGGGTATCGAACTCGACCCCTGGGGCAGGATCGAGCGCTTCACCGCCGTGTGGAACGGGGCCTATGCCGACGACGCCCTGCTGACCCTGTTGGCTCGGACGGCGATCGAGCGCTGACCTGAGCGTCGGGCTCGGAGCACGCCACGCCGCTCAGCGACATCGGCAGCAGCGAGAACCCGTGCGGCGGGAGCGCGTGGAGGCGGCGTGGTGGTGGGCCGGGGCTACCGGCCCACCACACGCTCGACGCCGCTCTTCGTCGGGGCCGGCTTGAGGTCCACCTGCACCCGGTGTACCGAGTCATGGCTCACCGCGCCGCCGATGCGCGCCTCCACGACGCCCAGGCGCAACCCCGCGCCGCCCTCACCGGCCCGGTGGAACTGCACCGAGAACTCCACGCTCACCTGTTCGACGGTGAACCGCCAGTCACTGCCCGCGCCGTCCCGCTCCGCCTGCGCCAGTTCCCTGCGGATGGAGTCAATGGCCTGCGCGAGACCGATCGGTTCTGACTGATTGATTGCCAAGTCTGTTCCCCCGTCCGGCACTTGGCTGCGCTGATGAGAGCACGAGTCTAGTCCCGGCGGGCCGTGGTGCGTAGCGTGATGAAGATGGCTGAATTGGCTGCGGACTGGCGGGTGCGCCTGCGGTCGGGGGACGCGGCGGGCGCGGTACGGGGCGCCGGTGTCCTCATCGACGCGCGGACCGTGCTCACTTGCGCACATGTGGTCCGGGACCCGGACGCGGTGATGTGGGTCGAGTTCGTGGAGAACCCGCGCGTCGAGCCGGTCGCCGCGCGCGTCGCCGACGACGGCTGGCTGTGGGACCTGCCGGACGGGGACCGTGCGGACGTCGCGGTGCTGCGCCTGGACAGCCCGCGCCCGCAGGCCCGCCCGGCCTCCCTGTCGACCGAACTCACCGCCGGTCTCGCGGTCACCGCCACCGGGTACGCGGAGCGCTTCGACGACGGCATGACGCTCACCGGGACCGTGCGCGGCCTGAGTGGGCACCGGGTGCAGCTCGATGCGCGGCACCGCAGGGAAGTGGTGCGCGGCGGGTTCAGCGGGGCCGGGGTGTGGGCCGTGTCCGCGGACGGAGGGGGGCCGGTCGTGGTGGGGATCGTGGTCAGCTGGCGGGGCGACCTGGACCAACCGCTGCCGCAGGACAACGTGCTGGCGTTCTCGTACCTGATCCCCGTCGCGCGCGTGGCCGAACTCTCCCCGGTTGTACGTGAGTTGGCGCGTTCCGAGGCCTGGGACCGGGGCTTCGACGAGCGGGCGCGGCGCTGGCTGGCCGACCCGTCCGACACCCCGGTCAAGGTCAGCGTGGTCGAACGCGGGAGCGGCCGGGAGCGGACCCTGCGCCACCTCGAACACCTCGCCGGCACCGTGCACCGGCCTGCCGACGCCTCCCGGGCCGAACTGGTCGACCGGCTCCTGGGCGGGACACTCGCCTTCGCCCCCGGCCGCTACCCCGCTTGCCGGGAGTGGCTGCTGGGCCGGGGCGCCCGCCCGGCCGGAGACTCTCCCTACGCCGGCGAGCCCGGCATCACCGTCCTCGTCGACGGCGTGGACGAGGCCCACAGCCCCGCCCGCCTCGCCGCACTGCTCGCCCGGCTCGCCGAGTGCGGCGTGCGGCTGCTGCTGGTCTTCCGCGACAGCGGCGGCCCGGGATGGCGGGAGGTGCGCGACACGGTGCTCGAGCCCGGCCTCTTCGTCTACGTCGACGACCTGCTCGCGCGTGCGAAGGAGTGGGAGGCCCGCAGGGCGCGCGAGGCCGGGATGGTCGACGCGGAGTCCCTGCGCCACGCGGCCGCCGCGATCGCGGACCTGATGGCCCGCCGCGAGGCGATCACGGTCATGGCCGATCCGGCCGAACGACTGGGTGCGCTAAGGGAATTGGCCGACGGGTTGCGAGCGGCGTACGCGGGGTGCGGGTGAGCGGCGCTGCTCGACGTCGTGCCAGTCCCTCGGGGCGCAGGCGGTCGTCGGTGGCGTGCGTCGGAGTGCCGGCGGCCGTGGGGGAGACGGGGAAGGAGCATGCGCGTGAGACCGGAGTCGTGCCGTCAGCGACGGCTCAGTGGAGGGCCCTGTGGCGGGGAGATCCTGCCGACCGGGTACTGCGGCAGCTGCGGCCGGCGGCGGGACGCGCGGCCGCTGCCGGAGCTGGGTGACGGGCCGTGCGGCCCCCGGCAGTTGCTGAGACTGCCGCCCCGACGGCCGCGCTCGTCCGAGGAGCGGCTCGCCGGCGGCGCCCACATCGCGGACCAGGCGCAGCGCTGCCGAAGACGGGACTGCGGTGCCACGATCCCCATCCTCGCCGACGGCCCTGACCGGCAGTACTGCCCGCGCTGCGGCGCCCCGCACGCCATGCGGCCCGACTTCGTACAGGGCGCCACGCTCAGCGACCACTACCACATCAAAGGGCCCGTCGCCCGCGGCGGTCAGGGATGGGTCTATCTCGCCGAGGACACCCACCTCGGCGACCTCGTCGCCGTCAAGACCCTGCGCGACCGCTACGGCGCGGACGGCGCCGCCCTCGCCGACCTGGAGCGGCGCACTCTCGTCGCCACCCGGCACCCCTACATCGTGCAGATCCGCGACTTCCTCCCCTACGAGTCCCCCAAAGCGGGCGACGACGGCGCCACGCATCCCGAACTCGAAGTCAGGGGCGGCCACATCGTCATGGAGGACGTCGGTGACCACACCCTCCAGTCCGTCATCGACGAGGTCCGCTGCGGGCGCGAGACACTCGACATCGAGCACGTCGCCACGTACGGCATCCAGATCCTGACGGCCCTCTCCCACCTGCACCGGCAGGACCTCCTGTACGGCGACATGAAGCCGTCGAACGTCGTCCACTTCGGCGACCACGTCAAGGTCATCGACCTGGGCAGTGTGCGCAAGGTCCACCAGACCGAGCCGCCGCCCCATGTGACGCCCGGCTTCCACGCGCCGGAGCTGGCCGGCGAACTCAGCCTCGCGAACGACCTGCACACCGTCGGCGTGACCCTGCGCTGCCTCGCCGCCCCCGCCGTCCGCGACGACGTGCCCGGCCTCGGCGCGCGTTCGCTCGACGCCGTCATCGACCGCGCCACGCGCACGGTGGAACAGGGCCCGCGGTTCAAGGACGCCGAGGAGATGGCCGACCAACTCCGTGGCGCGCTACGGGAGATCAGGGCCCTGCGCGGCAAGGGAGGCTCGCCCGAACCGTCCGGCTACTTCGATCCGTTGCCGGACTGGCTGGGCGAGCGGCTCGGCTACGTACCCACGACGTCCGACCTCGCGCGCCGCGGCGAGGACCGCCCGCGCCGCGGCACCCCGCCCGTCCTGCGGATCCTGGACCCCGGCCGGCCCACGCCGGTCGAGATCGCCCGGCGGCTCCCGGTGCCCAAGCCGTTCCCCGACGACCCCCGGACCCCGGAGTTCCGCGTCAGCGGCGGGTACGCCCCCACGGTGCGGCTCCAACAGGTCCCCGGCGCCGAGCCTTCCGCCGAAATATGCCTGCACAACGTCCGCGTCGCCCTCGTCGCCGATCCCGCACCGCCCGATGTCACGGCCGCGGAGGCGGAGCTGGCCCGGGCCGAGGACATCCCAGGTCCCGAGGAGGTGCGGCGCTGGCGCCTGGAGTGGCACCGCGGGCTGATCGCGCTCGCCCGGTTCGGGGCGGGCACCGTGCGGCAGCCCCCGGGCCGGGCGACGGACCTGGCCGAGGCGCGCGCGAGCTTCGAACGGGTCCGCGCCGACCTGCCGGGGGAGTACGCGCCGAAGCTCGCCCTCGCCTACGTCCACGAGTGCGTCGCCCATGCCGACCCGCGGGCGCCGGGCGCCGCCGCGGCACGGGCCCTGGCCCGGGATCTGTTCCACGCGGTGCATCTGCGCAACCCCGCGCACTGCGGCGCCGCCCTGGGCCTGGCCCGCCTCGCCCTCGACGAGCACGACCGCGTCCAGGCGCTCGCCGTTCTCGAACGGGTGCCGCGCGGCACCCGCGGCCGTACCCTCGCCCAGCGGGCCGCCACCCGGATCCGGGCCGCGTGCCTGGGCCCCGACCCCGACGACCTGCCCCCGCCGGACGCCGCCGAGTCCGTGCTCGCCGCGCACGCCGTCGACCGGCTCCGCCCGTCCCAGGAACGGGAGCTGGTCCTCGCGCCGCTCGACGAACTGCGGCTGCGCATCGAGGTCAACGAGTGGCAGCTCGCCGCGCTGCACCTGACGCACGGCATCGCCGGCGCGGGCGAGGCCACCCTGTGGCGCCGCCTGCGCAGCGGGTGGCGCCCCGCGTACGAACCGACCCCCGCCGAACGCCGGGCGGTGGTCGTCCGCGCCCAACTGGAGCGCGACTACCTGGAGCTCGCCGCCACCGACGCGGACCTCAGCGAGGCCCTGGTGGAACGTGCCCATGCCGTCCGCCCGACGACATCGACGTGAGACGGCGCGGTTGTGTGCCGGACCACCTACCAGGAGGCCCTGATGAGATCTCCGGCCGAGCACGTTCCGCCGACGCCGCCCTCGGCCGGTGGCGGGACCGCGATGCCGTACGCCACCACGCTCGTCGTCGACGTCGACGAGCCCGATCTCGTGCCGGACAAGCCGGGCGAGTCGGTCAGGCTGCTCGCGACGGTGGAGGCGGCCGTCTTCGACCAGGCGCAGGGCGAGCACGCCGACCCCGGGCATCTCGCCCTGCTCCTCGCGCTCGACCTCGCCGAACACCGCAGGGAGCGCATGGTGGCCGCGGTGCGCGACGCGCTCACGGCGCTGCCTTCGGGCGCGTCCTTCGCCGTCGTCACGGCGGGCTGGGAGGGCGACGACGGCCCGGTGCGCTACTACCCGGCCGGGCCCGGCTCCTGGGCGCAGGCCGATCGGCAACACCGGGTCACCGCGGCCTTCGCGATGGGCGCCGCTCCGCTCGCCGCCGACGGCGTGCCGAAGTCCTTCGGCTACGAGGAGTGGCTGGCCGAGGCGCGGCGGCTGTTCGCCGGGTGCGGTCGGTCGCTGCGCCGGCTGCTGCTGGTCACCGACGGGAGCACCGGATACGAGGACGCGTCGCTCACCGCCCAACTGGCCGCATGCGGGGCCGAGTTCACCTGTGAGGTGATCGCTGTCGGCAAGAACTGGGACTACCGGCCACTGGACCGGATCGCCGGCCGTCTGCGCGGGACGGCCGAGGCGGCGGGCCCCGACTTGGCCGCCGCGCTCGCCGCGGCGGTCCGCCGGGCCTGCCGCCGGGCCGTTCCCGCGCTGCCGCTGGAGGTCATCGTGCGCCCCGGCGTGAGCGTCGAGTCCTTCGTCCAGTTCACGCCCCAGCAGCTCGAACTCCCCGCCGACGAACCGCCGCCCGGAGCGCACCGTCACGTATTCCCCACCCAGCCGTGGGATCCGGCGGGCGCCACCAGCACCTTCCTGCTCGCCCTGCGCGCCGACGGCACCGGCGACCCGCTCGGCGAGTTACTCCAGTTCGCCATGGTCTCGCTCGGGGACCTGCACGCCGCCGTCACCGCCGGCTGGCGCGACCCCGGCCTCCCACCCGCACGGACGACCCCGCGCACCACCGACGGGACACCCGGCGACAGCAGCCGCGTCCTCGACTCACGGCGCCGGATGATCGCCCATCTCAAAAAGGGACTCGAAGCCCTCCGAGCCGATCGACGGGCCGCCGCGGAACGGTACTTGGGGCAGGCCGCCGCGGCGGCGTACCGGCTCGGCGAGGACTGGGTACTCGACGAGATCGTGGCCTGGGGCGAGATCCGTGACGCCGCCGGCGGATCCGTCAGCGTACGCCTGCCCGCCGACACCCACCGGGTCAGCGTCACCCTGCTGCACCTCGGCGCCCGGTCCGCCGCCCGGACCACGAACCGCACGGCAGGCGGGCAGCGCACCCCCGGCCCCTGCCCGGACTGCCGGGAACCGGCCGCCCCCGGGGCCCGGTACTGCGTGCGCTGCGGAAAGGAGCGGGCATGAGACGGGGGCGCGAGCGGCCCGGCGAGGCCCGGCGTGGTACGAGCACACGCCGGCTGCTGCTGCGTCACCTGTGGGCCTTCCTCGGCTGCGCCACCGTCGGCGTCACCCTGCTCACCGGCGTGGCCGTGCCACAACTCGACGCACGCGTCCGGGAGTTGCGCGAGGAGGTCGCGCCGTCCGTGCAGGGCTCGGCGGCCGTCAGGCTCGCCGTGCTGCGCGCCGACGAGGCGGCCCGGGACTCGATCCGCCGGAAGGTCGCCGGGACGGTCGGCGCGGGCGAGACGGCCCAGAGCCAGCTCGCCGCCGCGGACCAGGGCCTCACCCATCTGGCGGACCACGTCGGCAGCGGCATCGACCAGGACATCTCCGCGGCCAACGGCCTGCTCGCCGCCTACAACAACGCCATCACACTCGCCACGGTCAAGTACCAGGCGGACGGCGAGATGCGGGAGGAGAAACTCGCCGAGGCCCGTGCTCTCCTGAAGCGCCCCCACACCGGCCTGCTCGACCGCCTCGACAAGGTCGCCACCGCGGAGCAGCGCCGAGCCGGTGAACTCGCCGACCCAGGAGCCCTGTTGACCGCCGCCTGGGTGGCGGCCGCAGCCGCGCTGGCCGCCGCTGCCGGCGTGGCGGGCTTCGCCTGCGGGGTCATCAGCCGGCGCTGCGGCCGGCTGCTCGCCCCCTGGATCCTGGTCGGCGTCATCGGCACCCTGGCGCTGGCCGTCGTACCGGCTCTCCTCGCGTTCCGTACCGCGCAGCGCCTGAACACCGCCCGCATCGACCTCGCCCGCATCCTGGACATCGCCCTGCGGGACGCGCCGCGCGCGAACGCCGAGGCCCTCGCCACCGCGCAGCAGCAGGTCGCCGCCACCGGCCTGCCCGCCCCGTTCGCGTTCGGCTGGTGGAACGTCGCCTACGTCGTGGCGGGCGTGGCCGTCATCTGCGCCACCGTCGCCGGCATCGTCGTCCGGCTCACCACCGACTACCCCGAACGCCCGGTCGACTGGTCGTGGGCGCGCGCTCTGTGGAACCGCACGACCCGCACCACGCGGCGCCGCCGAATCGCCGCGGCGGCGGCCGCGCTGGTCGTCATGGCGGCGATCGCCACCCCCGAGGTCCTGGAACGTGACCCCGTCGTCACCGTCCTCGGCCCGTGGACGGGCAAGGAGGAAGAACGCTTCCGCGACCTCATGGCGGACCAGGGCATCCGCATCCGCTACCAGGGCACCCCCGCCCAGCGCGAGGTGCTGCTCTCCCGTGTCCAGGCCGGCGACCCGCCCGACATCGCGATCATGCCGGGTATCGGGGAACTGGCCGAATACCGCGCCGAGCATCACCTCGAGCCGCTCGACGACCTGGTCAAGGGCCTGCGGTACGCGGGCCCCTGGCGCCCGGAAGGCAAGGGCCCCACCTACTGGTGGCCGGTCAACGCCAACCTCAAGAGCATCGTGTGGCAGACCCGCGATGCCGTCGGGCCTCCCGACACCCTGTCCTCCTGGTGCCTCGGCATGGGCGAAGACGGCGCCGCCGGCTGGCCCGGCACCGACTGGATCGAGGACATCGTGCTGCAACGGGCGGGACCGGACGCCTACGCGGACTGGGCCCGCGGCACCGGCAAGGACGCCCGCACGGCGTGGACCAAGGGGCCGGTCCGGGAGGCATGGCGGCAGTGGGCCCGGTTCCTCGCCACGGACGGCGAACTCGCTCAGCGGGCACTGACCACGGACTGGCGCGGCCCCGCCGCGCTGGACCCGGACAACGACACCGCCTTCCGCGAGGCCACCCCCCGGTGCGCCCTCGAACACCAAGGGTCCTTCGCACAGGGGGACGACGGCGCCCGCCTCACCGACGCGGCACCGCTGCTCCCGGGCGGTCCCTACCGCACCCGGGCCTACGAGGTCTCCGGCGATTTCGCCGCCCTCTTCAACAACAGGGAACCGGCCCGCAAGGCGCTGCGCGCCCTCTTCTCCGAGGCCGGACAGCAGAGGTGGGCGGGCCAGGGCACCATGTACTCGGCCATGACCCCGGTCATGGCGGAGGTAGCCGACCACCGCCAGGTGGATGCCACCGCACGCGCGATCTACAGCAGGCTCCGGCAGACCGAGGTGCCGCGCTGCCTCGACGCCTCCGACATCATGCGCCCCGCCGTGCGGGACGCGTTCTACGAGGCGGTGCTCGGGACTGTCGCCGCCGTGGCCCGGGGCGCACTGACCGACGCGGACCTCGATGACATCCTGGACGGCGTCCAGAACGTCCAGGAGGTGACGGGCCAGGACGCGGGGATCGCGGGCCTCCAGGTGTGCAGCGGCGAGTCCGGGGCGTAGGTTCGGCTTACCGCGGCGGGCTGGGACAGCAACGGGTGGTGGCCGGCGTCGAGTTCGACGACGTTGTCGGCCCGGCGGGCGGGACTGGTGTCCCCGAACTCCGACAGGCTCTGCCCGACGTGGCGTACCGACCCGATTCCCGCCGCGGCTTCCGCGGTGACGATGCCGCTGTAGCTGTGGGCGACGACGACGGTCGGCTCGTCGCCGGCCCGCAGCACCTGCCGTACCGCGGCAACGTCCTCGGACAGCCCCGGACCGCCGACGCCACCGGGCAGGCCCGCCTCGCCGCAGCTCGGCAGCGCAGGGGCCATGCTCAACACCCCTCGCTCCTGCAGCAGCTCGGCTGCGCTGATCACGCCCTCGCGCACGGCCTCCCGGACCGGCTCGAGCCGCCGTCCACCCGCCACCGGCACCTCAGCGCGCATGCTGATCTATCACGTAGTGCTGCGTCGCCGCTGCCGTCATGCCCAGCACGAGAGGAATACGATACCTTCACGCGTATCAAGCGTTTGAAAGCTAGCAGAGGCTTGAGTATCCTGGGGTCGTGGCTCGGACCCTTGCTCTCATAACAGGCGCCTCCTCCGGAATCGGCGCCGCCTACGCCCGTCTCCTCGCACCCGACTCGGACTTCGTCCTCGTGGCCCGCCGCGCCGGCCGGCTGCACGACCTGGCAGGCGAACTCCGCAAGGAGGGTGCCGCCGTAGAAACCCTTCCCGCCGACCTCGCCACCCGCGACGGCATCGCCACGGTGACGGACCGCTTGAGAGTCGGGGACGTCCGCCTTCTGATCAGCAACGCCGGCGTCGGCGGTTACGCCCCGCTCATCGACGTCGACCCGGCCGCGATCGACGACCTGCTCACCCTCAACGCCGAGGCGCACGTCCAGCTCGTCCGCGCCGCACTCCCCGGCATGCTCGCCGCTGACGACGGCACCGTGGTCACCGTCGCCTCGCTGCTCGCCTTCAGCGCCGGACAGACCGGCCCACGCCCGCCCCGCCGCACTCTGTACGCCGCGGCCAAGGCCGCCACCGTGGCCTTCACCCGCACCTTGGGCCACGAACTCGCCGACACCCAGATCCGCACCCAGGTGGTCTGTCCCGGCCCGGTGGCCACCGAGTTCCACCAGGGCGTCGGGCAAACCGTCCCCGCCTCCATGACTGCCGAGGACGTCGCGCGAGCCAGCCTCACCGGGCTCCGGCTGGGCGAGACGATCTGCGTCCCGGGCCTGGAGGACCAGTCCGCGGCACTCGACGCGCTGCTCGCCGCCGAAAGCGCCGTGCTGTCCGGCGGCCGCCGCTCGAACCTCGCTTCCCGCTACCAGCAGCCGCTGCCGCGGTGAACAGACGTCGGGCCGCCGGGACGGCGGCTCGACATACAACGAAACGGAGATCGATATGGGTAGGTTCAACGCACAGGAAGTCGGTTTCCTGCGGGAACACATCCTTGGGCGACTCGCCACCTCGGGTAAGTCCGGCAAGCCGCATGTGGTGCCCATCGGGTACCACTTCGATCCCGAGCACGAGGTGATCAAGATCGGGGGCCGCATGCTGGAAGGACGTGGTCAGGAGCGGCTGTACATTCGTCACCTCAAGGTCAACCCGCAAGCGGCATTGGTGGTCGACGACGTACCGGATCCGCAGACGTGGCAGCCGCGCGGGATCCTCATCAAGGGGACGACGGTCCTGCACACGGAGGGTGGCGAGCCGCTGGGGCCGGGGTTCGGTCCGAACTGGGTCGAGGTAGTGCCCGACTTCGTCACGTCCTGGGGCATTGACGCCCCTGCCCTGTAGCCGGTGAGGAACCACACAGATACGTGCGCCGCGGGCCTCGCTTCCCGCGGCGCACGATTCATCTGAGCCAGGTCGGTCATATCTCGACGGAGTCCAGTGGAATCGACGGATACATCTGCGGCTCCTGGTCGGGGGTCAGCGCTGTGGGACCGTAGATCCAGTCCATGAAGGAGTAGTCGTACGTGTCGCGGGCGCGCAGCACCGCGTTGCGCTGCTCCCGCTCGACCCCGACGTGGTGCCACAGTTCGCCCCACGAGCGTGCGGTGAGCACCACCCGGCGGCAGTGTTCGGGACGTACGGCCTCGTAGGCGGTGAGCGCCACCTCCCAGTCGACCCCGGAGCCGTCCTCGGACCGCTTCGCGTGCTGCGCGCCCACGTGCTCGCCCAGCACCCAGCCGTCCTCGATGGCCATGACGGCACCCTGGGCCATGTACTGAAGCGGCGGGTGGGCCGCGTCGCCGAGCAGGGCGATGCGGCCGGTGACCCACGTCATGAGCGGCTCGCGGTCGAACATCCGCCACCAGCGGTCGCGCCACATCAACGGCAGGCCCTTCTGGATCTGGTGACACGTTCCCTCGAAGGCGCGGTCGAGTTCGTCCGGGGTGCCCCAGTCGTCCTCGCCGGCCAGTGCCTTCGGCGACTGAAACACCGCGACCTGGTTGAACATGTCGCCGCCGCGGAGCGGATACTGGACGAAGTGGCAGTGCGGGCCGACGTACAGCACCACGTCCTTCTCGTGTACGGCGTTCGCGCGCACCTGCTCGAAGGGGACCGCGCCACGGTAGGCGACGTACGCCGAGTTGACGGGCTCGTCTTCGACGTTGAGCTTGCGTGCGACCGAGTGCAGCCCGTCCGCGGCGATGACGATCTCCGCTTCGTCGGTTCCGCCGTCGTCGAAAGTGACCCGCGCGCCGCCCGCGATGTTCTCGTACGCCACACAGCGCGCGCCGGTCACCAGTTCCACGCCCGCCCGCTCGCAGCCGCGCAGGAGGACGCCATGCAGGTCGCTGCGGTGGATGACCAGGTACGGGAAGCCGTAGCGGTGTTCCAGGTCCTTGAGGTCCACCCGGGTCAGCTCGGCGGCACTCAGGGCGTCCTTCATGATCATGTGCTCGGGCAGCACGCCGAGTTGGACGGCCTCGTCCAGGAGCCCGTACTCGTGCAGGATCCGCGTGCAGTTCGGCGCGATCTGCAGACCCGCGCCGACCTCGCCGAACTGGGAGGCCTGCTCGTAGAGGCGGACCCGAAGTCCCTGTCGGGTGAGAGCCAGCGCGGCCGAGAGCCCGCCGATTCCGCCGCCGACGACGAGGACGTCGGGGCGGGGGGTGTCTGTGGTCTTCATGCCTCTCTCCCGTGTCACAGCCATGGAGTCAGGGGCTCGGCCGGGGAGCCGTCCCCGGTAGTCACACCTGTGTACGGGCGGCCCGCCAGGTAGGCGGTGATGTCGGCGGAGCTGCCCCGGACGGTGGGGACGGTGTCGCTGCCGCGCTTGCCGACGATGTCGTGGCGGAGCTCGGCGAGGAACTCTTCGGGCAGGTCCGCGAACCGGATACCGGTGTCGAGGTCGACGGCATGGACCATGACTTCCCTGGTGCGCATCCACGGGACCTCACTCGCCGGGACGGTCCGCCCCTGCGCGGTCACCACCGGCGCCCGCCACTGCTCCTCGGTCAGTGCGGCCATCGCGTAGGTCAGCAGCTGCGCCGACCCCTCGAACCAGGAGGTGAGCCAGCTGGCGGGCAGCCGCGCTCCTGACTCGATGTCCGCCAGGCGCTGCTCCGGCGAGCTGTACATCGCAGTGGGCTTGCCCGTGTGGGCCCAGTGCATGAGGTTGCTGAGTGCCCGGGCGTTGGCGGCCAGGTGGGCCACGACGTGCTTGCGGGTCCAGCCCGGAAGCGATGAGGGTGCGCTGTACGAGGCCTCGTCGAGGCCGGCCACGGCCTTGTGGCACAGCTCCGTGCCCTCGGCGACCCAGGCCCGTGTCGTCTGCGAGGTTCTCATCACGCTCCCTCGGAGACGACGCGGTTCTCTAGGCGGCCCAAACCCTCGATCTCGGTGACGATGGTGTCGCCCTCGCGCAGGAACACCTGCGGCTTCCGGGCGTGGCCGACACCGCCGGGGGTTCCCGTGGCGATGATGTCGCCGGGGTTGAGCCGGATCATCGTGGAGATGTAGCGGACCAGGTGGACCGGGTCGAAGAGCAGGTCACCGGTGTTGTCCCGCTGCATGACCTGCCCGTTGACCTCGCAGCGGATGTCGAGTGCGGGGCGCGGGCCGCCGGCCTCGTCGGTGGTGACCAGGAACGGGCCGAGCGGGGTGGTGGAGTCCCAGTTCTTGCCCTGCAGCCACTCGCGGGTGCGGAACTGCCAGTCGCGGCAGGTGACGTCGTTGAGGACCGTGAAGCCCGCGATGGCGGCCTCCGCCTCGGCCTCGTCGGCGCGCCGGACCTGTCGGCCGATGACCACGGCGAGTTCGGCCTCCCAGTCGAACTGCTCGGTCTCGACGGGGCGTCGGACGTCGTCGAGGGCGCCGATGAGTGTGTCGGCGAACTTGCAGAAGAGGGTGGGGTGGTCGGGCAGGTCGCGGCCCATCTCCTTGATGTGCTTCTGATAGTTGAGGCCGACGCAGACGACCTTGGTGGGGCGGGGGACGAGCGGGGCGAACTCGGCGTCGGCGCCCGCGTATCGCCGGCCATCGGCCGCCGCCGCTGCCTCGATACCGCCGGCCGATGCCAGTACGGCACCCACGTCGGGCAGTCCCAGGTCGACGAGGGAGCTGCCCTCGACGCGAACCGCGGTGGTGCGGTCACCGAGCCGGATGGTGGCGAGCTTCACGCGTTCTCCTCGATGTGGGTGCGGAACAGGTTGAGCTTGGTGAACAGGGGGGCGTCGCTGAACTGGAACAGGTCGAGCGCACCGGAGTCGGAGTCGGACGGCGACGCCTCGGACCGGATCGACAGAGGCTGCCAGGACGGTACGACGAAGAGGTCGCCGCGCTGGACCGACCAGGAGAAGTCGCCTACGGTCACGCGGCCGGAGCCGTCGAACACCTGGTAGACCGACGAACCCGTCTCCCGGCGCGGGGCGGTCTCGGCGCCGCTGACGACGCGGTGGAACTGGGCGCGGATGGTCGGCAGGACGTCCTGCGCGGTGGTGGGGTCGGTGTAGCGCACCAGCGCGTGGCCGGGCCCGACGGTGCCGGGGTGACCCTCGCGCTCCAGCTCCAGCTGGTCGGTCAGAGCGCCGTCGGTGTCCGCCCAGCGGTAGCACAGCAGCGGGGTGCCCTCCCTGCGGCCGAGCTGCGAGACCGGCACCAGCCCCGGGTGGCCCCACAGCCGCTGTGAACGCGACCGGTCGGGCGTCGCGTGCTCCTCCTCGGACAACTCGTCGCGGCCGAAGTCGAAGAACTGCGCCTCGATGTCGTACTGCAAGGGGATGTCCAGGCCGTCGATCCAGGCCATGGGCTCGCCGGCCGAGTTGTGGTGGGCGTGCCAGCGCATACCGGCCTGCGGCAGGAAGTCACCTCGGCGCATGGGCACCGGGTCGCGCTCCACCACCGTCCACACGCCTTCGCCCTCCACGACGAACCGGAAGGCGTTCTGGGTGTGGCGGTGCTCGGGGGCGTCCTCGCCGGGCATCAGGTACTGGATGGCGGCCCAGAGGGTGGGAGTCGCGTAGGGTCTGCCGCCCAGGCTCGGGTTGGCCAGGGCTATGGCCCGCCGCTCGCCACCACGGCCGACCGGCACCAGGTCGCCGGAGCGGCCGGCCAGGTCGAGCAGGGTCTTCCACTCCCACCGGTGCGGCTGCGCCTTGGACCTCGGGTGCTCGGGCATCAGGTCCCCGATCCGCGTCCACAGCGGCACCAGCAGGGCGCTCTCGAAGCCGCGGTAGAGGTCCCCCAGCTCGGGAGTCACCGGGGGCTGATCCGGCCGGTTCTCGGCGGTCAGGGAGACGGGGGAGACCACGTCGTCGTGTTCGCTCATACGAGAACCGTGCCTTGAGAGTTCTGGAACGGAACAGTAGATTCTGGTTACCAGAACATCCAAGGAGCGGTCGCCGTGGCCAAGTCGATGAAGAACCCGCCGACCTACGGCGTGGCGAGCGTGGATCACGCGCTTCAGCTGGCGGTCATCCTCCAGGTCGAGGGATCGCTCACCGTCTCCGAAGCGGCTCGACGCATCAGCGTGGCCCGCTCCAGCGCCCACCGTCTCCTGTCCACGCTCGTGTACCGGGATTTCGCTGTGCAGAACGAGGACCGCAGTTACGGTGTCGGCCCGGTCCTGGAGATCGCCGACAAGGCGCAGTCGAACGTCTCGGCCATCCGCGCCGCTGCCCTCGGCCCGCTGCGCACCCTCGTCGACACCCTGGACGAGACCGCGAACCTGTGCATCCGCACCGGCCGGACCGTGCGGTTCATCGCCTCGATCGAGTGCGCACAAGCACTGCGGGTGGGAAACCGCGAGGGCATGGTCTTCCCGGCTCACCAGGTGAGCGGCGGCATGATCACGCTGGCGGCCCTGAGCGAGGAAGAACTCGCCGCCCTTTATGCCACCGCCCCCACCGACGCCTCCGAACAGCGTCCAGACCTGTCGAAGCTGTGCAGCGATCTGCGCGCCGTCCGACGCAGCGGTGTGGCGGTCAATCTGGAGCGCTCCGAACGCGGAGTCGTCGCCGTCGGCCGAGGCGTGAGGGACGCGGGCGGCGACACGGTCGCGGCGCTGTCGGTGTCCATGCCGAGCGTGCGCTACGCGCCGGAGCGCGTGAAGGAGATCGTCGAGGCTCTCACCCTCGCGGCGGAGAAGATCTCCGCGGGGCTCTGACCTGTCGACTCGGGCCGGCCGAACTCGCCGCGGGCAGCGCGCTCACACGCGGGCGCCGACACAGCGGGGGACGGGGCCGCTCTTTCGGTAGCGATAGTCCCGTCACCGATATGAAAGGTATGTTTGATTTGTCCAGTGGTGAAGCCTCGTCGCTCCGGTGTGCAGGTGAGCAGGAGGCGCGGTGACGCTTGGAAGGTTGGCCTTGTGAGCGACGCGGAGCGGCCTGACCGGGTGCCGGGGGAAGACACTCGGGGCACGGAGGCGCTCGCCCTCGTCCTCCAGGCCGCGACGGCGTGCTTGGGCGGCCTGGGTGCGCTGGTGCACAGGCGCGACGGTGCTGCCGGCCGGTTGCACCTGGTCGCGGCCAGTGGGCTCGCCCAGCAGAGTGCGGGGGAGTGGGCGGATCTGCCGGACCGGCACGACGCCGCGCCCGCGCATGCCGTGCGGAGCCGTGAGCTCGTCTGCGTTGCCGGGGACAGCCTGGGTATCGGTGCGGCCGGCACGGTGGCAGCACCCCTCCCCGGCGTCGATGGGCCGGTCGGTGTCCTCTCTGTGTTCACCGCGGCTCCCGGTGAGCCGGACGAGGAGCAACGGTCCCTGTTGCGTGCGTTGGCGGCGTGGGCCGGAGCACGCCTGTGCGGTGGGCCGGGCCCGGGCCCGGTGGCCGAGGCCCAGCGGTCGGTACGTATGGAGGAGCTGACCGCCGCACTCGCTGAGGCTGCCACCGCCCGAGATGTCGTACAGGCCGTCGCCGCGTTCGTCCTGCCTCCTTTCGGTGCCGACGGACTGCTGTTCCAGACACTGGAAGGCGTCCGGCTGAAAGTCGTCGGCGCCGCCGGTTATCCGCCGGAGTTCCTCAGCATGATCGACGGACTCTCGCTCGCCTCCCATGCCGCGTTCCTCGACGTGATGCGGAGCCGCACGCCCCGGTTCGTCGAATCGAGGGAGGAATTCCAGAGGCTCTACTGGCATTCTCCGGCGCTGCGGACCGTGATCGAGATGTCGCCGAAGGGAGCGTGGGCGTTCCTGCCCATGCTGGCCTCCGGGCGCGCCATCGGCCTGTGCGTGGTGTCCTTCCGCGAGCCGCGTTCCTTCAGCGACGAAGAGCGCACCCTGCTGACGGCGCTGAGTGGCCTGGTCGGTCAGTCGCTGGGACGCGCCCGTCTGTACGACGTGGAGCACGCCCGAGCCCAGGAGCTGCAGCGCGGTCTGCTGCCGAGGACACTGCCCCGCCTGCCCGCCGCCGTGGCGGCCGCCCGGTACCTGCCCGCCGGCCGGGGCGAGGAGGTGGGCGGTGACTGGTACGACGTGATTCCGTTGTCGGCCGACCGCGTGGCCATGGTGATCGGCGACGTCATGGGGCACGGCATCACCGAGGCTGCCACCATGGGCCGGCTGCGCACGGCCGTACGTACCCTCGCCGATCTGGAGATGCCTCCCGGCGAGTTGCTCAGCCATCTCAACGACCTGGTCTCCGACTTCGGCGAGGACTTCTACGCCACCTGTCTGTACGCCGTTTTCGACCCGGTCCCGGGCACGTGCTCGTATTCCCTGGCCGGCCACCCCCCGCCGGTCGTCGTTCACCCTGACGGCACCGTCCACAGCCCCGATGTGGCACCTGACCCCCCATTGGGAGCCGCCAGGCCGCCGTTCGCCACCCACCAGCTGCATCTGCCCGATCAGAGCCTTCTTGTCCTGTACACCGACGGGCTCGTCGAATCCATCACCCGGGACGCCGACCAGGGACTGGCGCAACTGCGGCAGACTCTCTCCCGGGCCCCGCTCGGCACCGGTTGCTTCGAGACCGCCGACGAGGACGACGGCATCCGGCGCATCAGGGAGGTGTGCGATCAGGTCGTGGCGGCTCTGCTGCCCGACCGCGAGCTGACGACGGACGATGCCGCCCTGCTCATCGTGCGTACGCGGTGTACCGCCGCACACGATGTCGCCTCCTGCAGCCTTCCCGACGAGCCCCGGGCAGCCGGGCAGGCCCGGAAGTACGTGCGCGAACAGCTCGACGCGTGGGGGCTGGATGATCTCGTGCTCACCACTGAACTGCTGGTGAGCGAGCTGGTCGGCAACATCGTCCGACACGCCAGGGGGCCCATCCACCTGCGTCTGCTGCGCAG
Organism: Streptomyces sp. NPDC050619; assembly: GCF_040654815.1. Lineage (NCBI taxonomy): Bacteria > Bacillati > Actinomycetota > Actinomycetes > Kitasatosporales > Streptomycetaceae > Streptomyces > Streptomyces sp. NPDC050619. The sequence goes on along the minus strand of NZ_JBFAIR010000025.1, from coordinate 28,856 downwards.
CCGCTCCCTCATCTGTGAGGTCTACGACGGCAGCCTGACGACCCCGCGCATCCGTCATGCCAGTCACACCGACGAGGGCGGCCGCGGTCTGCAACTCGTCGCCGCCCTGTCCCGGCGCTGGGGCGCCCGCTATCTCGACGACGGCAAATGTATCTGGACGGAGCAGGACCTCCCGCTCGCAGCCTCTATATCACAGAAAGTTATTCTGTGATATAGAAAGCACGGCGACGCGTCCTCGGAGTGCCCCAGGGGGAGTCGTTGGTACAGCCTCCATGGTCAAACGCTGGACGTTTACGGGGCACTCCTACATAATTGCGGCGGTACTGGCCAGGTCAACGCCTTGATCGACCTGCGGTCCGGTGGTGAGGCTCGCGGCGAGCGAGCGGTCCGCGATGGCGGCGGGCATGTTCGTCCCCCGCACATGGATAGACCGCACTCGAGGTGCCGGGACTGCCCTGCAGTTAACTGTTCTGTCATCCAGAATTATTTTCCGATCAGGTCGCATCCGGCCATAAGGTCCCCGGCATAGCCACCACGGGCGAGTCGCCCGGCTCATGGGAAGGACACTCAATGGCGAGAACGTCTGATGTGGCCGCTTCAGCAGGGTCCGAAGATCAAGTGTCCGCCGGTGATCAACGGTCCGGCGAGATCGCGGCCCGCATCGATCGGATTCCCACAGGAAGATTCCATGGCAGGGTCGCGGCCCTCATCGGTGCCGGCACTTTCTTCGACGGCTTCGACGCGATCAGTCTGGCCGTGATATTGCCGATCGTCGTCAACGTCTTCGATCTGGGATTGGCCGAAGCCGGGCTGATAGTCAGCGCCGGATTTCTCGGCCAGCTCTTCGGTGCGGTGGTTGTCGGGGTCCTGAGCGACCGAATGGGCCGAAGACCGACGTTCTTGATCTCCGTCGCCATTTTCAGCTGTTTCTCCCTCGCCTGCGCCCTGGCGTGGAGCGCGGAGAGCCTGCTGGTGTTCCGCGTGCTTCAAGGCATCGGTCTCGGCGCTGAGGTGCCGATCGCCACTACATTCATCAACGAGCTACTCGGAGCTCGCAAGCGGGGACGCATCGCGGTTCTCTTCACATCGCTCGTTGCGTGGGGGATCGCGTTCGCGCCGCTTGCCGCACTGCTCAGCGTGACCGCGGCCGGACCAGAGACCGGCTGGCGGATATTGCTCGCCGTAGGTGCGTTGCCGCTTGTCCTGGTTGTATGGGGCTGGTTCGCGCTGCCGGAATCACCGCGCTGGCTGGCAGAGGCGGGGCGGGTCGCGGAAGCCGAAGTCATCGTGGCGAAGATGGAGCGCGCGGCCATGGGGCGCGGCCAAGTGCTCGCAGAACCACGCCAACACCCCGCGCAGGGCGCCAGGCGCAAGTTCCGTATGGCCGAGCTGCTCGGCCCGCAGTACCGAGTTCGCACGATTTCGCTGTGGGTGATCTGGTTCTTCACGTTCTTCGTGACCTATGGCTACCAAGTGTGGCTGCCCACGATGTATGTGCGCATCGGTGGACTTGATCCGTCGTACTCACTGATGCTCACATTGCTCCTGGGAATCTTGCAGCTTGTCATGACGATCGTCGCGGCATGGCTGATCGAGCGCATCGGCCGGCGGGCGCTCTTCATGGCGGGATTCATCATCGCCGCTCTGGGTGGGCTGTTCGGAGTTGTCACGGTGGGCGTACTAGGCCATACCGGATGGCCTGCGCTGGCTGCCTCTGGAATGTTCATTGCGGTGGGAATTGGCATTCCTTCCGTCGCACTGTGGGTCTACACGGCGGAACTCTTCCCGACGCGTATGCGAGGCTGGGCGACATCCACCTGCAGTGGCATGCTCCGCCTTTCGAGCGTCGTCTCCCCGGTCTTGATCGGGTCGATCCTGGGCAGCGGCGCGAGTCCGGGCACCGTGTTCGCGCTGTTCACCGCGAGCGCCATCATCGCACTTGTCATGGTGTGGATCTTCAGTGTGGAGACCCGCGGCCGTGTCTTGGAGGAGATCTCAGCATGAGTGCAGAAAAAGAAACGTCAGCATGTGGGAGGCGTAATGCTTTTCAGTGACATCGAGATCGATGAACCGATCGAGAAGGTCGTCGATGACTGGGACTACCTGAGTGAGCGCGTTGTGGCGCGCTTCCTCGGAAAGTTCCGGCCAGAAGGCGACAGCGTCTTCGGTGTCCGCCACGTGGTGCCCACCATGGGCGATCGCAAGCGGGGCTTGGACATGCTCCAGACCAGGCGGAACTTCGAGATAGGCCCCGCCGGTTGCGTCCAGGTCGCTCGCGACCCGCTGACCGTGCACGTCACGGCGAGCGGGACTCCGCACCGCACCGAGCACCTGTTCGGCTACTGGCACATCAACGACAAGGACGAGCTCATTCTGCCGCTTCCGGCAGTCTCCCCCGAGAAGCCGGCTCACCTCCTCATCATCATGGGCCGTCCGACGGGGAAGGAGACCGACCGGGTCGCGTGGTACTGCGAGCGCTGCACGGAGCTGGTCTTCATGCGGGAGCTGGTCACCGGCGATGTCGGCTTCCAGCATTTCTGGCTGTGGGAACAATCGAGCGTCGCGGAGTACAACTCGTCCGTCGAGAACCGGACCTGCCCCGAGTGCCGCCACGTCAACCCGCACGGCTATACGGGATTTTCGCACGACGACGATGAGATCATGCGAGCTGCTCGGATGGAATGGTGACGACCGTGTCGGGCAAAGAGTCGAAGTTCTCATCCCCGCCGCTGCTCATGCATTACACGAGGAGCATGACCGCTGTTGACAGCAGGTGGTCAAGTATCGGGGACTATGCCATCTGGACCGGCAACCAGAAGATCGAGGAACCGCCGTACGTCCTGATGGAATTTCGGGAGGGGAAAGTCCTCACGGTTCCGCCCGGGAAGGTCGCCCCGGTCCTCCATCGCATTGCCGCCGGCACGCCGTACCGAGTTTCCGGGCTCTTCGGTTTCTGGCATGCGAGCGATGCCGACACGGTATGGGTGCAGGCCGAGTACGACGGCAAGAGGTTCTACTCGATGATGTTGGGCGGGTCGCGGGCGCGGCCGAGCCTCAACCGGTGCGAGTGGTACTGCCCCAAATGCGCCCGGCCCCTGCGGCAGCGGACGTTCGATACGGCGACGGCCGGCTTCACGGCGTTTCTCGGCGCCACTCAAGAATGGGTTCGCGAGTTCAACGCCGACGCGACTGCACGGAAGTGCACGGACTGTGGGTTCTCCCACCCTCTCGGATACGGATTCGATCCGCAGGACGACACGGAGACCGAGGCATTGGAGAGGAAGTCGTGGTAGCCGAGATTGAGCGTGTCGAAGTCGGCTCGGTACGCGACCTGGACGAGAAGTCCGTACTGCGACAGACGCTTCCGGACGGCCGGGCGATCGCGGTGGCGCTGCTGGCCGACGGAGAATACACGGCCTTCGAAGGTCTCTGTCCGCACAAGGGCGCTCCGATCACGGAAGGCCGCATCTGCGAAGAGGCCGTGATCTGTCCCTGGCACGGATTCCGGTTCGACCTGCGCAGCGGAAAACCCGTGGGAACGCCGAGCATCATGAAACTCTCCGTCCTTCCGGTCACTGTCGAATCCGACCGGATCTTCGTCACCATCACCAAGTAAAACTCGTCCGCGGTTGGACGCCCGCACTACGGAGTTCTCCATGCAGAATGATGAAAACCCCCTGACCATCATCGGTGACTGGGGGAATGCCAACTTCCACGCCATCGCCGGGTGGATCGCCGCCAACCTGAGGTTTCGGATCCAGGGTCCCGGAGCGCCCGGGTCCCAGTACGTGATCAAGACCGGCTCGGGATACCGCGACAACATAGACGCGGTCGCCAGTGGAGCGGCTGACGTCGCGATCACGACGCCCGCCGACATCGCTCTCGAAATGGCCGTGGCCGGCCGGGACTTCTTCGCCGGCACGCCCTACCCGCACCTCCGGACCCTGGGCTACATCCCCCAGGACGACCGGCTCGTCCTTGCTGTTCGGGCGGACACGGGGATCGAGTCGTTCGCCGACATCCGGGAGAAGCGCCCCGCCCTGTCTCTCGCCACCGGAAGCCGCGGCGAACACAATCTGATGACGTGGGCCGTCATGGAGGCGCTGCGCAGCCACGGGATCGACCCGGCCGACATCGAAGGGTGGGGCGGGCGCTGGATGGAGCACGACCATCCGCGTCGCGCGCTCGAGTGGGCGATCAGCGGTGAGGCCAATGCCGTGTTCTTCGAGGGAATCCTGGTCCCTCAGTGGTGGAGCTTCGTGGAGAAGGTACCGGTGCGGTTCATCCCGATGGAGGAGGAAGCGCTCGGGGACCTGAGCTCCCGGCTGGGCCTGCGCCCGGGGACGCTTGAGCGCGGGAGGCTGGGGGCGGAGACCGACGTGCCGTGTCTCGACTGGTCGAACTGGGGCATCGTGGTCCGTGACGACATGCCGGACGAGATGGCGCACATGATCACCGCCGTGATGGTGGAGGAGCGTGCGGAACTCGAAGGGCGATACCGGCACCTGCCGTACGAGCGCTCGCCGTTGTCGTATCCCATCGACCCGTACACGATGCACAAGGGCCTGGGCGCCCCGTTGCACCCCGGTGCCGAGCGGTACTACCGGGACAACGGATACCTGAGCTGACCTTCCCGCGCACGATCAACCGCCTCCCGTCGCGCCTCCGCGCTGGACACGGTCCGCGCGGCGGAGGGGCGCGGCGAGGTGGCCTGCACACCTGTTGACGCTCTTGCCCGCGCGGCTGACGCGGTCGAAATCATGGGACACAAGGAGAACTGACATGGCCGTCATGAAGGCCGACCTGGAATTGTGCAAGGGCTACGCGAGCTGCGTCGTCGTCGCGGACGACGTATTCGACCTCGACGACGAGGGCCTCGTCGCGGTCGTGAGGAGGGAGATCCCGGAGTCGGACATGGCCCGCATGCAGGAGGCGGTGCTGGTGTGCCCGGTGGCCGCTCTCGTGATCGAGGAGTCATGACCCGGACCACGGTCATCGTCGGGTCCTCGGTGGGCGGCGTCCGGACCGCGCAGGCGCTGCGCGTCGCAGGGTACGACGGCGAGGTCGTGCTCGTCGGCGAGGAACACACGCTGCCCTATGACAAGCCGCCGCTGTCGAAGGGAATGCTGGCCGGCACGACGACGGCCGACGCCATCGCCCTGCTGACCGAGCCGGCCGCCGACAAGGCCGGTATCCGGCTGATGCTCGGCCGCCCCGCGACTCGGCTGCACGTGGACGAGCGCATCGTGGAGCTGGCCGGAGGGGAGCGGTTGGCCTTCGACGACGTGGTCATCGCGACCGGGGTGCGGGCACGGCCGTCACCTTGGGGCGAGCAGCCCGGCGTACATGTGGTGCGTACCCTCGACGACGCGGTCGCCCTCGGCGCGGCCCTGCGCCAGGGTGGTCCGTTGGTGGTCATAGGCGCCGGGTTCATCGGCGCCGAGGTGGCCGCGACCGCCCGCGGCCTCGGTCTTGAGGACGTGACGGTCGTCGATCCGGTCCCGGTACCGCTGAGCCGCGTACTCAACCCGGCCGTGGCCGAGCGGTTCACCCGCCTGCACGCGGACCGGGGCGTCGACACGCGCTTCGGGGTGGGGGTCTTGGGGATCGACCAGGCCGCCGATGGTCTTGCCGTCCGCCTCACGGACGGGACGACGCTGCGGGCGGCCACGGTGGTCGTCGGGATCGGGGCGGTTCCGAACGACGAGTGGCTGCGCTCGTCGGGGCTGCAGATCGACGACGGCGTGGTGTGTGACCAGTACAGCCGAGCGGTCGGGGCACCGCATGTGCACGCCGTCGGCGATGTCGCGCGCTGGTTCCATCGGCGGCACGGCCGCCTCGTGCGCGCCGAGCACTGGACCAACGCCGTGGAGCAGGCCACCTGCGTCGCGCACAACATCGTCCATCCGGACAGGCTCCGCACCTATGAGCCGGTCGAGTACGTCTGGAGCGACCAGTACGACTGGAAGATCCAGCTGGCCGGGCAGACCGGTGGCGACCTCGTGCACGTCACAGTCGGCGGGGCCGACCCCACGCGGACGTTCGCCGTGCTCTACGCCGATCCCGACGGAGGCTTCCGCGGTGCGGTCACCGTCAACTGGCCGCGCGCCCTGATCGCCTGTCGGCGGGCCCTCACCGCGACGCACACACTCGTTGAGGTTCGGCGCACGGTGGAGGCCACGCTGAAGCGGGCCTCCGTCGGCGCAGCCGGATAACTGCCCGGACTGTGGGCGTGAGTCGCGAGCTCGCCGCGCTTCGCGGCCTGGCCGACGGCATCCTCGGCCACATCAGCCCGCGCGTCGATGGCCGGCGCCTGTTGGTCCGTCCGGTGCCTTGGTCCTCACGACCGCGGCCTCGCCCTCACCATGGACGCCGGCGCCCGGCACATCCACCTCACCGGGCACGAGGCAGCGCCCGATGAACTGGGCGGCGATTACGACTGCCCACCGAACCAGGTGCGTTCGACATCCCGGCACGCGGCGCGAGCCGGAGGCGTGCCGTTCAACACAGTTCATGAGGAGTCGTCATGAGTATGCGTGTACCGATCAGCCTTGCCTGCTGGGACTATGACCGAACGCGAGCCCTCGCCGACGGAACCGTACAACCCGAGGGCATTGACCTCACCTATCTGAATCTTCCCATTGAGGAAACGTTCTTCCGCATGCTGCGGCACCGGGAGTTCGAGGCGGCGGAGATGTCGCTGTCGTCGTACGTCGTCCACGTCGGTGCGGGACACATCGACGCCTCCGACGGCCTGGTGGCCATTCCTGTCTTCCCTTCGCGGGCCTTCCGTCACAGCGGGATCTACGTCCGTGCGGACAGCGACGTCACCGACCCCGCCGACCTCGCCGGCGGCACTGTCGGTGTGCCCGAGTATCAACTCACCGCCGTGGTCTGGATTCGAGGCATGCTGGCCGACCGCCACCGACTGCCGATCGAATCGGTTCGCTATCGGACCGGAGGCATGCACGAGCCGGGAAGAATCGAGAAGCAGCGTCTGGATCTGCCGTCCGGCCTCGACGTGGCTCCGATTCCACCCGACCGCACTCTCGTCGACATGCTTCTCCACGGTGAGATCGACGCCCTCTACGCCCCCCGCACACCCAAGCCGATGCTCAACGGCGACCGACAGCGGCTCCGGTATCTGTTCGCCGATCCTCGAGCGGAGGAGGAGCGCTACGCCGCGGAGACCGGTATCTTCCCGATCATGCATGTCGTCGTGCTGCGTCGCGACGTCTACCAGGCTCATCCGTGGATCGCGCGCTCGCTGTACAGCGCGTTCGAACAGGCCAAGCTCCTGACCGAGGCACGCATGGCGGAAGCCGCCGCCCTTCCCTGCATGATGCCGTGGCTGGCCGATGAACTCGAGCGCGCCCAGACGCTGTTGGGCCGGGACTTCTGGCCCTACGGTCTGGATGCGAATCGGGCCACGCTGGAGGTGTTCCTGCGCTACGCCCACGAGCAGGGCCTCACACCGCGAAGGCTCCAGGCCGACGAGTTGTTCGCCCCGGAGACCGCGGAGAGCTACGTGATCTGAAGCGACTCGCCCACAGCGATGACGTGGCTCCACCCTCGACGCCGACGAGGAGCGCCGCCGGGACGTGACTGGCGCGGACGGTGTGGTGCGCACGCGTGCCGAACGCGGGCGTGTGAGCTCCATAGCAGGCCGTGGGCTTGACGCGGCTGAGGAATCCGAGGATGGCGAGGTGAGGACACAGAACGGTGAGTCGGTTCTGGCGAGGGTCGTAGGGATCTTGGAGGTGTTCACGCCGGAGGCCTCGGCGCTGACTGTCTCGGAGATCTCCCGGCGTACGGGACTGCACGTGGCGACGGCGTCGCGACTCGTGGCCGAGCTGGTGTCGTACGGGTTCCTGACCCGGGACGCCGACCGCCGGGTGCGGATCGGCATGCGCCTGTGGGAGCTGGCCACCCGGGCCTCGCCCTCCCTGTCGCTGCGCGACGCGGCCATGCCGTTCATGGAGGGCGTCCACGACGTCGTCGGCCACCACGTGCAGCTCGGTGTGCTGGATGGCGACGAGGTGCTGTTCCTGGAGCGGCTGACGGCACCGCGCGCGGTCATCAACTACACCCGCATCGCCGGGCGCCTTCCGCTGCACGCCTCCTCCAGTGGCCTGGTCCTCCTCGCCCACGGCCCCGCCGACCTGCGGCGGCGGGTACTCGACGAGCCCCTGCGGCGCTACACCCCGACCACTCCCGCCACGGTCGCGCGGCTGCGGGCCGTGCTGGCCGAGATCCGCCGCCAGGGCTGTGCGTATTGCCCGGGGTACGTGCACCCGGACGCCCTGGGGATCGCGGCGCCGGTGCGTGACGCGCGCGGGGAGGTGGTGGCAGCGCTGGCGGTGATCGTCCCTAACGAAGCCGGGGCCACGTCCGTCGTGCCGGTGGTACGGACCGCGGCACGCGCGATCTCCCGAGCGCTGGGAGCCCCGCACGCCCAGCGGACAGTGACGGCATCCGGGCGGGTCACGTGACGGCAGTGCAACGGCCGTATGACAGCCAGGCGGAAGGCGGAAGTTCGTCTCTCACTGATTGAGAATGCCGTCGCGGCCGTCCGTCGGGAACGCGCATCCTGCCTGCAACCCAGCGGGAGGCGACAACGTGGTCGGAACCAGTGCGGTAAACGCGGCGACCTTGACGGTCTCCGCGAAGGCGGACGTCGCCGAGGGGGTCGTGTCACTCACCCTCCGGCACCCGGACGATGCCCGGCTGCCGGACTGGACGCCGGGTGCCCACATCGACCTGATACTCCCCCGCTCGAGCGAGGCCGAGAGTGAGGGAGGGGCGACGCGGCAGTACTCGCTGTGCGGCGACCGGTGGGACGCGTACACCTACCGGATCGCGGTGTTGCGGGAGCCCGAGGGCCGAGGAGCATCCGCGTACGTGCACGACCGGCTGCGGCCGGGGGACCGGGTCGGGGTCGGCGGCCCGCGCAACCACTTCCCCCTCGTGCCGTCGGAGAAGTACCTGTTCATCGCGGGCGGCATCGGCATCACCCCGCTGCTGCCCATGGTGCGCCAGGCCGAACTGCTCGGCGCGGACTGGCAGTTGCTGTACGGCGGCAGGACCCGGGCGTCGATGGCTTTTCGCGAGGAGCTGACGGCCGCTTACGGCGACCGGGTGCGCATCGTCCCGCAGGACGAACTCGGCCTGCTGGACCTCGCGACCTGGCTGAGCACCCCGCGCCCCGACACCAAGGTGTACTGCTGCGGCCCCGCCCCGCTGCTCGCCGCCGTCGAAGCCGCATGCGTCGCCTGGCCGCCGTACGCCCTGCGGTTCGAGCGCTTCACCGCCGCCGCGCAGACCGCGCCGGTGCGGGAGACGCCCTTCGAGGTCGACCTGCGCCGTACCGGACGCACCGTCACCGTCACCCCGCACATCTCGGTACTGGAGGCGGTGCGCCGCGCCGGCGCCGACGTGCTGTCCTCCTGCGAGCAAGGCACCTGCGGAACGTGTCTGACACCTGTGCTGGAGGGGCAGCCGGACCACCGCGACTCGGTGCTGGCCGACCACGAACGGGCTGCGAACGACTGCATGTTCCTGTGCGTGTCGCGTTCCTGCGGCGACCGCCTCGTTCTCGATCTCTGAGCCGAATCTCTGTTCTCTGAGCCTCTTCACTTCCCAAGGAGCCGCAATGACCGAGGCATTGGGGCGTGCCGTCATGCCGCCCGTCAGTGACGCCGACCCGTTCGCCCACGAGGTCCTGCTGGATCCAGAACCACTGCACCAAGCGCTGCGCGAGGCGGGTCCGGTCGTGTACCTCTCGCGCTACGACGTCCACGCGCTGGCCCGCTACGAGCAGGTGCACGCCGCTCTGGTGGACTGGCAGCACTTCGAGTCCGGTTCGGGCGTAGGTCTGGCCAACTTCCGGCACGAGAAGCCGTGGCGTCCGCCGAGCCTGCTGCTGGAGGCCGACCCGCCCCGGCACGATGCCCCACGACGGGTGTTGCGCGAGATCCTGGCCCCGCCTGCACTGCGTCGGCTGCGTGAGACCTGGGCCGCGGTGGCCGAGGAGCTCGTCGACCAAGTTCTCACCGAGGCAACCGAATTCGACGCCTTCACCGCGCTGGCGCAGGCGTTCCCACAACGGGCCTTCCCAGACGCGGTGGGCCTCGGCGCCGACGACCGGGACAACCTCCTGCCGTACGGCAACATGGCCTTCAACGCCTTCGGCCCGCGCAACGACCTCGTCTCGGCGGACACAGACCGGGTCGCCGAACTGTCGGCTTGGGTGACCGCCCACTGCGCAAGGGAGGCGTTGAGTGAGGGCGGCTTCGGCGCGCAGATCTGGGCCGCCGCCGACCGCGGCGACCTGACGTACGAGCAGGCACCGTTGGTGGTGCGTTCCGTGCTCACCGCCGGCGTCGACACCACCGTGCACGGCCTGGCGGCCTGCCTGTACGCCCTCGCAACCCACCCCAGTGACTGGCAACGGCTTCGGGAGCGACCGGAGTTGGCGCGGGCGGCCTTCGACGAGGCGGTGCGCTGGCAGTCACCGGTGCAGACCTTCTTCCGTACCGCGACCACCGACGTGACGATCGCCGGCACGGTCGTCCCGGCGGACACGAAGATCCTAATGTTTCTCGGGGCGGCCAACCGCGACCCGGACCGTTGGCACGATCCTGACCGCTTCGACCTCACTCGTGACCCCTCCGGCCATGTCGGCTTCGGCATGGGCCTGCACCAGTGCGTCGGCCAGCATGTTGCCCGTCTGGAGGCCGAGGCTCTGCTGACCGCCCTGGCCCGCCGCGTCGAGCGAATCGAACTCACCGGCACACCGCACCGCCACCCCAACAACACGCTGCGCTCGTGGGCGTCCCTGCCCCTGCGCGTGCAGTTGGCTGCTTGATCAGCCATTGATTCATCGCGCGTCCAGTTGCTCGCAGTTGGATGTTCTGGCTTCCAGAATTTCTTTCCGGTCGAGCGGTGCCCGGCCATAGATTTTGTGTACACGAGGAAGGCGCCCAAATCATTGGGAAAGGACACTCAATGGCGAGAGAAATTGCGACCCGCCCTGATAGTGAGCGCGGGTTTTCTCGGCCAGCTCCAATCCACCCAGCGCGGCAGTGATGAATCTCGCCAGGAAGAGCACCCGGCGCCCGATGCGCTCGATGCGACCGGATCCCCCTACGTGATCAAGACCGGCTCGGGAAACCGGGACAACATAGAAGCAGTGGCCTCCGGGGCGGCTGACGTCGCGATCACGACGCCCGCCGACATCATGCTTGAAATGGCTGTAGCCGGCCGGGACTTCTTCGCCGGCACCCCATACCCCCACCTCCGGACCCTGGGCTACATCCCCCAGGACGACCGGCTCGTCCTTGCTGTTCGGGCGGACACGGGGATCGAGTCGTTCGCCGACATCCGGGAGAAGCGCCCCGCCCTGTCTCTCGCCACCGGAAGCCGCGGCGAACACAATCTGATGACGTGGGCCGTCATGGAGGCGCTGCGCAGCCACGGGATCGACCCGGCCGACATCGAAGGGTGGGGCGGGCGCTGGATGGAGCACGACCATCCGCGTCGCGCGCTCGAGTGGGCGATCAGCGGTGAGGCCAATGCCGTGTTCTTCGAGGGAATCCTGGTCCCTCAGTGGTGGAGCTTCGTGGAGAAGGTACCGGTGCGGTTCATCCCGATGGAGGAGGAAGCGCTCGGGGACCTGAGCTCCCGGCTGGGCCTGCGTCCTGGAACGCTTGAGCGCGGGAGGCTGGGGGCGGAGGCCGACGTGCCGTGTCTCGACTGGTCGAACTGGGCCATCGTGGTCCGTGACGACATGCCGGACGAGATGGCGCACATGATCACCGCCGTGATGGTGGAGGAGCGTGCGGAACTCGAAGCGCGATACCGCCACCCACCTGCCGTACGAGCGCTCGCCGCTGTCGTACCCCATCGACCCGTACACGATGCACAAGGGCCTCGGTGCCCCGTTGCACCCCGGTGCCGAGCGGTACTACCGGGACAACGGATACCTGAGCTGACTTCCCCGCGAGGGCCCGCCATGCAAGGCGGTCGCGGCTGTTGAGGGGTGGCCGACCCATCCGGCGGGCCGGCGGGCCGGTGGGCTCCGAACAAACGACAGAAGAGAGCAAGCACAGCCATGACAGCTATACACACGGCATCCGTCGACGTTCCCACGTCGGACGGCACCGCCGATGCCTACCTCGCCCACCCTGACGACGGCGCCGGGCACCCGGCCGTGCTGGTCTACATGGATGCCTTCGGGCTGCGTCCCGACCTGTGGAAGACGGCCGACCACCTCGCCGAAGCCGGCTATACCGTCCTGGTCCCCAACGTGTTCTACCGTCACGGACCCGCACCGGTGGTCGAACTGCCTGACTTCATCCACCTGACCGAGCGTCCGGAGATATTCGGGCGCATCGTGCCCATCATGCGGTCGCTCACTCCCGACTTGGCCATGCGTGACGCCGACGCCTACCTGCGCTGGCTGGCCGACTCACCCCTGACCGGTGACGGACCGGCCGCCGTCGTCGGCTACTGCGTGGGCGCGGGCCTGGCGCTGCGCACCGCCGGTACCTATCCGGAGCGAGTGACCGCAGCGGCCGGCTTCCACGGCGGGAATCTCGCATCCGACGCCCCCGACAGCCCGCACCTGCTCGCCGACCGCATCACTGCGGAGCTGTACTTCGGCCACGCCGAGAACGACCACGGCCTGCCCCCCGAGCAGATCGACCGCCTGGAGAAGACGCTCACCGCGGCAGGTGTCCGCCACCACTGCGAGGTCTACACCGGCGCACCCCATGGCTTCACCCGGGCCGACACCGACGCCTACCAGCCCGAAGCCGCCGCACGCCACTGGACAGAGCTGCTGAGCCTGCTGAACCGCGCCTTCTGACCCGTGTTCACGCCAGCTGCGCCGGGCGCGTGACGTATCTGCGGTGCGCCTGCAGGCCGTTCCGGTCACGTCGAGTCCCGACCGGATTTTCGTAACTCTCAACGGATGGGGCCACCGTCTCGGTAGGCCTCGGCACCCGGAGGAATGAATGCTAAAAGGTAAGTCTCTGACGATCATCGCCGATTGGGGAAACGCCAACTTCCATGCCATCGCGGGATGGATCGCTGCCAATGTGAGGTTTCGTATCGACGGAGGTGGCTCGAACGGAACCCAGCACACAATTCTTACCGGCTCGGGATACCGGGAGAACGTGGAAGCAGTCGCCAACGGTACGGCCGACATCGCGATCACGACGCCCGCCGACATCACTCTCGAGATGGCCGTGGCCGGCCGGGACTTCTTCGCCGGCACGCCCTACCCTCACCTCCGGACCCTGGGATACATCCCCCAGGACGACCGCCTCGTGTTCGCCGTCCGGGCGGACACGGGAATCGAGTCGTTCGCCGACATCCGGGAGAAGCGCCCCGCCCTGACGATCGCGACCGCGACCCGCGACGAAGCCAACCTGATGACGTACGTCATCATGGAGGTGCTGCGTAGCCACGGAATCGACCCGGCCGACATCGAGGCGTGGGGCGGACGTTGGCTGGAGCACGATCATCCGCGCCGGTCGCTCGAGTGGGCGATCAACGGCGAGGCCAACGCCGTGATCAACGAAGCGATCCTGGTCCCCCAGTGGTGGAACCTCGTGGAAACGGTACCGATGCGGTTCATCCCGATGGAGGAGGAAGCGCTCGACGACCTGACTTCCCGGCTGGGCGTGCGCAGGGCCACGCTTGAGCGCGGGAGGCTGGGGGCGGAGACCGACGTGCCGTGTCTCGACTGGTCGAACTGGGCCATCGTGGTCCGCGACGACATGCCGGACGAGATGGCGCACATGATCACCGCCGTGATGGTGGAGGAGCGTGCGGAACTCGAAGCGCGATACCGCCACCTGCCGTACGAGCGCTCGCCGCTGTCGTACCCCATCGACCCGTACACGATGCACAAGGGCCTCGGTGCCCCGTTGCACCCCGGTGCCGAGCGGTACTACCGGGACAACGGATACCTGAGCTGACCTCAAGACCGACCGGTACATGGGGGAGGGTGAAGGAGCGGGGGTGCACGCAGTCGGAGTGGGGGAGTGCGTGCCCAACACTGCGACGCCGCCCTCCATTTGCCGGTCGGTCCAAGTATCCCCACACACAATCACCGGTGCCCACGCCACCACGTTCGCCCTCACCAGAAGGAGCATCACCATCACCGTTCCGGAACTGACCCAGCTCAGCCCACGCGTCTTCGCGTTCTCGACCGGTCACGCCAACGCCTACCTCTGGCGACACGGGCGCGGGGTGACCCTGGTCGATTCGGGCGAGGTCGGTCGTGAGTCCCTCGTGCTGGACGCGATACGCCGAATCGGACGCACCGAGCAGGACCTGGTCCGCATCGTGCTCACTCACTGGCATCACGACCACAGTGGCGGGGCCGCGGCCCTCGCCGAGCTGACCGGCGCCCAGGTCTGCGCCGGCCGCGCCGACGCCCCGGTCATCCGCGGTCAGCGGACTGGCGCTCCCGCGGTCCTCACCCCCGCCGAGGAGCCCCTCATGGCCCGCATCGCCGGGCAGGTGGCCCCGGCCCCCGCCTGTCTCGTCCACCGGGAGCTCGACGACGGTGACATCCTCGCCGACCCCGACATCGACCCGCATGCCGAACTCGCCCCGGGCGCCGTCGTCCTCGCCGTGCCCGGGCACACGCCGGGCAGTATCGCATTGCACCTGTCCGGTGAACGCGTCGTTCTCACCGGTGACATCGCCGGACACCTGAAGGGGGAGCACATCGCCCTCGGCCCCTTCAACACCGACCGCGAGCAAGCCCGCCACTCGCTGCGCCGGCTGGCGACTCTCGACGTCGACGCCGCCGGCTTCGGCCACGGAACCCCCATCACCCGCGACGCCGCCGTCGCCCTCGCCGGTTGGACCGACCCGCTCGCCCAGTAGGACTGCATGTCCTCGTGCTGCGTCGCGACGTCCACCAGGCCCGAACGTGGATCGCGCGTTCGCTGAGCACCGCGTTCGAACGGGCGAAGTCCGGATGCGCATCGGGCCACGCTGGAGGAGTTTCCGCGCACCGGGAAGGCTCCAGGCCGACGAGTTGTTCGCGCCGGAGACCGCGGAGAGCTGCGTGATCTGACACGCAGGGTGCGCCCTCTCCGTGTCCGGGCGCAGGCCCGCTTCACGACCTGCCGGATGATCTCCGCGGTCGACGCAGGCGTGAACACTGCCGACGACCGCACATTGCCTGCTACGGCACTAGCGATCATCGACCGAAACGTCCGCGCGCCGATGCGGGCGATGGACCGCCGCACCTGCCGGCGGACGGCACCTCACCGCGACGTCCTACCGCGAGCGGCACTGGGACGCCGCGGAGTCGGGAGGCGACCCTGCTCGCTCACGGCGTGCCGTGCACGCGGTTCCGCACGGTCGACGAGGCCTTGGCGGACGAGCAGTTGGGGTGCGAGCAGTCCTGCCGACCGCCGAGGACGTCACCTGTCGCTATCGCCACCAGTACGTCGGCGCACCCTTCCAGTCGTTGCCCTCCGCCCGGGGGAGTGCCCCGATGCGCCCCAGTGCGGCTTGGAGCAGGTGGGCAATGGCAGGACCGAGCCGTTGGCCTCCGCAGGCCGGGCGTTCACCCGAGCCTTGCGGCGAGCCGGTCGGCCACGATGCGCCCGAAGACGGCGCCTTTCCCGAGCAAGGTACCGGGCAGGTATGCCGCACCGTGGAAGCCGCCGGTGACCTCCCCGATCGCGTACAGGCCGTCGATGACGTCGCCGTCGACGTCGACCACCTGGCCGTTTCGGTCGATGGTCACGCCGCAGTAAGTGGTGGTCAGCAGCGACTTGGCCGGGTAGGCGTAGTAGGGGGCGGTGTCGATCGGGAGCAGGTCGCCGACGCCGTTGCACAGGCTGGCGCGGCCTACCTCGTCCGGCTCCTCACCCGCCGTCGCGGCGTTGTACCGGGACACGGTATCGACCAGGCAGGCCGGGTCGATACCGGCGACGGCGGCGAGCTCGTCGAGGGTCTCGGCCGTGAAGACGTGGCCCAGATCTTCGAGGGCGTCGATGTCCTTCAGGGGAAGGCCGCGGTGGGACTTCGCGCGGACCTTGGCGTCGAAGATCTGGAAGCCGAGCCCGTCGGGTTGGTCGAGGACCACCCGGCCGAGGAACTTGTAGTTCTGGGACTCATCGACGAAGCGGCGGCCGTTCTTGTTCACGACGATCGCGCCCATGTAGTACGCCAGGAGGAGTTCGTGGGACTCCTCGCCGGTGTCCGGGTGGGATCCGTAGGTGCCCGAGACGGAGGACACGTCCGCCATGCCGGCGCCGAGCTTCCAGGCCATGCGTAGTCCGTCGCCGGTGTTGCCCCTGCCCCCGTACGGAATCGCGGCGAGCTGCTCGGGCGCGAAGATCTTCAGCAGCTCCGTGCCTCGGGTGAACCCGCCCGTGGCCAGCACCACGCCGAACCGGCCGCTGAAGAGTGCTTCCTCCCCGTCCGGAGTCCGCGTGACGACGCCGGTGACCCGGCCCGTGCGTTCCTGCTCCAGCCGGACGGCCTGGTGGTTCAGTCCAGTGTGCCCGCCGGCTTTGGTGAATGCCTGGTGGAGCTGGGCCAGGACGTCCTTGATCGCTGAGTTGTGGCTGCGCCGGGCCGAGTGGCCCGAGCTGCTCTCCACCTCCCGGAAGACCACCCCGTGGGACCTCAGCCACCGGTAGGTCTGCTGCTGATGCGTCAGGTACGCCTCCAGCAGGGCCCGGTCGTTGCGGTGCTCGCCCACCTCGAGCATGTCCTCGAGGAACAGCTCGGCCGAGTCCTCGATACCCTCCGCGGCCTGTTCGTCGGTTCCGCAGAACGCGAACGAACCGCCACTCATCGCCGAGGACCCGCCCAGCGCGTCGGTCTTCTCCAGCAGAACCACCGAGAGGCCGGCCTCCGCAGCCGAGGTCGCCGCCGTCTGCCCGGCAATTCCGGATCCGACGACCACGACATCGAAGTCATGCTTCATTTCAGACGACCTCACCATTGAATGCGCCCTTCCGATGCAGCGGCGCCTTCGCCCGCTGCGGCTGTGCCGATGAGTATGGCCACACATGGCCTTAATACCGTCGAAATTCTGGAAGCCAGAATTCGTCACCGCAGAGCAGTCCCGGCACTCCCCAGTGCGGTCGGATCTGGGCATACTCCTGGCCACGGCCCCCTGAAGTCAGGCGCCCCCACTCCAACTCTGTTGAGGTTCTTCTCGATGAAGACCACCACCCAGCGCATCCTGGCCCTCGCCGTGGCCCCGCCAACAGCGCACGGCATCCACGTGCGCGCCCGTCCCACGGGCGCTACAAGCCCCTTCCACATACCTGCGGCACGGCTCCGGTGAGCCGCCGACCCGATGTCGTCGTTGTCGGTGCCGGCACCTCTGGCGCGGTGCTCGCGGCACGGCTGACCGAGGACCCCGACCGCGAAGTGCTGCTGCTGGACGCCGGGCCGACGCCGCGCGGCAAGGACGGCTTCGGCCCCGCGCTGCTGGACGCGCGTCTGGTTCCGGGCGCGCAGCCGAACCATCCCGCCACGCAGGCGTATCCCGTGCGACTCACTCCGGAGCGGCCGTGGACGGTCACGCGCGGACGCGTCCTCGGCGGCTCCAGTACCGTCAACGGCGGCTACTTCACGCGGGCCCGGCGTGCGGACTTCCATCGCTGGGCCGCCGCCGGCAATCCGGCCTGGGCCTACGACAGAGTCCTGCCGCTCCTGCGCGCTCTGGAGAACGACCTCGACTTCGGCCCGAGCCAACTGCACGGTGATCGCGGCCCCATGCGGATCCGCCGCGGAAGCCTGACGCACCCGGCCGCCGCGGCCTTCCGCGACGCCGCCCACGCTCTCGGCTTTCCCGCCGACCCCGACAAGAACGGCCAGGCACCACCCGGTTTCGGGCCCGTGCCCTCCAACTCGATCGACGGGATACGCCGCAACACCGGAATGAGCTATCTGCCTCCCGAGGTCCTGGACCGCCCCAACCTCACCGTCCTCGGACGCCGCAAGGCCCTGCGCGTCGTGATCGAGCACGGCCGCGCCGTCGGCGTCATCGCCGAGGGCAATGGCCTGGACTCCGTGCTCGAAGCCGACAACGTCGTACTCAGCACCGGTGCCTTCGCCACGCCGCACCTGCTACAGCTCTCCGGTGTCGGACCGCGTGCCGACCTCGAACGACTCGGCATACCCGTCGTCCAGGAGGCCCCCGCCGTCGGCACCCGCTTCAGCGACCACCCACAGGTCATTCTGGACTGGAACCCACTGCGGGACCTGGGCGAACCGGCCGACACCTGGCTCGGCGGCTGTCTGCACCTCCCCTCCACGGATCGCACGACCGAGAACCCCGGCGGCCCAGGAGATCTGGAGATACTCCAGTCCCTGGTCCCCATGGCCGGGCTCGTGGGTGGAGCCGTGAGCGTCCCCGGCGCCCCTCTGTCGTTCCTCGTGTCCGCCCAGGCACCCCGGCCGACCGGCCGCATGCGAATCCGGTCCACCGACCCCACCACACCACCCAGCATCGACTACGGCTACCTGGGCACCCCCGACGACTGCCGGCGCATACGCGAAGCCGTACGCGTCACCGCGTCCCTGCTCGACACCCCGCCCCTGGCGGACATCTCCCACGGCCTGCTCGACCCCGGCCCCGACGTCCTCGACGACGACCGCGCCCTCGATAACTGGATCCGCGACCACCTCGGCACCGCCCAGCACACCTGCGGCACCGTCCCGATGGGACCGGCCGACGATCCCCGCCGCGCCGCCGTAGACCAGTTCGGGCGCGTCCACGGCGTGCGGGGACTGCGTGTCGCGGACACCTCGATCCTCCCGGACGCGCCCCACCGCGGGCCGGCGGCGACCGCCGTCCTCATCGGCGAACTCATCGCCGACGCCATCCGGCGTGACCTTCCCTGATGTCGTCCGCTCGCTTGAACTCCGCGACTCGTCCAAATCGCTGCTGTAGACACCTTTCTTTTTGGCACCCGATGCCAATACTCTTCCCGGTGTCTGCACGTCGCGGTCACAGACGCTCGTGTTCCCGAGCGCCTTCCGCTGTCCTGCCTGCAGCCCATTCCACACTCGCCGGGTGTGCGGACACAGGTGTGTCCCCACTCGCTTCTGCCCGCGCACCCCGGGATTCGCATGCACCGCGCATGTTCGCACTCGGCAAGGGAGATTCGCATGAACGAGCTCGACTTCGGTCAGACCGAGGAGAACCACGCCGACGAGAACCCGTCGCCCGACGCGCTGATCGAGGCCGACGCGTTGATCGAGGAGGTCTCGATCGACGGCATGTGCGGCGTCTACTAGGTCGCGCACATGTCCACGCTGAACCTGGATCGTGCCTGGGACCTGCACCCACAGGTCTCGGTACGGCCGGAACCCTTCGGTGCCCTGCTGTATCACTTCGGCACCCGCAAGCTGTCCTTCCTCAAGGACCGCCGTCTACTCGCGGTCGTCCAGGCGCTCGCGACGGCTCCCACCGCGCGGGCGGCCTGTGCGGCCTCCGGCGTCCGCGACGGGGAACTGCCCCGATACGGACAGGCCTTGGCCGCGCTCGCCCAGTCCTCGATGGTCATCGAAAGGTCCCCGAGCACATGACCACAACCCCGGAAATATCAAGGCCCGCGCCGGCTGCCTCGCGCCTGGTGGACCTCTTCGAGTACGGCCTCGACGCCCCGATCTGCCTGACCTGGGAACTCACCTACGCCTGCAACCTGTCCTGCACCCACTGCCTGTCCAGCTCCGGCCGGCGCGACCCGCGCGAGCTGACCACGGCGGAGGCCAAGGCCGTCATCGACGAGCTGGAGGCCATGCAGGTCTTCTACGTCAACCTCGGCGGCGGCGAACCGACGGTCCGCCCCGACTTCTGGGAGCTGCTCGACTACGCCACCGCCCACCACGTGGGCGTCAAGTTCTCCACCAACGGCGTGCGGATCACCCCCGAGGTCGCCCGGCGCCTGGCCGCCAACGACTACGTCGACGTGCAGATCTCCCTCGACGGGGCGACCGCCGAGGTCAACGACGCGGTGCGCGGACCCCGTTCGTACGACACGGCGCTGCGTGCGATGCGCAACCTGGCCGACGCCGGGATGAAGAACTTCAAGCTCTCCGTGGTGTGCACCCGGCACAACATCCCGCAGATGGACGAGTTCAAGGCCATCGCCGACCGCTACGGCGCGCAGCTGCGGCTGACGCGGCTTCGTCCCTCCGGGCGTGGCGCGGACGTGTGGGACGAGCTGCATCCCCTGCCGGAGCAGCAGCGGGAGCTGTATGACTGGCTGGTGGCGCACGGCGAGCAGGTACTCACCGGTGACTCGTTCTTCCATCTGTCGGCGTACGGACAGGCGTTGCCGGGCCTGAACCTGTGCGGGGCCGGGCGTGTGGTGTGCCTGATCGACCCGGTCGGCGATGTGTACGCGTGCCCGTTCGCGATCCACGACGAGTTCCTCGCCGGGAACGTCCGTGGGCCCGGCGGCTTCGCCGGGGTGTGGCGGGAATCCGAACTGTTCCGCGGCCTGCGCGAACCGCAGTCCGGTGGCGCCTGCACCTCGTGCACCTTCTACGACACCTGCAAGGGCGGCTGCATGGCGGCCAAGTTCTTCACCGGGCTGCCGCTGGACGGCCCTGACCCCGAATGCGTCCAGGGGTACGGCGAACAGTTGCTGGCCCAGCGCCCCAAGGACCGCGGCCCCATCCCCAAACCATCCGGCGATCACTCCCACCGCACCGCACCGGCGCGCGGACCGGGGCCCGTGGACGTGGTCCTCACGCGCCGCCCGGATCTGGACCGGCCGCCGGTCAGCGCCTGCGCCGAGGATCCGCTGGCCGGCGTGAGCCTCACCTAGTTCCGCATGACAACACTTGACAAAGAGAGAGCCGCACATGGGCAAGAATCCCTGGTTCGAGACCGTCGCTGAGGCTCAGCGCCGCGCCAAGAAGTATCTGCCGAGCACCGTCTACGGTTCGCTGGTGGCCGGTTCGGAACGCGGCCGCACGATCGACGACAACACCGGAGCCTTCGCCGAACTGGGCTTCGCCCCGCGTGTGGTGGGCCATCACGCGGAGCGGGACCTTTCCACGACCGTGCTCGGAGTGGAGTCCGCGTTCCCGGTGGTGATCTCGCCGACCGGCGTGCAGGCCGTCCATCCCGACGGCGAGGTCGCGGTGGCCCGCGCGGCGGCGAACCGAGGCGTGATCATGGGCTTGAGTTCCTTCGCCAGCAAGCCGGTGGAGGAGGTCGCCGAGGCGAACGCGAACACCTTCTACCAGATGTACTGGACCGGCACCCGCGAGTCGATGGCGCAGCGCATGGACCGGGCGCGGGCCGCGGGGGCGAAGGCGCTGATCGCCACCCTGGACTGGTCGTTCTCCCACGGCCGGGACTGGGGAAGCCCGCCCATCCCGGAAAAGGTCGACCTCAGGACGATGATCAGGTTCGCGCCGGACGTCCTGCCTCACCCGCGCTGGCTGTGGACGTTCGCCAAGTCCGGACGGATCCCCGACCTGACCGCCCCCAACCTCCAGCCGCCGGGCGGTAAGGCACCCACCTTCTTCGGCGCCTACGGCGAGTGGATGCAGACCGCGCCGCCCACCTGGGAGGACGTCAAGTGGATGCGTGCGGAGTGGGGCGGTCCGTTCCTGCTCAAGGGCGTGAGCCGAGTGGACGACGCCAGGCGGGCCGTCGACGCCGGCGTGTCCGGCATCTCGGTCTCCAACCACGGAGGCAACAACCTGGACACCACGCCGGCGTCCATCCGGCTGCTGCCCTCGATCGCCGAGGCGGTCGGCGACGAGATCGAGGTCCTGCTCGACGGCGGTATCCGCCGCGGGGGCGACGTCGCGAAGGCCCTGGCGCTGGGGGCGCGGGCGGTCCTGATCGGCCGCGCCTACCTGTGGGGGCTGGCCGCGGGCGGGCAGGCGGGCGTGGAGAACGTCCTGGACATCCTGCGCGGCGGACTCGACTCCGCCGTACTCGGCCTCGGGCACTCCTCGGTCCACGAGCTCTCGCCGGGCGACCTGGCCGTTCCGGACGGCTTCACGCGCACCCTGGGTGCCGCGCGCACAGCCGGCACAGCGGGCTAGCGATGCCGTCGCTCCGACAACCGCCGGCGGAACCGGGGGACTTGGCCCGATCGGTCTGGCCGGCCGTCCCGGCCGACGCGCTGGTGCTGGTTCCCGTCGGCTCCACCGAGCAGCACGGGCCGCATCTGCCGTTGAACACGGACAGCGTCATCGCCCGGTCGGTGGCGCGGTCGGCGGCGGAGCGACTGGCGTCCGGCGGACCGGATCGTCCCGTGCTGCTGGCTCCGGCCATCGCCTACGGTGCCAGCGGCGAGCACGCGGCCTTCCCGGGGACGGTCTCGATCGGGCACGAGGCGCTGCGCCTCGTCCTGGTCGAGACCGTACGGTCCCTGTCGCTGTGGGCCGGTCGCATCGTCTTCGTCAACGGCCACGGCGGGAACGTCCCCACGCTCGACGCGGCCGTCGGCCAACTCCGCGGCGAAGGCCACGACGTGTCGTGGCTCAACTGCGAGATACCCGGCGGCGACGCGCACGCGGGCCGTGCGGAGACCTCGGTGCTGCTGCACCTGGTACCCGGCGACGTCCGTCTGGCCGAAGCCGTTCCCGGCGAGACCCGCCCGCTCGCCGACCTGATGCCGGACCTGATCGCCCGTGGGGTCCGCGCACTGTCACCCTCCGGCGTGCTCGGCGACCCGACAGGTGCCACGGCCGAGGAAGGACGCGTCTCGTTCGAGTCGATGGTGGCCACCGCCGTACGCCGGATCACCGCAGGCCGCGCAGCCTCCCGGGGCCGACTGATCGACACGAGCACGACCTCCGCGACGCCGGGTCGGCCCGGCGCGGCCATGCCTGGCGAACCGCCCACTCCTCGCACGAAATCGGCGCACCCATGACCCTTCCCCACGGCTTCGTGGTCACCCTCGACCAGCACACCCGTGTCCTCGACCAGGGCCGGTCACTCCTCGGCGGCTGCCCGACCCGCCTGCTCAAACTGAGTCCCCGGGCGAGACCGCTGCTGGCCGGCCGGACGGTACGCGTGGGGGATGCCGCAAGCGCGGTCCTCGCCGACCGCCTGCTGGAGACCGGCCTGGCCCACCCGGCCGTGCAAGCCCTGCCGCCCCATCCCGCACCCGGCAGCAGTCACGGTCCGAGCTGCACGTACGTCATCCCGGTACGCGACCGCCCCCGCGAACTCGCCCGGCTCCTGGAAAGCCTCCCTTCAGGCAGCCCGGTGATCGTCGTGGACGACGCGTCACGCCACCCCGATCCGATCAGCGCCGTCGCCGCCCAGCACGGCGCACACCTGGTCCCGCTCACCGTCAACGTCGGACCGGCCGGTGCCCGCAACGCCGGGCTGCGCCTGGTCACCACGCCCTACGTGGTTTTCTGCGACTCCGACATCGTCCTGCCGGCCCGGACGGTGCCGACCCTGCTGCGGCACTTCGCCGACCCGCGCGTCGCCCTGGCCGTCCCCAGGATCACCGGCCTTGCCACCTCCCGGTCCTCCGGCTGGCTCGGCCGCTACGAATCCACCCGATCCTCCCTCGACCTCGGGGCACACCCGGCCGCCGTACGACCGGGCACACCCGTCTCCTGGATCCCCAGTGCCTGCATGGTCGCCCGAGTCGACGCGCTCGTCGACGGCGGCGGCTTCGACGCGCGCATGCGCGTGGGCGAAGACGTCGACCTTTGCTGGCGCCTGGGGGACAAGGGCCGGCGTATCCGGTACGAACCGTCCGTCGAAGCCGCCCACGAGCACCGGATCCGCCTCGCCGACTGGTTCTCGCGGAAGGCCGTCTACGGCACCGGCGCCCACCCCCTCGCCCAACGCCACCCCCAACACATCGCGCCCGCCGTGCTCGCCCCCTGGAACACCGCTCTGCTCCTCGCCCTCCTCGCCCAGCGGCGCTGGTCCCTCCCCGTCGCCGGCGCCATCTGGACCCTCGCCGCCGCCCGCATCGCCCGCAAGCTGGAGGACACCGAGCACCCGGTCCGCCACGCCGCCCGGCTCACCGCCGACGGCACCGTCTCCGCCCTCGCCCAGGGATCGGCGCTGCTGACCCGCCACTGGTGGCCGCTCACCGCCATCGGCTGCCTGACCTCCCAACGCGTTCGCCGCGCCACGGCCCTGGCCGCCATCACCGACATCACCCTCGAACACCGCCGCGGCCGAACCCGCCTCGACCCCATCCGCTACGGAGTGGCCCGCCGCCTCGACGACCTCGCCTACGGCACCGGCGTCTGGATCTCCGCCTTCCAAGGCCGCTCCACCATCGCCCTCCGCCCACGTATCGTCCTGACCCCCACAAGGACGCGGCGCCAAGACCGATAGCAAGGTTGGGAGGGATCACGCACGGCTGCGAGGATGGTCATGAGTCCTGGTGCTGGACGCAGGAACGCCGGGTGGGGCGCGACCGGAGGGGAATCTTCGTAGATGGCTTCGTCAGATCCGACCACGAGGGCGGGCTCACCCAGGTCGCGGGTCGGACGGCCGTCGGCCACCTCGCGTGACCAGCTCGAGCGTCTCGCGTTCGAGCTGTTCGCGCGCAAGGGTTTCGAACAGACCACCATCGACGACATCGCCGCAGCGGCGAAGATCAGTCGCCGGACCTTTTTCCGGTACCACGCGTCGAAGAACGACTTGGTGTGGGGCGACTTCGACAGCGAACTGGCGCGCTTCCACGGCCTGCTCGCCGCCTGCCCGCCGGAGCTGGCGATGATGGACGGCTTGCGCGAGGCCGTCGTGTCCTTCAACCAGTTCGACCCGATCGACGTGCCCTGGCATCGTCGACGCATGGAGCTCATCCTGCGCGTGCCCGCTCTCCAGGCCGACTCCACACTTCGTTACGCGTCCTGGCGGTCGGTGGTCGCCGCCTTCGTCGCTGATCGGACTAGCCGGCCGCAGGACGCCCTGCTGCCGCGTCAGGTCGGGTACGCCGCACTGGCGACCTGCATCGCGGCGTACGAGCAGTGGCTCGCCGACGAAGGCACGGACCTGGCCGAGCTGTTGGATGCGGCCATGCGTGAGCTCCAGGGGGGCTTCGCAGGCCACGAGCCGGTCACCGGCCGCCGGGCGGCTCCGTAAGGGCAGGGCCGCCCCGGCGGCACCACTCCTACTTCGGCAGCTGCTCCGCGCTGGCCAGCAGGGTCTTGTACTCGAAGTAGGCGTTGAGTCCCTCGGCACCCAGTTCCCGCCCGATACCACTGTCTTTCATGCCACCGAACGGGGCGTTGATGTCGAGGCTGTAGTAGTTGACGCCGATCGTCCCGGTGCGGACACGTCGCGCGATGTCGAGACCACGGGACTCATCGGCGGTCCAGACGGACCCGGCGAGTCCGTAGTCGCTGTCGTTGGCGATGCGCACCGCGTCGTCGTCGTCATCGAACGGGATGACCGCGATGACCGGTCCGAAGACCTCCTCACGCGCGAGGCGATCGGTGTTCTTCACGTCGGCGAACACAGTCGGCTCGACGAACCAGCCACGGTCCTGACCGGCCGGACGGCCGCCACCGCTGATCAGCCGGGCGTCGCTGTCCCTCGCGATGTCGATGTATCCGAGCACCTTCCGCTGTTGCTGCTCGCTGGCCATGGGCCCGATGGTGACGGACGGATCCAGCGGATTGCCGATCGTCTGCGACCTCGTGAACGTCGCCAGCGCGTCCACCACTTCGGCATAGCGCGACCGCGGCGCGAGGATCCTGGACTGGGCCGCACAGGTCTGGGAGTTGTTCATGAACGAGGCCGGCCCGATGCCTCCCAGGAACACGTCGAGGTCGACGTCGTCGAGGACGATCGCGGCGGATTTCCCGCCGAGTTCGAGGGTGGCCCGGCGAACGAGCCGGCCGCACTCGGCTCCGATCCACCGGCCCGTGGCGGTCGATCCGGTGAAGGCGATCTTGTCCACACCCGGGTGGGTGACCAGGGACGCGCCGGCCTCTCGGCCGGCCGTCACGATGTTCAGCACGCCAGGCGGGAGTCCCGCTTCACGGGCCGCTTCGCCGAAGACGTAGAGATCGAGTGCGGTCTCCGGTGACGGCTTCAGCACGACGGTGCACCCGGCGGCCAGCGCCGGGGCGACCTTCCAACTGGCTATCATCTGCGGGTAGTTCCACGGCACGATGGCACCGACGACCCCTACCGGCTCACGCCGGACGATCGTCGCCCCGAAGGGGCTCGGCTGGATGACCTCCAGCGCGACCGTCTTGATCATCTCGGCGTAGGTTCGGAACACGCCGGCGGGCGCATGTCCATTGAGCGCTCGGGACGTGCCGATGGGCATACCGTTCTCGCGCGTCACGACCTCGCTCGTGACATCGGCGCGCTTCAGCAGGGCATCGGCGAAGCGGTGCATGATCTCCGCGCGCTCGGCGGGAGTGGTGCGTCCCCACGGTCCCTCGTCGAGCGCGCGCCGGGCTGCGAGGACGGCGGCGTCGATGTCCGCGACGCTGCCGAGGGCGGCGGTCGCGAACTCCTCCTCGGTCGCCGCCTCGATCACCCGGTGGGTGTCTGTGCCGTGCGGTTTGGCCCACTCGCCGTCGATGAAGAACTCGAGCCGGTCCAGGTCTGTGGTGTGTTGGGCGGAACGTGTCATGGTCGACTCCAATGCGGGATACCCACGGTGTCGCCGGGAACTGGCGACACCGTGAGGCGTGAGACATGAACGAAGTGCGGATCAGTGCTCGTGGACGATGACCCCGCGCAGCAGCCGGCCGGCCAGCATGTCGTCGTACGCCTCGTTGATCTCGTCCAGGCGGTACGTCTTGGTGACCAGCTCGTCGAGCTTCAGCTGCCCGGACTTGTACAGGCCCAGCAACAGCGGAATGTCGGACCGTGGATTCCCCGCCCCGAACAGCGAGCCACGGATCTCCTTCTGGAACGACGTCAGCTCCATGAGGTGCAGCTTGGCGTCCAGCTCACCCATCCTCGCCAGAGCGGTGATGACGGCCCTGCCGCCCTTGCGAATGAGCTCCAGCATCTGCTGCACCATGTCCCCGTGCACGACCCCGACTGTCAGGATCGCGACGTCGGCCATCACTCCACGGGTGAGCTCGTTGACCAGTCCCTTCGCCTCCTCCACGCTTCCGGCGAAGTGCGTGGCCCCCAGGCGCGCGGCCATCTCCTTCTTCGCATCGGCGATGTCGACGGCGACGACGTTCTTCGCACCAGCCATTTTCGCGCCCTGCACGGCATTGCCGCCGATGCCGCCGATCCCGACCACCACCACGGTGTCACCGGGCGACACCTCGCCGGTCTTGACCGCGGATCCCCAGCCGGTCATCACGCCGCACCCGGTCAGACAGGCCAGCTCCAGCGGAACATCCTTGTCGATCTTCACCACGGAGTCCTCCGCGACCACCGCATAGGTGGCGAAGGCGCCGAGCAGCAGCATCGACCCGAGATCTTTGCCGTCCGCATGGGCTCGGAACGTGCCGTCCAGCTGTTTCCCGCCCGCGATGAACGCCCCCCGGTCGCAGAGGTTGGAGTGTCCGGTAGTGCACCAGTGGCACTTTCCGCACGCCGGGATGAACGACAGGACGACGTGGTCTCCGACCTCGACACCGTGGACCTCGGGTCCGACCTCCTGGACGATTCCCGCGCCCTCGTGGCCGCCGATGATCGGGAGCGGGATGGGAAGGTCACCGGTGCGAACATGGTCGTCCGAATGGCACAGGCCGGTGGCGATCAGCTTGACGAGGACTTCTTTGGCCTTCGGCGCGTCGAGCTCGACGTCCTGAACGACCCACGGGGATTTCGCTTCCCACAGAACTGCGGCTCTTGCCTTCACAACTGCCTGCTTTCCAATGGAGCACTGGTGCTGGTGACGGTCGTCTCGCGGCCGGTCATGCACCGAGGGTGGATCGCAGGACTAGGATGAGGACAGAAAATTCTGCATAGCAGATCAGGGATCCAATGTCGAAGCCGATGAAGAGCCCGCCGGTGTACGCGCCTGCCAGCGTCGACCACGCACTGCGGCTTGCCCAGATCCTGCAGATGGAAGGTGTGATCACGGTTTCGGCGGCTGCCGAACGGCTTGGCGTGGCGCGATCGACCGCGCACCGGCTGCTGTCGGCGCTGGCCTACCGGGACTTCGCGCTCCAGGACGAGGACCGCTCCTACCGTGTCGGGCCGATACTCGAGCTCGCCGGACAATCCAGGTCCAACGTGGGCGCGCTCCGTGCCGCCGCGCTCGAGCCCATGCGCGCCCTGGTCGACAGGCTCAACGAGACCGTGAACCTCAGCATCCGCACCGGACGCAACGCGCGGTTCATCGCGTCGGTCGAGTGCTCGCAGGCACTCCGCGTGGGCAGCCGCGAAGGCATGGTCTTTCCGGCGCATCTGGTGTGCGGAGGGCTCATCACGCTGGCGGCGCTGAGCTACGACGAACTGGAAGCCCTCTACGCTCCGGGCCCGACAGGTGGCCATGACGACCACCCGCCGGATCTCAGGGCGTTGTGCCGCGAACTCCGCGAGGTCCGGGACAGCGGCGTCGCGCTGAACGTCGAGAGGTCCGAGCGGGGCGTGGTCGCCGTCGGATGCAGACTCACCGACCGCGACGACGTCGTCGTCGCCGGTCTCTCGATCTCGATGCCGAGCGTCCGCTACTCGCCGACGCTCGTGCGACCTCTGCTGCGCTCCCTGAGGTCGACGGCCGACCTGATCTCGCGGTCGTTGTGACCCGTCGGTGCGGCGGCCCAGAAGAAGTCCCTGGGGCTTGTCCCCAGGCTCAGTGCAGCACTTCGACTGCCTCCTCGGCGAGGTCCCGCAGCACGGCGCTGATGCGGCGCTGGTCGGCGTTGTTCATACGGCTGACGGGCACGGAGACATTGAGGGCGACCGGCATGGG